>NZ_LGHK01000290.1 GCF_001908235.1 Bradyrhizobium sp. NAS96.2
CATGCCGTCGCCTCATCCGAGGCGATGCGTCGCGCCCGCTTTTTCGCGGTCATCTTAACTTCCTAACCAGAGAGAATTCGGGAAACGCTGGACGCAACAAACACTTGGAAATTCACAGCCGCGGCTGCAGCAGGCGATCGACGATGTCGCGCGTCGACATGCGCAAGAACGCATCCCGTTCGATTGCGACGTCGAGCCGCTCGAGCCATTCGCGGCGGAAACCGCGACGCTTGAGCCGCGGCGGATCGACGACGCCGGCGGCGAGCGCGTCGCGATCCGGGATCTCGTATTCCTCGAGCTCGCCGAGCTCGGCACCCTTGACGACCAGCTGGCAGATGACCTCGGCCAGGGCCATCGCCTCCGGCCCCTCGGCGGCCAGGCAGCGCACGATCCCGTTAGCCGGCGCCATTGCCGTCCCTACTCGCCGCCCTGCGCTGGTCGAGCGCGCTACGCCCTGGCCGAGGATCTCCCAGGACGCCGCCAGTCAGACCGCAAACGGCGATCCGATCGCGCAGCTCGGCCCAATCGCGCAGAACGTCGAGATCCTGCTGCCGCCGCTCGCATCTCGCCTTGGGCGCTGCGATCGCGACCTCGTCGACCAGAGCAGGCTTGACTGCCGGACCAGGCGGCCGGCCGCGCCGCTTCTTTTGGAATGCCGAGATCGTCCGCTGCGCGAGACGCGCTTTATAAAACTCATTCTCGCACGCCTTGCTGGTTCGGCCGGGCAACGCAATCGTTGCCCAAGGGCGCATAGTGACGCCGTCACCGCTGCGCAGGCGTATCAGCTCGGCATGCTCCTCCGCCGTCCAGGCCGGCCCGCGGCTCATGCTGTCACCTCGCGCCGCGCATCGCAGGCCGGCGTCGCTGTGCAATGGATGCGCTCCTCGCCGCGCCAGAATTCATCCCAATAACCAGCAGGACCGCCCTCGCGGCGACCTACCTTCACCATGTCGCAGCGGCTGCATTGCTGCTCGGTCTTGAGCGGGAAACGCACCTTTTCGCCCCACTTGTGCCGCGTCGAGCTCTTGCGCGAAGCCTTCATTGCAGCTCGCGCCCTTCCGTCGCCGCCTCACGCCAGATGCGGCGGACCTCGTCGACCTCGGCCGGCGACAAGGCTCGATCCATGCAAAGGCACTGCCCTGCCCGATCGAACCAGATCCGTCCGCACCGTCCGCGCTGCATCCAACCCAGCGAATAGCCGAACATGAACAGGCCGAACGCGCCGACGGCGAGCGCTGCGATCTCGAGCTGCGTCATTGCCGCTGCTCCTGCGCCGCAAGCGGTCGCCTCAAACGCGCCGGCACTCCGGTCGGATTCCGGTTGCGATCGAACCGCTCGCCCTCGGCGATCGCCAATGCGACGCCGCGGACCAGGTCGCGCCGATAACCTGCCGGCTTCCACCATTCGCGCGTCCAAGGCCATTCGTGCGGGACCGCTGGCGATTCCGTGCCGGCGTGCAGAATGAACGCGGCGCCAGCCCGGCCCAGCGTACCGCGATCGTATCCGTCGTCATGCTCGGTCGACCAACCCTCGCGCTCGACCTGGCGAAACCGCTCGGCGATAACAGCCTGCATGAACGGCGACAGCGGCCGGCGGATATGCAGCGCCTCGAATAGCCGGCGCAGCAGGTACGATCTGCAGATCGAGATCACGATCATGATTAGGGCGAACGTGATGTTCTGTGCGATCGAGACCGTGACGCCGAGCAGCGGCAGGAAATAGACCTGCGCCGCAAGGCTGATGCCGAAGCCAACCAAGACGTTGATCGCGCTCTCCGCGAATGATGCCAGTTTCGTTTGCTTCATTGCCGCATTGCCCCTTTGATGCTCGCCTCGTTCTGCTGCAACCAGCGCAGCGTATTCGCAGCGGCCTCGAGGCCATCGCGTTGATAGATCGCCGCAGCCGAGCTCAACTTGCCGCGCGCGCCGCTGCGGCGATCCTTGAGCTCGGTCTCGACGGCAGTGGCCTGCCTGGTCATCGAAATTGCGCCGGCCGGCAGCGTCGCCGCGGCAGCGATGCGAGCCTCGTTTTGCAGCAGCCAGCGCAGTGTTTTCGCGCCAGCCTCGAGCCCGTCGCATTGGCGCTGCGACGCCGAGCGATCGAGCCTCGAGCGCGAGCCGGCGCTGCGATCCTTGATCTCGTTCTCGACCGCAGCGATCTGCCGGAATAGAGCAACCTTGTCGGTCATGCGCGCGCCTCGATCTCGGCCGGCGCCGGCGACGCAACCAGCTGCGCGAGGAAATCGCGGCCGGCGTCGCTGACCTTGACGCTGGATGTCGAGCAATGCGCGAAACCGGCGCCGACCAGATGCCGAACCATGTCGCCGTCGATCTTCTCGCCGGCGTCGATCGCGAGCAGCGCGGCCTGCATGTCGAGCTCGTCCTCGGTCAGCGGCAATCGAGTTTGCAGGCGATCGTCGACGACCTCGGCCGGCGCGCGATCGATGCGCGCGAGATCCATCTCGCTTTGCGCAACGACGAGCTCTGGCGCCGGCTTAGTCGCGCGGCGCAGAAACGCCGGGATGTCGAGCCCGTCGTCGGCAGGAATTTCGCGTCCAGGTCGGTTCGCCGGCGGCTCGGCTGTATCGGCGCGGCCCGTTACGGCGACGCTCGAAACGACTTCCCCGATCGGAGACGCGGCAACAGCGTCCGTTAGGGCTGGACGATCGCCGGCGTGAGCTCCGGCGTCCGCTAACTGTGAGGCCGCAGCGCTATGGCTACCCGTTGCGGCCTCGTCCGATGACCGACCATCGGCAGTCCGATCGCGCGGCGGCTCTATACTCGCTGACGCCCCGTCAGGCGTCGAGCTCGCGCCCGCGATCGCTTGGGAATCAATTCGCTCGATTGCGGCAATGTCAGCCGCGATGACCTCCTCGCGCGTCATCCAGCGCGAGCCGCTCGGCTCGTCTGCCGGCGCCGCGGCCTGGTTGCCCCACGCATGCCAGCCGGTCGGCAGCGGATGCTCGGCGTCGACGCGCGCGAACAGTTCGAGCGCCGGCACGCCGCCGCCCATCGCGGCGATCATGCGCCGGTAATGCTCCGGCTTGCGCGAGTGACCGAGCGGACGCGACCGCTCGCGATGGTTTGAGCCGAACTTTTCGCCGCTCGCCGGTTTCGGCAGGCCCTTGCCGCGCTTGAACAGCAGCAGCAGCTCGTCCTGGTCGCGCACCAGCACGGCGCCGCCGGCCTCGTCCGGATGCTCGTCATCGTTTTTCGTCCAGACGAAGGCCGTCGAGTAGGACTCAAAGCCCCATGAAAGCGCGACCGCCGAGGCGAGCGGCATCTGGCAGCGGACCTTGATGACCTCGCCGGTCCGCAGATCCGTCGCCTCGATCTCGGCCTCATGCCAGGCGAGCAGATGCGCGCGCGGAATCCAGAGAAACAGCCAGGCGTCCGGCAGCACCATATCCTTGACCGGCAGGTCGCAGATCTCCGACCACGCCATGGTCGGATAGTGGTTTTCATAGGAGCGGCTGGTCACGCCCTGGTTTCGATGCCACGGCGGATCTGCATAGATGATCGGATACTTGCGGCCGGTCGGCTGCAGCGCCGAGGCGTCCGACAGCGCCTGCGCTACGTTGCGGCGATGCTCGCGGCCCTTCTCCTCGGCGGCGACCTTGGTCAGGTCCATCGAAACGCGGCCCTTGGCCGACCGCATCTCGGTCTCATGCTGGACGAGCGCGCCCTCGAATTCTTCCGCACCCATCTCGGCGATCCGCTGCGCCCGCGCCGACAGCTTCCGATCGATGCCCGCCTCGGCCAGCGTCGCCGGCCGGTCTACCTGTTCCCGCTCGGACTGGTAGGGCTGGCCGCCCTTGGCGAGGCCGACCGTCTTCTTTTGCTCGCGGACCAGCTCGCCGAGGCGGCGCTCGGCGCGAAAGCGGATCTTCGCCGCATGGAGCTGCAGCTCAATATCCTTGGCAACAAGCCCGGCGAGCCGGATCGCCTCCCATTCGTCGCGGATCTCGAGGACCTCGTCGACGGCGACGGCCTCGGCCAGAGCGCGGCGCGCGGCCTCATATCGGACGAGCTCGGTCACGACGCGGAGCCCTCCTCGTCGTCGACGATAATGGCAACGCCGTCGCCGCACGGAACGACGGTTGCGACGTCACCCGCGAGCCCGTCGAGATGCAGCGCGATCGCGTCCTCCGCGACCGCCATCACACGCTCGTCATTCGCTGCGCAGTAGGCCGCGAGCCGCGCCGCGATATGCGGCCGGATCGAGATCAGCACGCCCGCACGGCCGAAACCGGCTAGCGAGCCGCCCCGCGATACGGTCGATAGCTCGCCGCGGTCGACCAGGCTCTGCATCAGCCGGTTGGCATTGTTCGGGCTGCAGCCCATCGCGTCGGCCAGCAGCCGGCGCGACGGCATCACGCCATGACGGCCGACGAATTCGGTAATTGCAGCCAGAGCAGCCGCCATCCGGGCTGTTAGCCCCATGCCTTGGGATGCGGGAACGTCGGTCAAAACGGAACCTCCTGCGGAAATGGGATGTCGTGAACGCGCATCAGCTCGAGGACGATCTGCTCGAGCGAAGGGATCGCCGCGCGCGGCCGGCGGTTCTTCATGTTCTGCTTGTGGGTGCACCACGAGAGATTGTCGTCGCGGTTGTCGAGCGTCTGACCGTTGCCGTGGTCGACGTGATGCGTCCGCATGAACCGCTCGGATCGCGGATCGCGGACGATCTTGATCTCGCGATGTTGCCGCAGCGTCGCACGCTCCGGCCCGACGTTGCGCTTTGCGTAGAGTTGCCAGGGCGTCCGCGAGCCCCAAGACACGTTCCAGGTATTTTTCGACAGCCACTCGTAATCGCAGGCGTCGACCAGCGACCAGACGTTATCGCGCGCCGAGAGGATGATGCGGCGCCAGGGCGTCAGCCCGGAGTCGAGCAGCCGCTCGATCGAGGCAATTTCGCTCGGCCGGACACTGGCGAAAGAGCCGTGCATCACAGCATCCCCAGCGCCTGCATGTAGGTCTCGAGGATCGCCTCCTCGGCCTCGCGATCAATCGGGTCCTGCTGCCGGATCTTGATGATCGCGCGCAGCGCCTTGACGTCGAAGCCGTTGCCCTTGGCCTCGGCGAACACATCGCGGATATCGTCCGCGATCGTCTTTTTCTCCTCGGTCAGCCGCTCGATGCGCTCGATGATCGATTTCAGCTGGTCCCTTGCGATCGTCGTCGCGCGGGTTTCTGCGGCCGACCTGGTCATCGGCGCACCCAGCGGAAACCGGCGCCAGCATCGCGGCGGCGATCGAGGAAAGGCTGCGCCGCCGCGCCGATCGCAGCGAACGCGGCGAGCAGCAGGACGCAGCCCATCATGACGAGAAAGCGCAGATCGTTGACGTCGACGCCGGCGAAAGTCTCTTGCCCCATGGATTGCCCCACTAATCCGCCATGCCGCGCTGCATGGATTCGATCTGCCGGCCGAGCTCGGCCTGCGCTTTGACCAGTTTCGAGAGCTCGAGCTGTTTTTTGAATCCGACCCACCAGGCCGGCCGCGCCTCACCCATGATCGCGTCGAGGATCTTGTCGCCGACGTCGGACTGCAGCAGCTTGGTTTGAAAGCCGCTGCCGAGATCTCGATCGCCAGCGAGACAGCGCTCGCAGTGACGGATCTCGGCGCCGGTCCGGATCGCGAGCTCAGCGGCGGTCTGATGCGGGAAAAGCTTGCGGAAAGCCTGCATCGCCGGAGAGATCGACCGGCCATCTGGCCGTTTCTTCCCGGCCAGCTGGCCGGTCCGCTTTTTTGCGTTCCCGGCCGGAACCCGTGTAGCCTCTCGCCCCATGTTGCCCCTGTGCGAAAAACCGTTAGCGACGCTTGCGACGAGGCGACCGGATGCCCCAGAGCTCCGGCGGCGCGACCAGGCCGCGCTCGGCGAGCTCGACCTCGAAAATCAGAAATGTCGGAGAAGGCAGACGGCCGCGCGCGATCGCGTTCGAGATCGCCGGCGGCTTGCAACCAGCGATTTCCGCGGCCTTGAAAGTCCCGCCGACCGCGTCAACGACGCCGGCTGCCGTGCCAACTTTTTTGAAGTGCGAATCATTCACGACGTCCGGACGATACTTCACAGATTGTGAATGTCCAAACCGTTCACATTGGGTAAATGGTAAATGTTGGCAGCATCGGCGACATTGCCGCTCGTTATGGCGGCAGCATCATCAGACCAAAATCCCGAGAGTACCGAGCAGGTTGCGCTTCGCCTCAAGCGAACGCGCGAGGCGATGAAATTGACGCAGGCGGCCTGGTGCCGCCTGGTCGGGATCGATACGCCGCAGTGGAACAACTATGAAGCCGGCGGCCGGCGCATCACGATCGATGCAGCCCTCAAGGTCTGCAAGGCGACCGGCGTCGGCCTCAATTGGATCTATCGCGGCATGGCCTCCGACGTCCCCGTCAATTTGGCGACGCAGATCCAGGCGCAGGAGCGAGCCGCACGCAAGCGCTCATAGCCGCAGCCCGCAACGCCGCCGAATGCGTTGCGACCGTCGGCACCACGATCGCAGCGCAGGCATAGCAGCAGGCCAAGACGAGCTCGCAGGCGGTCGGCAGCGTCAATTCCAGCGCCGGCGGTACGATCAGCAGGTTATGCCCGAGGCAGACCAGCGCGCCGAACAGCACCCCATAGCGTCGACCAAAGACGATCGAGCAGACCGCCGTCAGCGACCCCATGATCGGGACCTCGATCGACGGAGCGCCGACCAGCGCGACCAGCGCCGTGACGACCGGCATCCACAGCAGAAACAGCGCCAAAGTCCAGAACAGCGCCGGCCCGGCGTGGTAAGGCGGATCGAGCGCGAGGACCTGCCGCTGCCATAGCGGCCGAGGCCCCGGCGCGGTCATGTAGCCCTCGAGCAGGACGGCGAGCTCGTCGACGACCTGGCGCGCGTCCTCGGTCGAATCAGGCAGCTGGATCGCGAGCTGTAACGCGAGATGACGGTTTGCGTCCGACGACCGCGGACGGCTCGACATAAGTGCTTTCATTGTTGTTTTTCCACTGGCATTCACACGCTGTTAATCTCAGCGTTGCCTGTATTCACATTTTGTGATTATTGCTCAGGCCCTCCGGCACCGCGCCGGAAACGGGAATGTTTCTAGTTGGACAACCATTTGAATGAAATGCCCGCAAATCTACGGGTGTGAATTGAGCGACAAGGTCACGCCCTGCACTATGCAACCAGAAGATTCAGGCGTTGGGGGGACTCAACCCGTTGCAATCCCGCCCCGCGCACGCTTGGCGCGAAGCAGTGCCATTTCGGGACAACCCGTGACGCTCCGCCTGCTCGCGCTCGGTCACCATTTCGTCCGCCGCCCGCGCGGCGGCTGGCGCCTCGGCGCCCGCACCATTCGCGAGGATACCGCCGCCCGCCTGGTCGCTCGCGGCCTAGCCGAGATCGTCGACGATCGTCTGCAACGCAAGCCAAAGGCAGCCCCATGACTGCATTACCGCAGGCGCTCGACGCGCATTTCTCCGCCTTCGCGACGATCGACGTTCCCAAGCTGGCGCGCCTGATGCCGATGGACCGCACCACGATCGCGCGACATATTGCCGACGAAAGACTGACCTGCCGCATCAAAGGCAAGGGCCGCGTAAAACCTCGGCGCGTGTTCACTCGCTCCGACGTCGAGGCTTTCCTGCAGGCGATCGAGGAAACAACGCCATGTCCGTCTACCGCCCGGCCAAAAGCCGTTACTGGCACTTCGATTTCCAGATCAAAGGTTATCGCTTTTCCGGGTCAACCGAGTGCGAGAGCGAGAGTGACGCGCGTACAGCCGAGGCGGAAGAAAAAGAGCGCGCTCGCGAGCTCGTCGCCGGCTGGATCGCCGCCCGCCGAGGACCGCTGACGCTCGATCGCGCCTGCGAACGCTGGTGGGACGAGCACGGCCAGAACTTGGCTGACCTCAAGATCAAATCCGCGCTCGACCGGATCGTCGAGATTATCGGCGGCAAGATATTGCTGCAGGACATTATCGACGACACGGTCGCGAACCTCGTCGCCGAACGCCGGAAGGATCGGCGGCGCGATCGCACGGTCGTGGAAAAGGGCAAAGCAAAAATCCTGTATCGGCAGATCACGCCGTCGACGGTTAATCGCACGCTGGATCTGCTGCGCCGCGTGATGCGCCGTGCGAAAGAGAACTGGAACGCGGTTCTGCCGAACGAGCCGACCTGGAAAAAGCACCGCCTCAAACAAAAGAAACGGCCGGTCCGCGAACTGCTGCCGAGCGAGGAGCAACGTCTCGACGAGGTCGAGGATTTCGACTTTGTCGAGCTGCGCCGCTTCGCAGTCATCACCGGGCTTCGCCGGCAAAACCTGTTGCTGAAATGGTCGCAGGTCAATTTCGAGCTCGGAACGATCGCCGTCATCACCAAAGGCGACGAGCCGAGGATCATGCCGCTGTCACGCGAGGCCTACGCGATCCTTTGGCGCCGGCGCGGTCACCATCCGGAATTCGTTTTTACTTACAAGGCGAAACGGACCTGGAAAAACCGCACCAGGAAGGGCCGCAAACTCGGCGACTTAGTCAAAGGACAGCGCTATCCGATCACCGCCGAGGGCTTCTCGTCGCACAAGGATCGCGCCTGGTCGAAAGCCGGCGTCAATGCGCGCATTCACGACCTGCGCCACACGACCGGGATGCGAACGCTGCGCGCGACCGGCAATCTGCGCATTGTGCAGGAACTGCTCGGCCATTCCACGATTGCCATCACTTCCGAATTCTACACCGGCGCAACGGTCGACGACGTCCGCGCCGCGATGGAACGCACGGCCGAGGCGCAGAAGCGCCAGCGCGAGCTGCTCGAGGCGCTCGAGCAGCAGCAGCCGAAGGCGATCGAGAACAAGGGCGACGAATAGCCATGACGAAAAAAGAGCGCGGCTATGAACCGTTTGTGAAGCCCTGGCGCATCGTGGAGCACTCCGAGAGTTTCGAGATCCAAGACGCGGCCGAGCAACATCTGGCCTATGTCTATTTCGAGGACGAGCAAACCCGGCGCCGGTTCATGCGGCGCCTGGCGAAAGATGACGCGCGCAAGATGGCCGAGCAGATCCTGCGCCTGCCGCAGCTGGTGCGGATCGCCCGCGGCCTCGATCCAGAGCAGGACGGCTAGGCCGTGTACTCAATCCGGCATTCATTCAGTATTGCAATGTCCGCTTCACCATTAGAAGCAGCCATCACTGCGTCAAAGATCGAGGACAGCTAAGGGCCACAGGACTAAACCGCTCGCGCGGTAGGGCGCTGCTGCGGTCAGCGTAGCCAAGACGATAGCGCAACGGGGCGTCCTGTCTTGAGATGAGGGGTTCGCAACCCTTCAC
>NZ_LGHK01000291.1 GCF_001908235.1 Bradyrhizobium sp. NAS96.2
TGCCGCGCAGCATGAGGGAATATCCCTGGTCGTTCAGGATCTGCACGGTCTCGCCGCCAAGCCGGATCGCCTGCGCATAGGCCTGATCGGCAAGATCGAAGCGGCGGATCTTGTCGTAGCTCGCCGCGAGCCCGACCCAGGCGGTCACGTCCTTTGGCGATTTGCATGTCCTGTAGCGCAGGAAATGTTGGAGCGGCGGAGTAGATTGTACGCCGCGATGACATTACGGTGAGCGTCGGAGGAGCCTATGCGCTCAGAGCCGCTCGATGTTGTTCGTGGATTGGCAATCTCGATGGTGATCGCCTGCCACTATTTCGGCTTTCAGTTAGGAGTGCTGGGTGTCGATCTGTTTTTCGTGCTCAGCGGCTACTTGATCGGAGGCATTCTGCTCGATAGCCGAGACCAGCCGGGATATTTTACGTCGTTTTATGGCAGACGTGCTTTCCGCATCCTGCCGCTCTATTGGCTCCTGCTGGCCGTCGCTACTCCTCCGTACTGGGGCTACTACCTGTTCTTCGCCCAAGCGATCCCGTGGGTGCAGCACGGATACCCATTCCGAGAACCCGCCTTTCTCAGCTGGTCCCTGGCCATTGAGGAACAGTTCTACCTGCTCCTGCCTGCCATAATTTTCTGGCTTCCGCGCCGCTGGCTGGTCCGTGTGCTCTGGTGCGGCGTAGTGTTTGCGCCAATATGGCGATGGGGACTGCATTACTATCTAGCCGATCAGTCGTGGGAGTACCTGCTCCCTGGTCGTTTCGATGACCTGTTCGGCGGTGTCCTTATAGCTAGCTATAGGCGCGGCTATTGCCGTTCAAGCCTTCTTTGGTTTGCCTTGGCCTGTAGCGCGCCGCTCCTCGACGTGGCCTACTGGATAATCATCGAGCCGTTCCCGCCGATGTCCATCATTGCTCTAATGTGTTGCGCAATAACCGCCTCTGCGGCTTCCACAGGGCAGCGTGTGGTGCTCCTCCGTCCACTCATTTGGGCGGGACGCCGCTGCTACGCGCTCTACCTGTTCCACATTGTCGTTATCAACTCACTGGTCGGACGCTGTGAATACCCGGCCTATGTCGCGCTGCTGCTCGTATGCATTCTAGCCGAAATAAGCTGGCGCGCGATTGAGAACCCGTTGATCCGGTACGCGGCAAAGCGGTTCACACCCACCATTCAGGTAGAACCGACTGGAGGCGAAGCAATACCCAACTGATCGTCCCGGGAGGACCCATACGATGAAGATTTTTGGATTGACACGCAAACGAAACGGCTCCGGGGCGAGCCTGATACGCATGAGGACAAAACAGCGGCGGTAACCGTGTTGCCAAGCCGAGAATTCTCCAAGACCCCGCTTCGCAACAGATCCTGGCTCCTGGCAATCCGCCGCGCAGGCAACAAGACGACCGCGGATTCCATCCTCAGATTCGAGGGAAGTGCTTGGACGAATTTCCGCGTTGCGATTACCGAATAGCAGCTTTCGGCTATCGAGCTTTAATGGGCAAATAGATCGCAAACCCGATTTGGTTCGCAAATCGACCGCTCCAATGGGGAGAGGTCGAGCGCGCGGGCAAGGCGAAGCGATCTAAGTTCATCGCGCCTTGGTCGGCCGCGGCGGCATCAAACTGCCGCCTTGGGGTCGATCAGACTACGGCTGATTGTTCGGCGGCCGCTCGATGAACTTCCGGCTGCCGTTGAGAAGCTCGAGGTTGTTGGCGATGACCGGGTTACCCGGATCGAGCGCATACGCCTTCTCGAACTTGCGCCGCGCGCCGTTCAGATTGCCGCGCAGCATGAGGGAATATCCCTGGTCGTTCAGGATCTGCACGGTCTCGCCGCCAAGCCGGATCGCCTGCGCATAGGCCTGATCGGCAAGATCGAAGCGGCGGATCTTG
>NZ_LGHK01000292.1 GCF_001908235.1 Bradyrhizobium sp. NAS96.2
CCGGACGCGCCAACGCCGCCGCCGCTGCGACGGCAGCGGCGCCACGCACCACATCCCTGCGCGTCTGATGACGCGTGACGGCCATGCACGACAATCCGGAAAAAGGAAGCGGCGGCCGCTGGGCCGCCGCTTCTGGTTTGATCAGGCGAAGGAGATGTTCTGGTTGCGCAGCGGGAAAGAGCGGATGCGCTTTCCGGTCGCCGCGAAATAGGCGTTCAGCACCGCCGGCGCCGCAACGCCGATGGTCGGCTCGCCGACGCCGCCCCAGAACCCGCCGCTCGGCACCATCACCGCTTCCACCTTCGGCATTTCGTTGATGCGCATCGAGTTGTAGGTGTCGAAATTGGTCTGCTCGATGCGACCGTCCTTCACGGTGCAGCCGCCGTAGAACAACGCGCTGAGGCCGTAGACGAAGGAGCCCGCGATCTGCCGCTCCACCTGCGCTGGATTGACGACGTAGCCCGGATCGGTGGAGGCGACGATGCGATGCACCTTGATCTTGCTGCCGTCGGTCACCGAGATCTCGGCGGCGCCGGCAACGTAGCTGCCATAGCCCATCACCTGCGCGATGCCGCGATAGACGCCCTGCGGCGCCGGCGTACCCCAGCCGATCTTCTCGGCCACGGCATTGAGCACGGCGAGATGCTTCGGGTGCTTGCCCATCAGCCTGCGGCGGAATTCGAGCGGGTCCTGGCCGGCGGCCAAGGCGAGCTCGTCCATGAAGCATTCCATGTAGATCGCGTTGTGATTGACGTTGACGCCGCGCCAGAAGCCCGGCGGGACGTGCGGGTTGCGCATCGAATGCTCGACCAGCAAATTCGGAACCGAATAGCCGATCGCGGCCTCGCCGGATTGCGCGACGCCCTGGAATGCGGCCGGGTCCATGCCGTTCTGCAGCGCTTCCGGGCGTACCGAGAACAGGATGGATTGGCCGGACAGCCGGTAGTGCAGCGCGACCAGATTGTTGTCGGCATCGAACGCGCCGGTCAGCTTGCACTGCGTGACCGGGTGATACTTGCCGTGCTGCATGTCCTCTTCGCGCGACCACAACAGCTTGACCGGCGTGCCCGGCATCTGCTTGGCGATCGCCACCGCCTGCCGCACATAGTCGGTCATGCCGCGCCGGCCGAAGCCGCCGCCGAGCATCAGCTTGTGCACGTCGACCTTCTCCGCCGGCAGGCCGGAGGCCTCGAGTGCTGCCGCAAACGCCGCCTCGCCGTTCTGCGTGCCGCACCACACCTCGCATTTATCAGGCGTGTAGAGCACGGTGGCGTTCATCGGCTCCATCGTGGCGTGGTTCTGGTAGGGGTAGCTGTAGACCGCTTCCACCTTCTTGGCCGCGCTCGCGATCGCGGCCTTTGCGTCGCCGTTCTGGTTGCCGACATAGGCCGGCTGCGCGTTGTCGAGCCCTTCGGCGAGCCACTTCGCGATCGTCTCGCTGGAGACCTTTGCGTTGTCGCCTTCGTCCCAGACGATCGGCAGCGCATCCAGTGCGGTCTTGGCGTGCCACCAGGTGTCGGCGACGACGGCAACCGCGCTGTCGCCCACCGGCACCACCTTCTTGACGCCCTTCATGCCGGCGATCTTGGCTTCGTCAAAGCTCTTCACCTTGCCGCCGAACACCGGGCAGTCCTTGATCGCGGCGTTCAGCATGCCCGGCAGCTTGACGTCGATGCCGTAGATCATCTTGCCGGTGGTCTTGTCCACGGTGTCGAGCCGCTTCAGGCCCTTGCCGGCGATGGTCCAGTCCTTCGGGTCCTTCAGCTTGACGTCGGCCGGCGGATCGAGCTTGGCGGCGGCTTCAGCGACCTTGCCGTAGGTCGTCGTCTTGCCCGATGCCGTGTGGGTGATGACGCCGTTGGAGACCTTGCACTCCGAAGCCGGCACCTTCCACTCGTTGGCGGCGGCCTGGATCAGCATTACGCGCGCGGTAGCGCCGCCCTTGCGGACATAGTCCTGCGAGGTGCGGATGCCGCGGCTGCCGCCGGTGGAGAAATCGCCCCAGGCGCGCTTGCGGGCGACGCTCTGGCCGGGTGTTGGATATTCGGTCGTGACCTTCGACCAGTCGCATTCCAGCTCCTCGGCGACGAGCTGGGCGAGGCCGGTCAGCGTGCCCTGGCCCATCTCGGAGCGGGCGATGCGGATCACCACGGTATCGTCGGGCCGGATCACGACCCAGGCATTGACTTCAGGCGCGCCGTCGGCCGCGCGCACCACGGAGGGGCCGCCGAACGGCAGATCGAGACCGAGCGCGAGGCCGGCGCCGGCGGTGGCCGTGCCGATCACGAAGGCGCGGCGGTTGAGTTTCGGCATGACGTGCTGGTTGATTTGCAGATTCATGGCTGCCTCCTCACGCGTTCGCGGCAGCATGGATCGCCTCGCGCACCTGCTGGAAGGTGCCGCAACGGCAGATATTGGTGATGGCGTCGTTGATGTCGTTGTCGTTCGGCTTCGGGTTTTCCTTCAACAGGGCCGCGACCGCCATGATCATGCCGCTCTGGCAATAGCCGCATTGCGGCACGTCGTTTGCGATCCAGGCGAGTTGCACCTTGTGCATCACGCCGTTGACCTCGAGACCCTCGATGGTGGTGATCTCCTTGCCGGCCACCTCACCGACCGTGACGCCGCAGGAGCGCATCGCGACTCCGTCGACATGCACCGTGCAGGCGCCGCATTGTGCAATGCCGCAGCCATATTTGGTCCCCGTCAGTCCGACATTCTCTCGAATCGCCCACAGCAGTGGCGTGTCGTCCTCGACGTCTACATTGATTGTCTTGCCGTTGATTTTGAGGTTTGCCATCGCTTTCCCCTGAATGGTCCAATCCTCCGATTGGACTTCGGCGCGATGTTGGCCTTGAACCTGGAGCGGTTCAAATCAAGAATATGCGCTTGCAGCGCGGAAGAGAGTTGATGCCGCGGTGTATGGTCGCGCCCCTGCGCGCGTTACATGCCTGTTATGTCTTTTGCGGTGAGACGACGGCCAAACGCAGGAAGCTCATCACGCTGCCGAGCGCGGCAAATCCGGCGCCCAGCGCCAGCGCCACGGTGGCGCCCTCACGGTCGGCCAACGCGAAGCAGAGCGCGGCGAGTGCGGCGCCGGTGGTCTGCCCGATCAGCCGCGCGGTCGCAACGATGCCGCTGGCGCTGCCGCTGCGATGCGACGGCGCGCTCGACATGATCGCCTTCATGTTGGGGGTCTGGAAGAAGCCGAAGCCGATGCCGCAGATCATGGTGCGCCAGACGATGTTGGCGACGCTCGGCTCCGGCGGCAGGGTCGCCAGCAGCACCATGCCAAGCCCGAGCAGCAGCATGCCGATGCCGCCGAGGATGCCGGCCGGATAGCGGTCGGACAGCCGGCCGCCGATCGGCGCCATGAAGGCAACCACCAGCGGCCAGGGCGTCATGAAGAAGCCGGTCTCGACCTGCGAGCGGTGCAGGATGTCCTCGAAGTAGAACGGCAGGGACACGAAGGCGAGGCCCTGCACAGCGAATGAGCAGACCGCGGTCGCGGCCGACAGCGCGAAGATCGGCCGGCGGAACAGGTCGATCGGCAGCATCGGCGCCGGATGATCGGCATGCCGCCGGGTCAGGATCCAGCCGAACAGGACAGCGCTGACCAGCTCGGCGATGACCAGCGCCGGCGCTGCCTTGTGCGCGGCGCTGCCGATGCCGATGATGAAGAGGCCGAGGCAGGCACAGGCCAGCGCGGCGCCGGTGAAGTCGAAGGTGTGTTTGGCGCGCGGTGTCGTCGGCAGCGTCCTCAGGCCGATCAGCAATGCGACGATGCCGAAGGGAAGGTTGACGGCGAACAGCCAGGGCCAGGTCCCGAGCGCGAGGATTCCGGAGGCAATCGTCGGCCCTAGCGTAAAGGCTGTTGCAACCACAAGCGCATTGTGGCCGAAGCCGCGACCGTGCATCCGGCTCGGATACACGAAGCGCACCAGCGCGGTGTTGACGCTCATCAGGCCGCTGGCGCCGAGGCCCTGCAGGGTTCGCGCGACCAGGAGGCTCGGCAGCGACCACGCCAGCGCACAGCCGAGTGACGCCAATGTGAACAGCAGGAGGCCACCGAGATAGATCCGCTGGTGGCCGACGATTTCGCCGAGCGCGCCGAGCGGCAGCAGCGTCGCGACCAGGGCGATCTGATAGACGTTGACGACCCAGACCACTTCCGCAGGGCTGACATGCAGATCGCTGGCGATCGCGGGCAGCGCGATGTTGGCGATCGCGGTGTCGAGCGAGGCCATCGCCAGCGCCGTGAAGATCGCGGCCACCGCCCAGCGGCGCCTTTCCCAAGGCAATCCATCGGTGATCGGCGCGGCTGCCGCGCCGGTGATCGGGGTCTTCTCGAGCATGCCTGAAAATGTCTCCGGGATCGCCATGTACTACGCCGGCATCCCGTTCCCCAGCCGCGCCATTGCATGATGCGTATGCGAAGCGGCCTTGCCGGGGCTCCGGCAGGCCGCGCGCAAATTCAGTGTCGTCCCGGCCTAGTGCGCAATTGCGCACGGGGGCCGGGACCCATAACCACCGATGCTGCTTGTTGCGCAACGCTGGTACGACGAGTCCCGTTGACAACGCTCGCCGCGGCGTATGGGTCCCGGCCTTCGCCGGGACGACGCCGGGGAAGGAGCCGTGGGCTTTCATTCTCCTCGGTCGTCTCTGGAATACTGGATCACCCGCATGCGCGGGTGATGACACCGAAATCGTGGCTGTTTGACAATCAATCCCGCTCTATCACCCGTCATCCTGAGCAACCGTTAGCTTGCGGGGTGCATCGGCTGCCACGGAGTGCCGCGAGCGACGACAGTATTGATGAAGATGAGGAGCTTACGGGC
>NZ_LGHK01000293.1 GCF_001908235.1 Bradyrhizobium sp. NAS96.2
CAGGCCCCATCACCTTCAAAACCGGCCTCGAACACTTCCACGCCGTCGCCCAAGGATGGAGCCTCAGAGATGTGTGCATGCCCTAGTGCGAAAGCAGGGACCGATACGCCGCGGCCCATCAATAGGGCAATCGGGCAACCATCTTGTGCAGACAATAGCGGCCGGTGGTTATGGGCCCCTGCTCCCGTGCGCAATTGCGCACTAGGCAGCGGCGACGACGGCGATGACCTACGCCTCGCGCACCACGGTCTTCAGATAATTGTACGCCTTGATGATCTCGATCAGGCGATCCTCGGTGGAGCGGTCGCCGCCATTGGCGTCGGGGTGGTGCTGCTTCACCAACGCCTTGTATTTCGACTTGACGTCTTCCAGCGTCGCCTCGGCCCCCAATCCCATCACCAGCAGCGCCTTGCGCTCGGCGTTCATGACCTTGCGGGTCTCGGGCTTGGGCTCCGCGCCACCCGGCCCCGGGCGCCAGCGGCCGCGGCCGTTGAGCTCGGAGAACACGTGGAACGGATCGGAGGCGGCATCGAGACCGCTCTCCTTCTTGCCGTTGTTGGCGCCCATCTTCCAGGTCGGACGATGACCGGTCAGCGCGTCCTTCTGGTAGCGCGCGACGTCGTCAGGATTCATACCCTGGAAGAAATTGTAGGACTGGTTGTACTCGCGGACGTGATCGAGACAGAAGTGCCAATACTCGCGCGAATTCTCGCGGCCCTTCGGGGCGCGGTGTGCGCCCTTGTTCTGGCAACCCGCCCACTCGCAGGTCACGGCCTGCTCGCCGGCCTGCGCCTGGCGCTTCGCACTCACCTTGGTCGGCTTGATGCGAATGGAGTCGAAGAATTTTGATGAATCGATCGGCATGATCTCTTTGACTACGCAATGCACAAATCTTCAAGTCTTGACATTGCGCAGACCTCGTTTCCCGCTAGCACCATTGACGAAAAGCCGTCGCGAACCTAACTCCGCCGCCATGAGCACCAAAGACGCTATCATACACAAGTTGCGTGAAGCTTTCTTGCCCGAAAGCCTCGACGTCGTCGATGAGTCACATCTGCATGAGGGCCACGCCGGCCACAGGCCAGGCGGGGAGACGCATTTCAGGGTATATATTGTGTCTCCGGCCTTCGAAGGGAAGAGCCGGATCGAACGCCATCGCATGATAAATGCGACGCTGGCGCAGGAACTCGCCGGCTCGGTCCATGCGCTGGCGATCCACGCACACGGCCCCGGGGAAAAGCCGCGCTAGCTCGCGCTTGCCTCAAGACGAAGCAGCGGTTTTCCGTTATGAGAATAGCACCTCCGCGCTTTAGATGGGGCCATTGATGATCCCTTGCTGGCCACGTTTCCGGTCGATCGTCACCGCCGCCGGCCTGCTCCTGATCTGCGCGATACGCCCGGCCGCGGCGCTGGATATGCCGAGCCCGTTCGTCCAGGAGGTGCTGATCAAGAGCATCCTGGTCTCGCTCAACGACGCGGTCGCCGCGAATAATTTCACCGTGTTCCACGCCAAGATCTCGAAGCCGTTCCGCGACCAGTTTCCGCCCGACAAGCTGCAGACCATCTTCAAGGACCTGGTCGACAAGCACGCCGTGTTCGACGCCGTAGTCGCCAAGCCGATCGTGCTCGATGAGGACGCCAAGATCGACGACAAGGGCGTGCTGCGGCTGAAGGGCCATTTCGACACCACGCCCAAGCAGGTGAAGTACCAGCTCGGCTTCATCCCCTCCGACGGCGCGTGGAAGCTGTCGGGCATCTCGATCGATATCGAGTAGCGGTCGGCACTGCCTATCAGACCCGTCATCCTGAGGTGCGAGCAGAACGAGCCTCGAAGGATGTACGGCCACCAGCCGGGCCGTCGACCCTTCGAGACGCCGCTTCGCGGCTCCTCAGGGTGACGGTGCTGGCAGTCGGGTCGCGCTAATTAGAACGCCGTGCCCGCCCGCTTCGGCTTCTTCTCGTCGAGCTCGGCCTCGCGCGGCACAGCGACGATGCGCAGCGCGGTGATGCGGTTGCGCTCGCGGCGGAGCACGCGGAAACGGAACCCGTGGAAGGTGAAGCTCTGGCCGCGCTCCGGGATCGAGCGCGCCTCGTGGATCACGAGGCCGGCGACCGTGGTCGCCTCCTCGTCCGGCAGCCGCCAGTCCATAGCGCGGTTGAGGTCGCGGATCGGCACCGAGCCGTCCACCACGACGGAGCCGTCCGGTTGCGCCCGCACACCGGCGACGACGACGTCGTGCTCGTCGGAGATGTCGCCGACGATCTCCTCCAGGATGTCCTCCAGCGTCACCATGCCCTCGACCTCGCCATACTCGTCGACCACGAGGGCGAAGTGGGTCTTGCGGCGGCGGAACGCCTTCAGCTGTTCGGAGACCGGGCGCATCTCCGGCACGAACCAGGGCGGCAGCGCGATCGCGGAGGCGTCGATCGCGGACATGTCGCCCTCGTTGGCGCGCATCGCGCGCAGCAGATCCTTAGCGTGCAGCACGCCGACGATGTTCTCCGGCTTTTCCCGCCACAGCGGGATGCGGGTGTATTCGCTGGCCAGCACCTCGCGCACCAGTTCTTCCGGCGGCAGGTCGGCGTTGACCATGGTCATCTCGGTGCGATGGACCATGACGTCGGAGACCTGCAGCTCGCTGAGGTCCAAGAGCCCGCCAAGCATGTCGCGGTCCTGCTTCTCGACCTTGCCTTCGTGATGCAGCAGGTCGACCGCGCCGCGCAGGCGCTCGGTCGGAGACAGCACCGCCTGATGGGCGCCAACCTTGATGCCGAGCAACTTCATCAGCGCCAGCACGATGGTCTCGATGATGGTGAGCAGCGGCCCCAGCACGAAGATGGTCAGCCGCATCGGCCGCGCGACCAGCAGCGAGATGCGGTCGGGCGCGTTGATCGCGATGGTCTTGGGCAATACCTCGGCGAACACCACGACCATCACGGTCATCACGGCGGTAGCGTAGAGCACACCGACATCGCCGAACCAGGCGGTGAACACGCCGGTCGCCAGCGCCGAGGCGCCGATATTGGCGATATTGTTGCCGAGCAGCAGCGCGCCGATCATCCGCTCGCGCATGTTGATCAGCCTTGAGACGACGCCGGCCTCGCTGTTGCCCTGTTTCGACAGCCGCAGCATGCTGGCGCGCGAGGCGCCGGTCAGCGCGGTCTCACTCGCCGCGAAGAATGCGGAGATGAAGAGACAGAGCAGCACGATCGAGAAGGTCAACCATCCCACTGGCGTGATCCGTGGCTTTAAGCCTTCAGCTTGGCTTGCAGGAAGTCGCGCACCGGCTGCGGCTCGACATTGTTGGCAATGACGGCGCGGCCGACCGCCTCGAGCAGGATGAAGGTGAGCTTGCCGCGCTTGACCTTCTTGTCCTGCGCCATCAGCGCCAGCAATGCGTCGGCATCGGCGAGACCTTCCTGCGTGAAGCCTGCGATGTCCTGCAGCCGCGTCGGCAGTCCTACCGCGGAAAGATGACGGGCGATGCGGGCCGCATCGTCAGGTGAAATCATGCCGAGCTGCGCCGAGAATTCCGCGGCCAGCACCATGCCGACCGAGACGCCCTCGCCGTGAAACAGGCGGTCGGAGAAGCCGGTCGCGGCTTCCAGTGCATGGCCGAAGGTGTGGCCGAGATTGAGCAGCGCGCGCTCGCCGGTCTCGCGCTCGTCGCGGGAGACGACGCCGGCCTTGGCGCGGCAGGAGGTGGCGATCGCGTGCTCGCGCCCGGCACCGCCCGCGAAGATGTCGGCGTGGTTCGTCTCCAGCCAGGCGAAGAACGCCTCGTCACCCAGGATGCCGTATTTCGCGACCTCGGCGTAGCCGGCGCGGAACTGGCGCGGCGACAGCGTGTCGAGCACGGACGTATCGGCAATCACCAGCACGGGCTGATGGAAGGCGCCGATCAGGTTCTTGCCCTGCGGCGAGTTAATCCCGGTCTTGCCGCCGACCGAGGAATCGACCTGCGCGAGCAGCGAGGTCGGCACCTGCACGAAATCGACGCCGCGGCGCAGGATCGCGGCCGCAAAGCCCGCGAGATCGCCGACCACGCCGCCGCCAAGCGCGATCACCAGATCATTGCGCTCGATCTTCGCTGAGATCAGTGCTTCGCTGACCTGTGTCAGCGTCGCGTAGCCCTTCGAGCCCTCGCCCTCCTCGACGACGATCCGCGACGTCGGCACGCCTGCGGCGGCGAGCGACACTTCGGTCGGCTCCAGCCAATGCCTGGCGACGGTGCGGTCGGTGACGATGGCGGTGCGCACGCCGGGCCGCAGCGCCGCGACGCGTTCGCCGAGCGAGGCCAGCACGTCGCGGCCGATGACGATGTCATAGGCGCGGTCGCCGAGCGCGACGTCGACGGTAACGGAGGCGGAATGTTTCAGGGGCGCAGTCATGAGGTCGTGTTCAATCCATCAGGTGGTGGCTCGCCGGCCGGCCGCGCGCCGCACAGATGCGCATGCAGGGCCTCGAGGCATTCGTCGACGATGCGGTCATGCGGCACGTCGCGCGAGGCGATCGTCAGGTCGGCGGTGCCGTAGACCGGCTCGCGCTCGCTGAGCAGTCGGTTGACGGTCGCCTCGGGGTCGGCGGTCTGCAGCAGCGGACGGTCGGCGCGGCGGCGGACCCGGCGCATGATGATATCACTGTCGGCCTTGAGCCAGATCGAGATCGCGCGGTCGCGAATCCGGCTCCGGGTCTCCTCGCGCATGAAGGCGCCGCCGCCGGTCGCCAGCACGATCGGGCCGCTGTCGAGGATGCGGGCGATCACCCGCGCTTCGCCGTCGCGGAAATAAGCCTCGCCATGGGTCTCGAAGATCTCGGGGATCGTCATGTCGGCCGCCGTCTCGATCTCGGTGTCGGCATCGGTGAAGGGCAGCTTGAGCCGCGCCGCCATCCGCCGGCCGATGGTCGACTTGCCGGCCCCCATCATGCCGACCAGCACGATCGACCGCGGCCCCAGCGCGGCCGCGATGTCGGCCTCCAGGGTCGGGTGGGTGGGCGCCGGTACGGCTGCGTCGGACATCAAAAAGCTCGGATATTGGGACGAATTGTTCAGAATTCGAGCCACCTATACTACCCCCGGCGACACCGTTACCAGCGACTCTTGCAACCGCGCGGGGAACATGTTGGATGATTTCATTGGTTAATTCGCCGCCCGAGTCGCCTCCATGCCCAGCCTGTTCCGCTTCCTGACGGTCGTCGCCGTGATTTTCGGGATCGGCTACGGCATCGTCTTCGCGCTGGCGAATTTCGTGCACCCGAAACCGCGGGAAATGACCGTGACCATCCCGCCGGATAAGTTCCTCAAGAAATAGCCGCTATGATTCTGGCATGCCCTTAGCAGCCAAGATCCCCGCCAAGTCCTCGGACGCCAAGCTGACCGCGTTGTTCCTCGACATGCTCGCCGCGGAACAGGGCGCAGGCCTCAACACGCTCGACGCCTACCGGCGCGACCTCACGGATTTTTCCGACTACCTCACCCAGGCCGGTGCCGACTTCACCAGCGCCGACACTGAGGCGCTGCGCGGCTACCTCGCCGACCTGGACACGCGCGGCTTCAAGTCGACCAGCGTGGCGCGGCGGCTGTCGGCGATGCGGCATCTCTACCGCTTCCTGCTCAACGAGCGGGTCCGCACTGACGATCCGGCCGCGATCCTGTCCGGCCCGAAGCGTGGTCGCGGCCTGCCCAAGGTGCTGTCGATCGCTGACGTCGACCGCATGCTGACCCGCGCCAAGGAGCTGACCCAGACCGACGTCTCGCCGGCGCAGCGGCTGCGCGCGCTGCGGCTCTACTGTCTGCTCGAGGTGCTCTACGCCACTGGCCTGCGCGTCTCCGAACTGGTGTCGCTGCCGGTCGCCGCGGCGCGGCGCGATGCGCGGATGATCGTGGTGCGCGGCAAGGGCAACAAGGAACGGCTGGTGCCGCTGAACGATGCTTCGCGCCAGGCGATGGCCGATTACCTCGCCGCGCTGGAAGTGATGCAGCCGAAGGCGAAGAAGGCGGCGCCCTCGAAATGGCTGTTTCCCTCCTCCGGCGAGAGCGGCCATCTGACCCGGCAGCATTTCGCCCGCGACCTGAAGGAGCTTGCGGCTGCCTCCGGCCTCGCGCCGCGGTTGGTCTCCCCGCACGTGCTGCGCCACGCCTTCGCCAGCCATCTGCTGCATAACGGCGCGGACCTGCGCATCGTGCAGACGCTGCTGGGCCACACCGACATCTCGACCACCCAGATCTACACCCATGTGGTCGAGGAGCGGCTGAAGAGCCTGGTCCGCGACCTGCATCCGCTGGCCGAGAAGTCGTAGGCGCTTCGTAGCCCGGATGGAGCGGAAGCGAAATCCGGGGCCACTTCCACCGCGGAGCGGTTTTTCCCGGATTTCGCTTCGCTTCATCCGGGCTACATTGATCGAAGACACAGATACCGCCACCTCATCCGCCTTGACTTCCGCACCATCTCCGCAGAAAGAGCGTCACCTGCCTGCGATCCCGAAGCGTGCATTCCGCCGGAATGCGCGTTAACCGATTGAAGTTACGAAACTTCTCTTGCCACCGCCAAAACCGCTTCGCCCCTCGCACCGTTCCTCCCTATATTGAGTTGATGCCCGATCCGATGCGCAGCTATCTCGACTTCGAAAAACCCGTCGCCGAGCTTGAATCCAAGATCGACGAGTTGCGTGCGCTTGCC
The DNA here is from genome assembly GCF_001908235.1 of Bradyrhizobium sp. NAS96.2. Classification (GTDB taxonomy): domain Bacteria; phylum Pseudomonadota; class Alphaproteobacteria; order Rhizobiales; family Xanthobacteraceae; genus Bradyrhizobium. The sequence goes on from NZ_LGHK01000293.1 coordinate 6,682, forward strand.
GCGAGCGGCAGCGACATCGGCGACGAGGTCGCGCGGATCGAGGACAAGGCGGCGCAGGCGCTCACCGACCTCTATGCCAATCTGACGCCGTGGCAGAAGACGCTGGTGGCGCGGCATCCGCAGCGGCCGCACTTCACCGATTTCATCGGCGGCCTGATCACCGAATTCACGCCGATGGCCGGCGACCGCAAGTTCGCCGACGACGAGGCCCTGATCGGCGGCTTCGGCCGCTTCCGCGGCGAGAGCATCTGCGTGGTCGGCCAGGAGAAGGGCGCCACCACCGACAGCCGCATCAAGCACAATTTCGGCATGGCGCGCCCTGAAGGCTATCGCAAGGCGGTGCGCCTGATGGAGATGGCCGACCGCTTCGGCATTCCGGTGCTGTCGATCGTCGATTCGGCCGGTGCCTATCCCGGCATCGGCGCCGAGGAGCGCGGCCAGGCCGAGGCGATCGCACGCTCGACCGACGCCTGCCTGTCGCTCGGCGTGCCCAATGTCGCGATCGTCACCGGCGAAGGCATGTCGGGCGGCGCCATCGCGATCACCACCGCCAACCGCGTGCTGATGATGGAGCACGCGATCTACAGCGTGATCTCGCCGGAGGCAGCGTCCTCGATCCTGTGGCGCGACGGCACCAAGGCGCAGGAAGCCGCCAACAGCATGAAGATCACCGCGCAGGACATGCTGCGCTTCGGCGTGATCGACCAGATCCTCAAGGAGCCCTCCGGCGGCGCGCATCGCGACCCGGCCGCGATGATCGCGACCACCGGCGATGCCATCGCCCAGGCGCTCAACGACCTACGAAATCTTGATCCGGACGCGATTCGCAAACAGCGGCGCCAGAAGTTCCTGGATATCGGCCGCAAGCTGGCCTGACCCGCCTAAATAGCCCGATTTTTCGACCAAATCGGCCGATTTTGCCGTAATTGGGCCCCGAGCCGGGTCTTTAACATTCCTTGAACCATGCCTGCTACCGTGAAGGCTGTCAGCCCCGGTTCAGGTTGCGAGCAGGGGGTGGTCGAAGGCTAATATTTTACACAATGGCTTCAGGGCATATTCGCCGTGTTGGGGTCGCGAAAATCGCCCGGTGGGTGTGGAGCTCGGACTTGACTCATCGCACGCTCGTACGCGCGCTTCTGACCTCGGCGGTGCTCGCCGCAGGCGTCATGCTCGCCGGTTGTGACAGCGACCAGATCTCGCTCGCGCAGAATGCCAAGGCGAACCAGCCGGTCCCGCCAAAGCTCGTCGCCGCCATGGCCGAGAAGGATATGGACCTGCAGTCGCCGATCCTGGTGCGCCTGTTCAAGCAGGAGGCCGAGCTCGAGGTCTGGAAGCAGACCCGCTCCGGCCAGTTCGCGCTGCTCAAGACCTATCCGATCTGCCGCTGGTCGGGCGATCTCGGCCCGAAGGTCCGCGAAGGCGACCGCCAGGCGCCGGAGGGGTTCTATTCGATCAACCCGAGCCAGATGAATCCGCAGTCGGCCTATTACCTGTCGTTCAACACCGGCTATCCCAACGCATTCGACAAGGCGCTCGGCCGCACCGGCTCGGAGCTGATGGTGCATGGCGACTGCTCGTCGCGCGGCTGCTACGCGATGACCGACGAGCAGATCGCGGAGATCTATTCGCTCGGCCGCGAATCCTTCTTCGGTGGCCAGAAGGCGTTCCAGTTCCAGGCCTATCCGTTCCGGATGACCGCGGTGAACATGGCCAAGCACCGCAACAATCCGAACATGCCGTTCTGGAAGATGATCAAGGTCGGCAATGATCATTTCGAGGTGACGAAGCAGGAGCCGAAGGTCGACTTCTGCGAGAAGAAATACGTCTTCGACGCGGCGAAGCCGGCGGACGCTGTGCGCGACCCGGTGTTCAACGCATCGGCGAAGTGCCCGGCCTATGTGATCCCCGACGAGATCGCGAGCGCGGTGCGCGAGAAGGAGCAGCGCGACGACGCCGAGATGGCCAAGCTGGCCGCCAAGGGCACGCCGGTGGCGCGCCTCAACACCGGCATCGACGGCGGCATGAACGCGATCTTCGCCTCGAAGATTCCGGAGGGAAACACCGGCCTGTCCGAAGGCGGCGACAGCCAGGCGCTGGCATCGATGTCGCTGGCGCGCGCCCCCGGCACCATCCCCGGCACGGTCAATCCGCCCAGGCCCAATCTCGCGGTCCAGCAGGAAGAGCCTGTGGTTGCGACGACGTCGTCGACCTCGGTCGCGACAGCGTCGTCGACCACGCCGCCGGCAACCACCCGTGTGGCGTCGGCGAATGCGTCCGACAAGTCCGAAGGCTTCTTCTCGAGCTTTGCCCGCAAGGTCGGCATCGGCGGCACCGCCGATGCGAGCCAGCCGGCCGCCAAGCCTCCGGCCGCTGCCGCTCCAGCCAAGCCGAAGGTCGCCGAGGCGAAGCCGCAATCGGTTGTGCGCGTCGCACCGAAGGCCGAGCCGAA
>NZ_LGHK01000294.1 GCF_001908235.1 Bradyrhizobium sp. NAS96.2
GGCAGCGGCGGACCGGATGACGGTCTCGCCGGATCGATCTCCGACGAGCTGAGCCCGGCGGCAGCGCCCGAGGCCACCGACGCGGTCGCCGATTTCGACAGCCATGACACGGAGCCGGCGCCCTCGCTCGCGCAGCCCGAACTGGTCGCGCAGCCGGCGGAATGGCAGCCGGTCGAGGCCGCACCCGTCGAGGCGATCGCAGTGCCCGAGCCGGAAACCGTGGCAGCGCCTGCCGCTGAGGACACGGCCGCCGAAAGCGACCGCGCGCAGCGCCGCCGTTCGACGGTGCGCGAAAAGGTCAGCTTCGCGTCGAGCCCGCAACCCGAGGCACCGGCGCCGGTTCAGAGCCCGGCGGAGCAAACCGCCCCCGCCCATGAACCTGCAGCTTCTGCGCCGGAGCCCGCTGCGGCCGAGGCTCCGGCCCGCAAGGGCTGGTGGTCGCGCCGCTTCGGCGGCGGCAACTAGCACCACCTGCAAGTCAAAGCGCCCGGTTCACGCCGGGCGTTTTTATTGGACAGGGCAATCCGTTCGTCAGACGCCGGCGTAACGGAGCCTGACGGAGACGGACCCCAATGCATAGCGCGATCGTTCTTGGCGGCGGCATGGTGGGCGTCAGCACGGCGCTGCACCTGCAACGCCGCGGCTGGTCAGTTGCGCTCGTCGACCGCAAGGAACCGGGCCGCGAAACCAGCTACGGCAACGCCGGGATCATTCAGAGCGAGGCGGTGCGGCCCTATCCGATGCCGCGCGATCCGGCCACGCTTGCGCGGATCGCGATGGGACGCACCAATGACGTGCGCTATCGCCTGGCCTCGCTGCCGCAACACGCCGGTCCGCTGCTGCGCTACTGGTGGAACTCGACGCCGGAGCGACACCGCGAAGCCACCCTCGCCTGGGCGCGCCTGATCGCCTACGCCACCGCGGAGCACGACACGCTGATCCGCGATGCGCATGCCGACAATCTGATCCGCCGCGCCGGCTATCGCCTGCTGCATCGCGATCCGGTTGCGCTCGAGCAGGCGATCGCAGTCGCCGAAGAGAACCAGCGTGACTTCGGCGTGCAGTTTCGCGTGCTTGATGGCCGCGAGCTCGCCAAGGCGGAGCCGTTGCTGCGCGACGACCTGCCCGGCGCCATTCACTGGCTCGGGCCGTGGACCGTGTCAGACCCTGGCGGTCTCGTCTCCGCCTATGCCGGATTGTTCGAGCGTCTCGGCGGGACGATGCTGCACGGCGATGCACAGACGCTGGCGCAGACAACGTCCGGCTGGTCGGTCGACACCACGGGCGGCCGGATCGATGCCGCCAACGTCGTCGTCACGCTCGGGCCGTGGTCGCCGCAATTGCTGCGCAAGTTCGGCTACCGGATTCCGCTGGTGCGCAAGCGCGGCTACCACATGCACTATCAGGGCGGCCGCTCGCTCGACCTGCCCTTGGTCGACACCGCGAACGGATATGCGATGGCGCCGATGGCCAAGGGCATCCGCATCACCACCGGCGCGGAGCTGACCAGCCCCGATGCGCCAGCCACACCGATCCAGCTCGGTTACGCGGAAACTGCGGCGCGCGAGCTGATCGAGATCGGCAGCCGGGTCGAGCCCGAGCCGTGGTTCGGCACCCGCCCCTGCACCACCGACATGCTGCCGGTGCTCGGGCCTGCGCCGCGCCATCGCGGACTGTGGGTCAATTTCGGCCACGGCCATCAGGGCTTCACGCTCGGCCCCGCAACGGCGCGGGTGCTGGCCGAAACAATGAACGGCGAGGCATCCTCGGTGGACACCTCGCCGTATCGGTTAGACCGGTTCTAGCCGCGGACGCGGATCAGTCCGTCGTCAGCGCGGTCTCCATGTCGGTCGGATCGATCTGCCTCGAGAGATTGGCATTGAGCTTGTCGCGGTCGAGCTCGCCCTCCCACCAGGCGACGATCACGCAGGCGACGCCATTGCCGCACAGATTGGTCAGCGCGCGGCACTCGCTCATGAACTTGTCGATGCCAAGCACGATCGCCATGCCCGGCACCAGCCGCGGATCGACCACCGCAAGCGTCGCCGCCAGCGTGATGAAGCCCGCGCCGGTGATGCCGGAGGCGCCCTTCGAGGTCAGCATCGCCACGACCAGGATCGTGAGCTGCTGGCTGAACGTGAGATCGTAGCCCAGCGCCTGCGCGATGAACAACGTCGCCAGCGTCATGTAGATGTTGGTGCCGTCGAGGTTGAACGAATAGCCCGTGGGCACCACGAGACCAACCACGGATTTCGAGCAGCCCAGACGTTCGAGCTTCTCCATCAATGACGGCAGCGCGCTCTCGGAGGACGAGGTGCCGAGCACGATCAGGAGCTCGTCCTTGATGTAGGCGAGGAACTTGAAGATCGAGAACCCCGCGATCCGCGCGATGATGCCGAGCACCACGAACACGAACAGCGCGGCGGTCAGATAGAACGTCGCGATCAGCCCCATCAGGTTGAGGATCGCGCCGGTGCCGAACTTGCCGATGGTGAAGGCCATCGCGCCGAACGCGCCGATCGGCGCTGCCCGCATCACGATCGAGATCACGCCGAACACCGCGTGCGCGGCATCGTCGATGAACGAGCGGATGGTGTGGCCGCGCTCGCCAAGGCCCATGATCGCGAAGCCGAACAGCACCGAGAACAGCAGCACCTGCAGGATCTCGCCCTGCGCGAAGGCGCCGACGACGGTGTCTGGAATGATATGCAGCACGAAGTCGACGCTCTTCTGCGCCTCCGCCTGCTTGGCATAATTGGCGACCGCCTGCGCATTCGCGGCCGCGCTGCCGAAGCCCGCACCCGGCTTCACCAGATTGCCGATCAGCAATCCGATCACCAGCGCGAAGGTCGAGACCACCTCGAAATAGACCAGCGCCTTGACGCCGATGCGACCCACCTTCTTGGCATCTTGTATATGCGCGATGCCCGAGACCACCGTGCAGAAGATGATCGGCGCGATCACCATCTTGATTAGCTTGATGAAGCCGTCACCGAGCGCCTTGATCCACTCGTTGGTGGCAAGCGACGGCCAGAACGCGCCAACCAGCGCGCCGAGCACGATCGCGATCAGGACCTGGACATAAAGAATCTTGTACCACCGCTTGCCACCGGCTGACGCCGGTGAAGCCGTGGCAACGGTTGCCGTTGCCATGTGTCACTCCCCCTCAGAAATGGCGGAAATAGCCAAGATCAACTTGGCCGTTCAAGTCAAATGGAACTGTGTAGGCCCTGCCGTTTATCCGCGGCGATCTGTCGCGTCCCGCGCCGCCGAAACACGGCCGAGCGCTTGCGAAACCAATCTAGCCGACAAGGCGGAGGGCTCTCAGAGATTGCGGGCTATTTAAGCCAATGCGCGATCCGCGCAACTGCTTCCTGCATCTCCGCCGCGGAACGCGCATAGGAAAATCGGATGAAGGCGCGGCCGTGGATCGGATCGAAATCGACGCCCGGGGTCGCGGCGACATGCGCCTTCTCGAGCATCTCGCTGGCGAAGGCGAAGCTGTCGGAGGTGAAGTCGGAGACGTCGGCATAGAGATAGAATGCGCCGTCGGCCGGCAGGAACTTGGTCAGCCCGGCCTTCGGCAGGCCCTCGATCAGGATGCGGCGATTCTCCTGATAGCCGCGCTTGATCGCCTCCATCTCCTCGCGGCCGTCGAAGGCCGCTTCGGCGGCGATCTGCGACAGGGTCGGTACTGAGATCGACAGGTTCTGCTGCAGCCGCTCGATCGGCCGCACCAGCACGTCGGGCACCACCATCCAGCCGACGCGCCAGCCGGTCATGCAGAAGTACTTCGAGAACGAGTTGATCACGAGCGCGTTCGGCGACAGCTCCGCCGCGGTCACCGCGGGAAACGCGTAATCGAGCCCGTGATAGATCTCGTCGGAGATGAAGCGGATGCCGGCACTGTCGGCGGCCGCCATCAGGCTCGACAGCGCCTCGCGCGACATCATGGTGCCGGTCGGGTTGGCGGGGCTACCGACCAGCACGCCCTTCAGCGGCGCCTTGCGATGGGCGGCCAAGAGCGCCTCGCCGGTCAAGGCATGGCGGGTGTCGCCTGACGTCTCGATCAGCACCGGCTCGCAGCCGAGCGCAGTCAGGATGTGACGATACGGCGGATAGCCGGGCACGGTGACCGCGACCCGGTCGCCAGGCTCGAACATCGCAAGGAACGCCAGGATGAAGCCGCCGGACGAGCCGGTCGTGACGATGATGCGCTCCGCATCGACTGCGCAGCCATACGTGTCGCGGTAATGCCGGGCGATGCGCGCGCGCAGCGAGGGAATCCCGAGCGCCGAGGTGTAGTCGATCCGCCCGCCGGCAAGCGCGGCCTGCGCGGCCGCGATCGCCTGCTTCGGCGCGCCCTCGGCGGGCTGCCCCACCTCCATATGGATGACATGGCCGCCGGCGGCCTCGATTCGCGCCGCGGCGGCCATCACGTCCATCACCATGAACGGCGGAACATCGCTCCGCCCGGACGCTGTCAAAAGGCTGCTCACACGGTCTCTCGCTGTCGCTTCACGCATGGATTTCTGCTATTGCACGGCCGCGGCCGGATTTGGGTTCCCGTGATCTGCGACCGCCCCAGACTGGCCGCATTCGGTGGCTCCTTATAACGCTTTCAGGCCAGGTGAATACCCCAAGTGAATACCCGGTTCGCGTGAAGAAGAACTGCAAAAACAACAGACTGCGCCACGCGCACGATCCGGTCGGCCCCGGAACAAGCGTTTGCTCCGGCGCGGCCCGTCATCGCCGATAGATCGCCCATGCTGTTCCGCCTCACGCTGCGCACCAGGACCATCAAGCTGACTGCCTTCAAGCTGACCGCCCTGCTGACCGCGGTTGCGCTCGCCGTTGGACCCATCGTCCCCGCGCGGGCCCAGCAGAAGGGCCCGCCGGTGCTGCGCGACACCGAGTCCGAGCAGCTGCTGCGCGAATACACAAGGCCGATCCTGCGCGCTGCCGGGCTGGAGAAGCAGAACATCCAGATCGTGATCATCAACGACGGCTCGTTCAACGCCTTCGTCGCCGACGGCCGCCGCATCTTCGTCAATTACGGCGCGCTGCTGCAATCGGAGACGCCGAACCAGATCATCGGCGTGCTGGCGCATGAGACGGGCCATCTGGCCGGCGGCCATCTGGCCAAGATGCGCGAGCAATTGGCGCAGGCGCAGACCCAGATGATCATCGCGATGCTGCTCGGCGTCGGCGCGCTCGCCGCGGGTGCCGGCGGCCGCAGC
>NZ_LGHK01000295.1 GCF_001908235.1 Bradyrhizobium sp. NAS96.2
CTGCGCAAGGCCGCCGCCAGAACTATCGAGACCTTGGAAACAGCGATCGCAGACGCCTTCCACACCTTCACACCGCAAGAATGCTCAAACTACTTCCAGGCCGCGGGATATGGTTCAGCGTGATCGGAATCTGCTCTAGGCGGCGCAAATCGTTCTATAGGCTGCCAGCTGGAGTGCGACCACGCGCCGCGCGGAATGACATTTCTCGAACCACAGACGCGCGGCGTCGCCGCGGCCATCGTCGTCCAGCGGATCAGCAAGGACTTCGAAAATCCGGGCCGCGCACGACTCGATGCTGTCGGCAGCCAGACAGGGCGGCGCTGCTCCGAAGAACTCAGCTGATTGGGCTTCATCCAGATTCGTTATGACCCGGCATCCGAGTGCCATTGCCTCAAAGGTCACTCCGCCCATCGCCGGTATCATGAACTGATCGACCACGACGTCACTCGAGCAGTAGAGCTGTCGAAGCTCCGCCTTGTTGAGCGACGGGATCCACGAAACCATATCTTCGATGCCAAGCTCCCGGATGAGCTCCTTGCTCCGGTGGACGTCAACACCCCACTCAACCAGGATGATGCGAAAATCGCGATCCGTTTGTGCAACCTGCGCGGCCGCCCTCAGAAAAAGATCATTGCCCTTTTGCATTGAAGCCGGCGCCGCGTGCCAGTGATGGCGCGTCGGACTAAAGAATGTGGTGACCTTGGCGTCTCGCACCGGGATCTTGAGCTTTGCTCGAAAGGTCGAAATCTTTTCATCATCGAAGGCATGCGGAAGGTAGACGGTCCGCTCTCTCTTCAGCTTCAGCCGCTTCACGGACGGCAGCACGTCCGAATTGGTCACGAACGAGAAAGCCGCATTCTTGTACGACGCCGAACAAAGAATGCCATTGTAGCTTTTCTCAAAGGGCACTTCCCGCAGCGTGCCATGTTCGTAACACGTGTAATTCTTGAATCCGTTGATGAACGGAATGAACCCGTCGATCGAATAACCCTGAATGATGTCGTAGTGCTCCAATACGTCCGCGAACTCATTGGCGACGGTCGAAGCGAAGGCTTCGACGGAGACCAGGGCTTCTGCCGGATAGTCCGTGAACTGCCGCAGCACGTCACCAAGCAGCGCCGCACGTTGCGAGGCGCTTCGATCCTCTCCCTTGCCGTACTTTTCGAAATAGCGAAACTCCAGGCGATCGATGATCTCCGGGCGGGTCACCACGGGAATGACCAACGCACCGACGTCGACGGCCGCGCTTGTGCTTGCGGCCGTCATCGCGGTGTCGGGATCCGGGATCGCAAGGACAATGCTTTCGCTTGCAACCGGCGTCGCGGCGTCAGGATCCGGCGTCGTAAAGACATCAGCAGGAAACTCGAAGCCAAAACGCGGCAAGCCGCGGGTCCGTCGCTGACTTCGCCAAATGGCGACCGCTAAGCTCGACCAGGCCGCAACTCCGGTTTCCGCCTCACGGCGCAAATGAACAAACACATATTTCGTCAGCAAGGAGCGATAAATCGATGTGAGGCGACTTGGCCCTTTGGGATTTGGTGCACGCGTATCGCGAAGTGTCCCATGCGCATTGCTTTCGCCTGCAGCCGGCGTCGCGGCGTCGGGATTCGGGATCGTGAAGACACCAGCAGGGAACTCGAAGCCGAAACGCGGCAAGCCGCGGCTGCGTCGCTGACTTCGCCAGATTGCGACCGCCAAACTCGATCGTGCGACGACGCCGGTTTCCGCCTCACGCCGCAAATGCACAAATACGTACTTCGTCAGCAGGGAGCGATAGGTCGTGACGAGACGGCCTGGTCCTTCGGGATTTGGATATTCGTCGGCGAGAGCCCGGCTTTGCTCAATCTGCGGATTTGGCGGGGCCGCCATTGATACGGCCGGCGACGTGCGGGAGAGTACAGACTCAGGCTCTATGCTCGCCTCTGGCAGGACGATGGTCGGTCTATCGAGCGGCTCCGGGATTCTGGATGCCTGACTTAACTGGAAGTCCTGAAAATCGCGTGCGATCGAAATGGTGTCTGCCAGATGCTCCGGCATCGGTGGACGGACCCGGCTCTCTGCAGCGGCGATGCCATCAAGCATCTCCCAATACCTTGCCTGCAGCAGCGTCCAGAAAAATGTTGTGGCTTCGCTGTCGCCGGCGTTCTTCGCACGAAGGTACGAGAGGCAATCGAGAACGGGACCTTGCACGAACCAATCCGGTCGCCGCCAACCACCCAACTCGGTGGCCCACCAATCCGGGAACATGTTGTCGACGTGGCCGTCGAAGCTTGCGGCCTCCCATTCCGGGCAACCCATGACGTGGTAGTAGTTGTAGCAAACGACGTCCGCTTCGATGCCAAAGCGACGCTGAATCAGCGCATTGTTGTAGGCGTTGTTTGCGATATTACCGATATGCAGGACGCGCAGCGGGCGGTCGTGAGCGCGCTGGAATTCCTTCGCGAACGCAAGCTGTCCTTGAAGCTCGCTGTCATGACCTTCGCGTCCCAACGCCACCCCCAAGCAATCGTATCTCAGGTATTACGCCTTCCGCGTGCGAACACACAACCCAAGATCGCACGGTCAGCGAATACTGATTCCGCGCGCGACTATTTTGCGTCATGTCGCGCCCCATCTCACCCATCATTTAGTCGGCTTGACCGAATTGCCGTGATGGCGGCTTGGTCACGGTGGCGGTCGTGAGCGGATTGTGCGGTGCGCGAGTACAGGCGGCCAAGGCGCGACCGTGGATCGAAGCGGGAAATGTTCCTGAGGAGTGGTGCCGCAAGAGGGACTCGAACCCCCGACCCCGTCATTACGAATGACGTGCTCTACCAACTGAGCTATTGCGGCGAACCGTTCGGCAACGGCCTGATCATTCGCGCCACCTGATATCGGGCATGACCCCGATTGGCAAGGAAAACGCGGTTATTGAACCACACACCGGTTATCTAACCGCGAATTAGCTTCCCAAACGTGACAGAAATCCGCGCCAACCGCCTATCTGGGCCTTGGGCGGGCCGATTTGTTCCGCAAATTCGTCCACGGCCCCGTCCTCGTCGACCCCGGGGTCATCGGGGGCCCGAATGATCGGAATCACGGCCGGAATGGGCGCCGGCGGTGCCTTGGGCAGATCGGTCCGGGAACGGAACAGCGGGGCCGGCGCCGGAGGCGTTGATTCGGCGGCCGGCGGTGGAGCGGGCTCCGGTGCTGGGGTGCCGTCCGAAGCAGGGGCCGGCTCGGCCTCGATGGCTGCCGGCAGGGGGGGCGTTATCCTGCACGGTCGGCGTGGCAGGCTCGACGGGCTTGGGTTCAGTTGGTTTGGCCTCAGTTGGCTTGGCCTCAGCTGGCTTGGCCTCGACCGCCTCAACCGGCTTGGCTGCCTCCGGCGGTTTGGCCGCCTCGGGCTCGATGGCCACCTCCTTGGGCGGTTCTTTGGGCGGCTCGACGCGGCGCGGCGCCAGCATCGCCTCCTCGAACGGCGAGGGCTCGATCGCGTTGCCCTTGTCCGACGGCAGCGCCGCGACCGGCGTCTGCCACTGGAATGCATCGAGACGGCCGGTGACCGGCGACACCGGACGCCAGCGGTCCGAGACATAGCCATCCGCGGTCCAGGCCGGATCGTGCAGCGCGCGCACCGCGCGCAAGGTCCAGGCCCGCGCCCGGCCGCTGTCGCCATGCTCGGTGCGCTCGATCTCGGCCATCAACAGCGCGACGCGCTGCGTCGGTGCCGCTGTGAACGGCTCCAGCGCGGCGCGCGCTTTCGCAAACTCGGACGCATCGATCGCGGCGCGCGCGATCGCCAGCGCGCCTTCGATGTTGCCGGGCGTCTTCGCCGCCAGCGTCTCGACCCGCACCAGGCGCTGGCGCGCGGAATCGCCGAGCCGCACATGCGAATAGGCGTCGGCGAGATCGGGATGCGGCTGCACGAGCCACGCGGTCTCGACGATCCGCATCGCGCGGCGCACCTGATGCGCTTCGCTCTCGAATTTGGCGGCGAGCACCGCGGCCGGGATCAGCGTCGGCGCCAGCTTGAGCGCCTCCATCGCGCTCGAGCGCGACAGGTCGCGATCGACGGTCTCGAACTCCAGCGCGCGCGCCGTAAGCAGCACGCCGCGCTGCCGCCGATAGGTCGCCTTGTCGATCAGTCCGGCAGTCTGGTTGTTGTCGATGATCGACAGCGCGCCGGCCCAATCGCCCTTGGCGCAGCAGAAACCGAGCACCGCATGCGAAGCCCATGACGAGGACGGCGACATCTTCAGCGCTTCCTCGGCGATCATCACGGCCGCCACCGGATCGTCGGCGCGCTGCGCCTCGATGAACAGGCCGCGCAGGCCGAGCAGCCGCGTGTCGGCGCGCTCGGCCATGGCACGGAAGGCACGCTGCGCGCCGTCGCGATCACCGTCGAGCTGCGCCGATTGCGCGTGCAGCAACAACGCCAGCGGATCGCCTGCTGCGTGACGCCGCGCCACCTCGGCATGCGCACGCGCCGCCGAGGAATCGCCATGGCCGATCGCGAGCAGACCTTGCGTGATGGCGTGACGGCCGCGGGCGTGGCGCCGCTCGCGCTGGCCGCGGCGGATGTGCCCGGGGACCTTCCACAGCGCGCGCAGGATCACACCGGCGACCATCGCGATGACGATGACGAGGCCGAGCAGGTACATCGGCTGCTTGGACGTCAGGCGCAAGCCGCCCCAATTCAGCACGAGATCGCCGGGCTGATCGGCCAACCAGGCGGCACCCGCTGCAGCGAGCGCGATCAGCAGCAGGAACAGAATGATCCGGATCATCAAGAACCTATTGCAAGAATCTATTGATTGACCGTGGCGAGCGCCGCCATGGCGTTGTCGGCAAATTTCCGCGACGCATCCAGCGCGGCGCGGCGCGCGTCCACCTTGGCGAGCCAGGGTTGTGCCGCGGCGCGATCGGTCGGCGGCAACGACTTCAATTCGCGTTCGGTCAATGCGAGATCATTATGCACGGCGGCCGATGTCACGCGCGCGACGATGCTGCCGCGGTCGGTGCCCGTGCCGTCGGTCCGCTCGATGCGGATCAGCTTGGACGCGCCGGCCTGCAGACGATCGATCAGCCCGGCGCTGGCTGCCGCAGCTTCCGGCGGCGGCGGTGCGAGTTGCGGCACGATCTCGATCAGCTCGCGGCATAGTTTATTCGGATTCGGCACGCCCGATGCAGCGAAGACGTCGAGCGGTTTCAGCAGGTCGGGATTGTCGCTGATCGCCTTGGCAGCCTCGAGCGCCGAGGCGTAGGGATCGCCGTGACGCACCGCGACGTCGAGCAGCGATGCTGCGACCACGCGGCGCAGCGGCACATCATCTGCCTTCGCCTCGGCCTTGGTGTCAGCGATCTTGCTGTCTTGCCTCGCGATCGCGGCGCCCTGCGCTTTCACCGCACCCTCGACCTTGTCGATGCGCGCCGTGATGCCGGAGATGTCAGGCGCAGCCGCGCCTTCGCGCGGCGCGGCCTTCGCGTCATTGACCGCCGCGGCAAGCTTGTCGGATTGCGCCCGCGTCGCGGCGAGCTCGGTGCGCAGCGCGGCGATCGACTTGTCGAGCGCCTCGAGCCGCGCCGTTGCCGCGGGATCGGCGGCCGCGGCGACCGGCCTGCCCGCCTTTGCTTCGAGCGCGGTCAGGCGCGTGCCGAGCTCGTCGACCATTGCGGCATTGGGCTGCGGCGCGGACGCCGGCGGCACCGCGGGCCAGCCGAGCAGCCAGCCGACCCCGATCACCAGCGCTGCGGCGACCGCGCCCGATACCGGCGCCACCACCCAGGGCGACACCGGCCGCGACGGCTCGGCCGCGGACGGCGCGGAGGCGGCCTCGGGCTGCGGCTCTGCATGAGGAGCTGGATCGGGATGGAGCTCCGCCTCAGGGGCAGCCGCCTCCGCTGCCTTGTCAGCGTCGTTGGCGGCTTCCGCGCTGCCCTCGGCCTTCGACGGCTCGCTAGCGATCTCGGTCGCCTGAAGATCGATGGTCGGCGGCGCGCGCTTGGGCCGGGAATCCGGCGAAGGTCCTGTGTCGTCGGGCCTTTCTTCAGCCATCGCGAGGGTCCTCAAAACTACTGGCCGCACATTCTATCAGAATCGGCCCGGGTTCTTAGAGCACGATCCGAAAATCGGAGCATTGCCTAACATCATGGTCAGACGAAAGAATTAATTCCGGTCACGGCCGCAGGGCGCGGTCGAGCGCCTCCATCAGGGCGTTTTCGTCCGGGCGCGCCGCCACCACCACCTTGGTCGCGCCGGCGTCATGGAGCACCGCGGCGACCGCGGCCGAGATGCAGCATTGCGGCAAAGCGAGCGCCGAAATCTCCAGGCCGTCGGCCCGGATGGTGTCCAGGAACGCCTGCGCGCTGCGGCGGGAATAATGCAGCACCGCCGTGATCCGGTTCGCCATGAAGGCGTCGCTGACCTCCCTTGGAAGAGCGGCCACCGGCGCCATCCGATAGGTGGTGTGGGTAACGACCGTCAGGCCCTTTTCGCTGAGTTCGCCGGCGAGATCGCGCGACAGGTCGGCACCGGCGAGATAGAGCAGCGTGGCGGACGCCGGCAGGTCGCCGGCCTTCACCTGTGCGAGCACGAGATCGCGCAGCGAGATCGCATCGCCCTTCGCCGCGATCACCCTGTCGAAGCCCGCGGCGCGCGCGGCATCGGCGGTGTGGGCCCCGACCGCGAACAGCGGCAGCCGCAACAGCTGGCTGCCGGCAAGATCGATGGCCCGTGGTGCATTGGCGCTGGTCAGGATGACCGCGTCATAATCCGCATCGTCGTGATGGAACGGCAGCGGCTCGAAGCGCAGCACCGGTGCCGCGATCGCCTCAAAGCCGCGTTGGCGCAGCGTCGCGAGCGTGGCTTCATTGTCCGGATGCGGTCGTGTGACAAGGATGGTCACGGGGTCAGGCCTCCCGCATTACGAATTGGCCCCTGCAGATTGGACCTTGGCGACCGATTGCACTTTGAGACCTCGCAATGCTACCCCGGAGGGGACATTTGATAAGCATGATGTTGCCGAAAACCGGTTCCGGCCTGTCCGGATCATGCTGGTAGCACAAGGGCCGAAATTGGGACACGAACCACCGATGCTGGTGTTGGGGATCGAGACCACCTGCGATGAAACCGCAGCCGCCGTGGTCGAGCGCCAGGCTGACGGACAGGCGAAAATCCTCTCCAACGTCGTACGCTCGCAGACCGACGAGCACGCCCGCTTCGGCGGCGTGGTGCCGGAGATCGCGGCGCGCGCCCATGTCGACCTGCTCGACGGCATCGTCGCCTCCGCCATGAAGGAGGCCGGCGTCGGCTACGGACAATTGTCGGCAGTGGCGGCCGCCGCCGGCCCCGGCCTGATCGGCGGGGTGATCGTCGGTCTGACCACCGCGAAAGCGATCGCGATGGTGCACGACACGCCGCTGATCGCGGTGAACCATCTCGAGGCGCACGCGCTGACGCCACGGCTGACCTGCGCGCTGGCGTTTCCCTATTGCCTGTTCCTGGCCTCGGGCGGCCACACCCAGATCGTCGCCGTGGTCGGCGTCGGCGAATATGTCCGCCTCGGCACCACGGTCGACGACGCGATGGGCGAGGCGTTCGACAAGGTGGCGAAGATGCTGTCGCTGCCCTATCCCGGCGGACCGCAGGTCGAGCGCGCGGCGGCCGGCGGCGACCCGACGCGGTTTGCGTTTCCGCGCCCGATGCTCGGCCGCCCCGATGCAAACTTCTCGCTGTCGGGATTGAAGACGGCGGTGCGCAATGAAGCAAGCCGGCTGGAGCCATTGGAGCCGCAGGACATCAGCGATCTCTGCGCGAGCTTCCAGGCCGCGGTGCTGGAAGCGACCGCGGACCGGCTGACCGTCGGCTTGCGGTTGTTCGAGGAGCGGTTCGGCACGCCGCGCGCGCTGGTCGCGGCCGGTGGTGTCGCCGCCAACCACGCGATCCGCAGCGCGTTGCAGGATGTCGCGGCGAAAGCGCAGACCACGCTGATCATTCCGCCGCCGGCGCTCTGCACCGACAACGGCGCGATGATCGCCTGGGCCGGCGCCGAGCGGATGGCGCTCGGCCTCACCGACACGCTGGAAGCACCGCCGCGGGCCCGCTGGCTGCTCGATGCCAACGCCAAGGCGCCCGCCGGCCACGCCAACAGCCGCGCCGGATATTGAGCCGAGGGGTCCGATGCCCGCGCATATGTCAGTCAGCGTGATCGGGGCCGGCGCCTGGGGCACGGCGTTGGCCGAGGTCGCGGCGCGCGCCGGACGCAAGGTGACGCTGTATGCGCGCAATGCCGAGCATGCCGCGCAGATCGAGGCGACGCGGATCAATCCGAAGCTGGCTGGTGTCCGGCTTCAGCCAAGCATCGCGGTGACGTCGGATATCGCCGCAGCCGCGCACGCGGACATCATCCTCGCGGTGACCCCGGCGCAGCATCTGCGCGCGGCGGTCAGCCATCTCGCGCCGCATCTTGCGCCTGCTACGCCGGTGATCGCCTGCGCCAAGGGCATCGAGCATGGCACGCACAAATTCATGACCGAGGTGGTCGCGGAAGCCGCGCCGCGCGCCGTGCCCGCGATCCTGTCGGGACCGAGCTTCGCCGACGACGTCGCGCGCGGATTGCCGACCGCCGTCACGTTGGCCGCCGGGGCCGAAGAGCTCGCACGCGCGCTGGTCCAGGCGCTCGGCTCGGCGACCTTCCGGCCCTACCACACGACCGACGTGCGCGGCGTCGAGATCGGCGGCGCGGCCAAGAATGTGCTGGCAATCGCCGCCGGCATCGTCGTCGGCAAGAATCTCGGCGCTTCCGCGCTCGCGGCCCTGACCACGCGCGGCTTCAGCGAGCTCGCACGGTTGGGCCGCGCGTGCGGCGCGCGCACCGAAACCCTCGCTGGCCTGTCAGGACTTGGCGATCTCCTGCTCAGCTGCTCGACCGCGCAATCGCGCAATTTCGCGCTCGGCCTCGCGCTCGGACGGGGTGAAACAGCGCCGGTCGGCAAGCTCGCCGAGGGCGCGTTCACGGCGCCGGTGCTGTGCGAGCTCGCCGCCGCGCAAAAGGTCGATATGCCGGTGTCAAACGCGGTTGCCGCAATCCTGAGCGACCGGCTGACGATCGATGCGGCGATCGAAGGCCTGCTGACGCGGCCATTCAAGGCCGAATAACACGCGTCACGCGCCGACGAAGTCCGCGAGATCGCTCAAGCCCGGTCCCACG
This sequence comes from Bradyrhizobium sp. NAS96.2, assembly GCF_001908235.1. GTDB lineage: Bacteria > Pseudomonadota > Alphaproteobacteria > Rhizobiales > Xanthobacteraceae > Bradyrhizobium. The sequence continues at coordinate 9,192 of NZ_LGHK01000295.1, forward strand.
CCATCAGGCACGACGCCAAGCTCCTCGACGGTCGCAGCGGCGCGATTGATCCAGAAGGTTGGATGGCCGAACCACTTTGCACCCGCGACATCCCAACCGGCGAACGCCGCAAAGACGATCTCCTCTTTGCGCAGGGCGAACGCATCGACACCCATCTGATAGGCGCGGGCGTCGGGCTTGAAGGCCTGAACCTTGTCGGTCGAGAGGTGAGGCTCGAACAGTCCCTCCAGCCCGGAATTCCTGACCACTGCATCGAGCATCGACGCGGTGAGGTTCGAAAGGAACGCCATACGCACGCCGGCATCGCGCAGTCGTCGAAGCGCCGGCAGGACATCGGGCCACGCCTTGAGCTCCAGATACGTCTGCATCAATCGGTCGCGCTGCTCCGGTCGCAGCTCGATCTTCATTGCCTTGGCTGCGAACACCAGCGCGTCCTCGGTGACGCGCCAGAAATCGATGTAGCGGCCGCCAAGGGTCCTGAGCCAGCCATATTCGAACTGCCGGTTGCGCCAGGCGGCGCTCAACTCGGCACCTTTGCCCGGAAACATCTCCTCCACGCGCGCGAACACCGGACGCGGATCGATGATCGGAAAGCCGTCGAAGGCGATCGCCTTGAACAACGGGGCGGCCTGCGGTGCGCGCCTGGTGCGGCAACGCGGCCGCCACCGCGACGGACGCGGCGGTCAAGGCAGTGAATGTCCGGCGATTCAGAGGCATGTGATCTCCTGCAAGACGAGGAGCCACTCGATCACAGGAAAAGCGTCACGGCACAATTGCCGGATTCCGGCAGAGATCATTCCAGATTTCAGAACAATCGACGCCAGCAGGCTGCCCTTCACGGCCAGAACCTGCCGTACTAGCGTGGCTGGCGAACCGTCGGATCCCGGTCGAACAATCGAAAAACGGATCCCAAGGGAAAAACCCATGCGTCGACCGCATCGCGTCCTCCTTTCGATCGGCCTTCTTTCGATCAACCTTGCAGCCGCCCTCGCCGCCTCGTCCACCGCAGCCCACGCCCAAACCGCCGCCTCCTACGACGACCTTGCCAAGATCGAAGCAGCCGCCAATGCCGACAACGGCAAGCGGGTCGCGCCGCTCAAATCGATCGGCAACCCCACCACCGACGTCTCCCCCGAGATGCAGGCGATGATCGGCGCGCCCTATCCGCCGCATTTCAATGCCGCCCCGAAAACCCCAGCGGAATGGAAGGAGCTGATCAATCGCCGCGCCAAGGAGGCCATCGCGGATATTCCGGCGACGAAGGCGAAGCTCGGCGTCAAGGTCGAGGAAACCAGACTTGCCGGCGTGCACTGCTACATCGTGACGCCGAACAAGATCGCGCTCGAGAACCGGCGGCGCCTGCTGATCCACGTGCACGGCGGCGGCTATGTGTTCGGCCCCGGTGAAGCAGCGCTGCCGGAAGCCATCATGATGGCCGGCTTCGGCGGCTACAAGGTCATCTCGATCGACTACCGGATGCCGCCGGACTTCCCGTATCCGGCCGCGATGGACGACGCGATGGCGGTGTGGAAGGAAGTTCTGAAATCGCACGAGCGCCACCGGCTGGCGATCTTCGGCACCTCGACCGGCGGCGCGATGACGCTGGCGATGGTGTTGCGGGCGAAGGATGAGAAGCTGCCGCTGCCCGCCGCCATCGCACCGGGCACGCCATGGTCCGACATCGACAAGATCGGCGACAGCTACGCGAGCAATGAATGGGTCGACAATGAGCTGGTGACCTGGGACGGCTGGCTCGGCCGCGCGGCCAAGCTTTATGCAAACGGGACCAGCCTGAAGAATCCCTACATCTCGCCGATCTACGGCGACTTCAAGGGTTTTCCGCCGACCATCCTGACGTCGGGCACGCGCGACCTGTTCCTCAGCAACACGGTTCGCACCCATCGCAAATTGCGCCGCGCCGGCGTGATTGCCGATCTCAATGTCTATGAGGGGCAGTCCCACGCGCAGTACCAGATGGACATCGATGCGCCCGAGACCAACGAGGCGTTCATCGATATCGCCAAATTCTTCGATCGATATCTGAAGCAGTGAGCATGAGGCTTCTCCATCTGACGCGTTTTCTTCACGCGAACTGGCATCCATCCCGCATCGCGTGCGGGACAGGCTTCGCTCGAAAACGCTTTGGATCAGATGCCCGCGCTTGTCGCGGGCATCGAGCTGCCTGTAGATTGCCGCGCAATGGGCGATCGAGAACGGGGTAAAGTCGCGATGAATTACTGGCTGGTGAAATCCGAACCGGCGACCTGGTCGTGGGACCAGCAGGTCGCCAAGGGCGCAAAGGGTGAGGCCTGGACCGGCGTGCGCAACTTCACGGCGCGGCAGAACCTCGTCAACATGAAGAAGGGCGACAAGACGTTCTTCTATCATTCCAACGAGGGCAAGGAGATCGTCGGCATCGCCGAGATCATCAAGGAAGCCTATCCCGATCCGACCGACAAGACCGGCAAGTTCGTCTGCGTCGACATCAAGGCCGACAAGCCGCTGAAGACACCTGTGACGATGGCCGCGATCAAGGCCGACAAGAAGCTCGCCGAGATGGCGCTGGTGAAATATTCGCGGCTCTCGGTGCAGCCGGTCACCGCGGAGGAATGGAAGTACGTCTGCAAGATGGGCGGGCTGTAGCGTTCCAGCAAACTTCACCGTCGTCCCTGCGAAAGCAGGGACCCATAACCCCAAATGGCGATTGCTGAAACGAGCTGGGGCCACAGCGAATTCTAATCATGGGCGGCCGTGGTTATGGGTCCCGGCCTTCGCCGGGACGACGGAGGATGCGGCGCTTACGCCCCCGCCGCCATCACCACCTGCGCCAGCAATTGCTCGCGCTTGCTCTGGGTGCGGTAGCCGCCCATCGTCGCGGCGAAGCGTTCGAGGATGCCGTCCTCGAACGCGGTGACGATGGTGTCGTGGACATAGCTCTTGCGGCAGATCGCCGGCGTGTTGGAAAGCTGATCGGCGGCGGCGCGGATCGCGTCCAGCACCTGGCGCTTGCGGCCGCGCTGGCTGGCAGCCGGCGTGATCCGCGACAGCGATTCCACGACGACGGCCGACGCCATCAGGGTGCGGAAATCCTTCAGCGAGATCTTGATGCCGGCGAGCTCGCGCAGGAACGCGTTCACCGCCGTGGTCGAGGCGGCGCGCACGACGCCGGAGCGGTCGTAATACTGGAACATGCGCTTGCCCGGGACACCGCGCAGAATGCCGATCGCGCGCACCAGCTTGGCCGCGTCGCATTCCTTGCGCACCGCCTTGCCGCCCTTGGCCTTGAAGGTCAGCACCAGGCTGTCGTCTTCCAGCGTGACGTTGGACTTCAGCAGCGTGGTGGCGCCGCGGGTGCCGTTGAGGCGGGCATAGGATTCGTTGCCGGGCCGGATCGCGGTGCGCGCGATCAGCTCGATCACCGCCGACAGCGCGAACTCGCGGGTCGGCTCGTCGCCGGAGAGGAACGCCGAGACCTTGCGCCGGATCTTCGGCAACGCGGCCACCAGCTTGCCCAGGCGATGCGCTTTGCGCTGCTCGCGGACCTTCTCCCAATCGGCGTGATAGCGGTATTGCAGCCGGCCGGCCGCATCGAGGCCGACCGCCTGCAGATGGGTGTTCGGATCGGTGGAGTAGCGCACCTGGCGATAGGCCGGCGGCATCGCCATCGCGTGCAGCCGGCGAATGGTGCGGGCGTCCCGGACATGCGAGCCATTGGCGCGAACGAACGAATAATTCTTGCCGCGCTTGACGCGGCGGATGGTCAGCTCGTTCTGGTCGCCGAGCCGCAGGCCGAGGTCGCGCGCCAGATCTTCAACTGAAGTCTTGATGGCAGCTGCGGCCGGGGCGTCGAGCTTGATCTTGGACTTGGGTGACGGCTTGGGCCATTGGCCCAGCGCCTTCGCCAGGGCGACAGCGGGATCGGCGGACATGGGCCGCACAGCCGCGATGTTCTGCTGATCCATCATACTACTCGTCAGACGCCTTGTTCCGCTGTTCTCCCGGTAATGCCGTTGCTTCGGGCTTCGTTCCGGTGGGCCGTCCGGCCTCGGAATGGCGATTTAGGGCGTCAGGGCTGACATTGCGAGTCGCGAATCGGTTATTGGCGGTTCCTAAATACCTTTCATGGGTGCCATTCGCCCGCTAACCTTGATTTTGGGCTGTCCGGCATCGGTCAAAACAGCGGGAGCGCGGTCCGGGAACCGGGCTTTGGAGGACCGCGACGACGGAGGAGACAGGTCAGGGACCATGCCGTTTCCGGCCCAGACCTTGGAGGGAACGCGCCACGCACGGGAGCTGCGCCGGCGCTCCGGCGCGACATCGCCGGCGCAGATGATCGCGACTGCCTTCGACAATTCATCGAAGCGCGCAGTGAGCGGTCCAGCACGATAGGTGTCGAAGCGCCACGTCCCGGCCGGCGTCACCGCGCGGCTGAACGTTGCCTCGAGGCTCTTCAAATCGCCGGCCAGACCGATCGTGATCGCCAATTCTTTCGCGACACCGATCGGCTCCGACGACGGCGCGAGGCGCAAGCGAGCGGAGCGGCGAACGACACCACTACGACCAAGAGACCAGTGACCTAGAGCACACGATGGAGCATAGGTTTCACTCGTCAACGAGGCGCGGTAAACCGCCCAATCAGATGTGGCAGCCGGCGCAATGCCCGGCGGCTTCGACGCGACGAAAGTGACAGTCCTTTTTCCTTGCCGGGCCGGAATGCGGCAACGCATAATCGCGGCAATGATCAGGACGGCTTGCCACCGCGTTGTTTGCGATCGGCAATGAGTGGAGGAAAATGATGTCCGAGAAGATCTATGACGTGCCGGCCGATTGGGCCAAGCGCGCCTATGTCAACGACGCCAAATATCGCGAGATGTACGCGCACTCGGTCAAGGATCCCAACGG
>NZ_LGHK01000296.1 GCF_001908235.1 Bradyrhizobium sp. NAS96.2
CAGCCGGGGCCGGTGCGGCCGCCGGCGGCGCGGCGGTCGACTTCAAAACGAGGCTGGCCATCGGATCGACCGGCTTGGCTTCAACCGGCTTCGGTTCCGGCTTGGCTTCAACGGACCTGGTCTCGGCCGGCTTGGTCTCCACCGGCTTCACGTCGATGGGCCTGGACGGCTCCATGGCGGCCGGCTCGACCGACCGGGCGGCAGCCTCGGCGGGACGCGGGCGCGGCATTGGACTGGTGACGGCGGCAGCCGGGGCCGGCGGCGGCAGCGTCACCACCGAACCGCCGAACATCGGCGACGGATGACGGCCAGCCTGCAGGAACAGCGCGTTGATCAGGATCGCCACAATGGCAGACGTCGCCAGTACGCCGGCGACGAGATCCTTCGGACTGTGCAGCAGCAGGCGCAGGACGAGGCCACGCTCTTCCTCGGCCGCGATGGCCACTGCCTTGGCGCCGCGGCGACGGCGCGGCGTTTCGTCATCATCCAAAGTCTGTCTAGGCACTCTTCTTCACCTGATGGGTTTGCTCTTGGAGACCGGATCGCAGCGCGGGCTTCAGCGTCGAGACATTGCTGGACGGCTCGACCGTGGCCGGCGGGGTGAACGCCAGCGGCAGTGCGACCGACACGATGGTGCCCTCGCCCACCTTGCTCTCCACGTTCATGTCGCCATTGTGCAGACCAACCAGCCCCTTGACGATGGACAGGCCTAGGCCGGTGCCCTCGTGGCGGCGCTGATAGGTCTTGCCGGCCTGGAAGAACGGATCGCCGAGCCGTTTGAGATCGTCGGCGGCGATGCCGACACCGGTGTCCGAGACCCGCAGCAAGAGCCGCGAGCCCTCGACGCCGGCCGACACGGTCACCTTGCCGCCGCGCTCGGTGAACTTGATGGCGTTGGAAACCAGGTTGAGCACGATCTGCTTGAACGCGCGCGGATCGCCGTTCACGACCGGGAGGTCGTCGCCCACGCGGGTGACGAGGTCGACGCCGCTCTCGCGCGCCTTCAACGCCACCAGATTGCAGCAATTGAGCAGCGCCGGCCTCGGCGCGAACGGCTCCGGCGAAATCTCGAAATTGCCGGACTCCATCTTCGACATGTCGAGGATGCCGTTGACGACGGACAGCAAATGCTGCCCGGAGTCGTTGATGAGCTGGGCGTATTCCTTGCGGCGGGCCGCGTCGAGCCCGAGCGCGTCTTCCTGCGCGATCATCTCGGAGAAGCCGATGATGGCGTTGAGCGGGGTGCGCAGTTCGTGGCTCATGGTGGCGAGGAAGCGCGTCTTCGACGCGTCGGCCTGTTCGGCCGCGTTGCGCGCCTGTTCGAGCGCCTGCTCCTGCACCTTGCGATCGGTCACGTCGCGCATCACGGCGACGACTTCCGCGTCAGCCGAAATCTGGTCGAGCGCACGGCAGCGCATCTCGACCCAGATGAATTCGCCGGCAGCCTCGCCGCGCGCACCGTCGCGGCGCACCCGGAACTCGACGCTGCGGGACTCGCCGCGCGCGGCGTCCGACAGCGCGGTGAGATAGGCCGGCCGATCGGCGACGTGAACGCGGTCGAACAGGCCGTGGCCTGACAGCCGCGACGCCGGCACGCCGAGCAGGATCTCGGCCGCGGGCGAAATGAAGCCCACCGCGCCGTTGCGGCTGTGCCGCGACAAGACGTCGCTCATGTTATGCGCGAGCAGGCGGTAGCGCTCTTCCTCGACATAAAGCAGCGCCACGCTGGTGCGCGCCAGCGATTCCGCGCCGAAGGCGAGCCCGGCCGCATAGAAGATCGCCGACACCACGCCGAAACCGACCAGCGTGCCGTTCGACGCCACCGCGGGATCGACGGCCGGCAGCACGTGATAATGTGCCAGCACGCTCAGCAGCGCCGCGCAGATCATCGCGAGCGCAAACGCAAACGCCACCACGCGCCGTGAGGCCGACAGCGCGGCCTCGATCGGAATCACGACGAGCCACACCGCGGCGAACGACGCGATGCCGCCGGTGGTCGCGGCGATCATCATCACGAGACCGGCCAGCGCCAGCGACGACAGCACATGGGCGCCCTCGTAGCGGCCGGTGCGCGACAGGAACCAGGACAGCAGGATCGGCGCGATCAGCCAGGCGAACGCCGCGACCTCGATTGCCGTCGGCGCGCCGCGCATCGCCAGAAAGGCCGGGAACGAAGCCAGCGCCGCCAGGCTGCCGAGCAGCCGCGGCGCCATGAAGGCACGATGGCGCGCACGCGTCAGCGCATCATATTGCGCCGACGGATGCAGCAGCGCATCCAGGCAATCGCGGATCAGACTCAAACTACTCACAGCACTCGCGCTTCGGCTCAATCGTCAAGACAGACGCGCCGGAACGCCTCCTTCGTGATTGCAGGTCAACGTGTCAGAGCGAACTTAAGCGAACGCTAAGGCGGGGCCGCCTGCTGCCAAACACCGTGCATTGGCGAGGGTTCACGCTGTCATTCACCGGGCATTTTTCGGGGATGGTGAACGGCTGGTTTCCGGGTGCGACAATCTATGGTTTCGAAATGGTGGACGCGGCACATCTTGCGGATCCGGCCCCCGTCAGCCGCCATCAATCGAAAATTTACGGCGAATCAATTCAGGCGAATTTTCCGCGATTTCTCGGCGGATTTACTTCAATGCAGATACTTCCGATTTATCGACCGATGCTAACCGTGAGGGCAATAGCGGCATCGACCGCGCAAGAACCAAGACAAGATAGACGACCGGGATCGCGCCATGTTCTTCCTGCTGCGTTTGGCATTCTGGCTCGGGCTTGTGCTCGTGCTGCTGCCGAGAGACAAAACTCCTGAAGCGGACAAGACGCCGCAGATCAGCGCATCGGACGCGGTGTCGGCCGCGACCGCGACGATCAACGACATGGGTCAGTTCTGCAAGCGTCAGCCGTCGGCCTGCGACGTCGGCGGCCAGGCCGCGACCGCGATCGGCCAGCGCGCGACCGACGGTGCGCGCAAGCTCTACCAGATGATCACCGACAAGAAGCCACCCGATCACACCGGCTCGATCGGCAAGGACGATACCGATCCGGGCGCATCCCGCGACACGCTGACGGCGGACGATCAGATGATTGAATTCCGCCTGCCGCCGATGCCGTGAGCGCAAACCAGCGCGCTTTCGAGCGAGGTGGTCGCCGGTTCGCATGAAGAAAACACGTCAAAACCGCAGGGAACCGGTTCCATTTTCGTCGCTTTCGCGGCCCGCCTTCCTATATAAGCCGTTAACGACAGGACGTGGGCCACGATGACGACGACGATCGACGAAATCAGGGACAATTTTGCGCTGCTGGACGAGTGGGACGACCGTTACCGCTACGTCATCGAGCTCGGCCGCACCCTCGAACCGTTGTCGGAGGCGGAGCACTCGGCCGAGAACAAGGTGCAGGGCTGCGTCAGCCAGGTCTGGCTGTCGAAGCGGATCGAGCGCGATGCCCATGGCGAACCGCGCCTAATCTATATCGGCGACAGCGACGCCCACATCGTGCGCGGCCTGGTCGCGATCGTGCTGACGCTGTTCTCCGGGCACTCGCCGCAGCAGATCCTCGACACCGACGCGCTCGCGCTATTCGACGAATTCGGCTTCCGCGACCATCTGACGCCGCAGCGGTCCAACGGCCTGCGCTCGATGGTTGATCGCATCCGCAACGATGCGCGCGAGGCGCTGGCCTCCGCCGCGTAAGGTGTTACTTCCGCTTCCGCGCCTGCTGGCCAAGTCCCATCTTCTTGGCGAGCTGCGATCGCGCCACTGCGTAGTTCGGCGCCACCATCGGATAGTCGGCCGGCAGCCCCCATTTGTCGCGATACTGCTCCGGGGTCATGTTGTACTGGGTGCGCAGGTGGCGCTTAAGCGACTTGAAGCGCTTGCCGTCCTCGAGACACACGAGATATTCCGGCGTGATCGACTTCTTCATCGACACCGCAGGCTTGGCCGGTTCGCTCGGCATATCGCTGCGCCCGCTCGACACGCGCAGCAGCGCGGCATGGACCTGACCGATCAGGTTCGGAATGTCTGAGGCCGGCGTCGGATTGTTGCTGAGATAGGCCGAAACGATGTTGGCGGTCAGTTCGACCGGCGTTTTGCCTGACGTGTCGGACATGGCTCAACCTTCCCCGTGCTCTCGACGGCGCGGCGCCGCACGCCGTTCGGGCAGTATCCGCGCGCGACAATACATCAACAGAATCGCGCACTACTTCGCGAATATGAGCGGATTACAGGAAATCTGACAAGAACTGCCGTGTTTTAGACTTCGCGCCGGCCGTTCGCAAGTATTGCCGTAGATCTACGGCCTTTGCTCCAGATGCGAGCGGAGCTCGTCGATCGAGGCAAACCGCATCATGCCCTCGGGCATTTGCGCCTCGATCGATCCGTCCGAATAGAGCGAATAGGCCATGCCGTCGACGACGCCCGATTTGAGCACGGTCACCGGGGGCTGCTCCTGCGGCGGCGGCGGATGGCCTGATGACGCCGACGCGGCCGCCGACTGCGCCTCGCCGARGTCGACGGCGCCCGTGGGCCACGCCGCGGGGCGACATCGACCGACCTCGGCCGGTCCGCCTTCGGCCACGCATCGTCGAACGTTGGCGCGGGGTCGGCCGCCGCGGC
>NZ_LGHK01000297.1 GCF_001908235.1 Bradyrhizobium sp. NAS96.2
TAGTGTTTCCGCCAATCAAAGCGTTTGTAAACGGTAACGCGAAGATAGTCGCCAAGCTTGATGCGGGAAATCACAAAGTCGCTGATCTCTGTGAGCGGCCGCGCCGATTGTCGTATTGACGTGCGAACACCGTTCGTGATTTGTTCAGAACGTGGGGACGATGCCGTTTTTTTTTTTCGGCCGGAGGTGGACCATGACGCATTTTTTGACCAAGACCTTTATTGCGACCGCGACCCTTGCTGCGATGACGACATACGCATTCGCGCAGGAGGCTGCGCCCTGGGAGCTGAAGACCGACATGGGCTACGCCTATGACAAGGAGGGCAAGACCTGGGCGTACAAGATGGGCACCAGCAATGCCGGCACGCTGCTGAAGGGCGCCAAGAAAGTGCCGAAGGGGACGCTGTTCTTCATCGGGCATAACGGCCAGCTCTACATGCGCTCCGGTCCCTATCTCGAGGGCGACGGCAAGTTCATGTTCGGCTCGAAATAGAGCGTTTTCGAGCGAAGTGGACGCCGGTTCGCGTGAAGAAAACGCGTCAAAAGAAGCGTCCAGGGCTCCGGTTCTGATTCAATCAGAACCGGAAATGCGCTGACGTTATTCGGCAGACCTCAGAACGCCCCGGCCAATTCCCGAGCGCCGGGCTTGTTGCTGTTGAAGTCCATCCGCTCGTTGGTGACGGCAAGCAGCTTGGCCACGGTGTTGTGGCGGATCGCGACCGGGTTGCGCTCGTAGCCCGAGCGCTGGAAGAAGTTCGCGGTCGGCACCTGCTCGCGCATCGCCTGCGGCATGGTCACCATGTCGAGCCCGGTGCCGTCACCGGTCAGGTTCATCATCTCGAGCTCGGCCGCGGTCAGCGGCCTTGTGTAGCCCTTGTTGCGGGCGAAGATCACCGAGGTCAGCAGCTTGTGGGTCTGCAGCATCGGGCCGACATCGATGTCGAGCACCATGGCGTGACACGCCCAGCCTTGCGCGGTATCGGCGAGGCGCTGATGCGCCGACCAGTCGTCGGGCACGGTACGGGTGAACGCGACCATCTTCTTCAGCACCGCGAGCTTGTGCTCCATGGCCTTGCGCGCCGGCCCCTGCGCCCTCGCAACGCGCTCGGTCAGATCCCGCACGAATTCATGGCCCTGCTCGGCGAGCAGCTCGACCGTGTTGGTGGTGAGCAGCTGGTTGTAGCCCATCGCGGTGGAGATGGCGCGCTTGCCGCCATGCTCGATGCCGGCCTGCACGTCGTAATTGCCGGTGCCGCCGGTCTCGAATGAATAGACCCGCACCGCCTGCTCCGGCGTCAGCCCCGCCGCGCGCGCGTAGCGGGCATAGGCGCGCTTGAACTCGACCTCGCTCGACGGCCGCTGCGGCGCGAACTGGAATTGTTCGGCCGCCGCCCTGACGAGATCCGAGACCACCGGGATCGTCTTGGGCGGACGCGGCGGCTTGCCGCCCTCCTCCTCGGGTGCCGGATTGACCGGCCGCCTCGGCCCCTCATAGACCGGCGGCTGCTGCAGCACGTAATCGTCGAGCGTGATCTGCACGCGGTCGCGGCGCTTGGCGTTGCGGCCGCGCCGCTTGTCGGCGATCGCGCCCCAATAGGCACCCGCATCCTGCTCGAAGGCGGCGCGCGCCTCCTCGTATTCCTGCAGCTTGCGGCGATACTCCATGATCGCCTGCGGCGAGGCCTGCGCCATCGCATTGGCGACGGACGGCGGCAGCTCACCGGCCTCGCCGGCCGATACAGACGGCGCGCTGGCGACCAGCGCGAGCGCGACAAATCCTGACGAAAGGCGAATCAATTGCGGGCGCATGGCCTCGTTGTAGCAAGCGCCGCCGCGAAGTCAGCCCGGAAATGTCCGGATCGAAGGCGGCCGGATGCCGCGATCAGGTCCAGAATTTTCGCCACAATGCGGTGTTCTCCGAAGAATGCGTGTCCCGGGAAGGCCTTGGAGATTGCGATGAGGATGGCACTGTGGCTCGCCACCGCTGGCGCTGTGATACTCGCCGCACCGGCGCGCGCCGAGCGTCCGGACTGCGGGTCGTTTCCGGATACGCGTTCACGGTTCTCCTGTTACGAGAATGTGTCGCGCGCGCCTCCGGAACCCGCGACCGCGACGGATCCGCCTGTTGCGCAGGGCAAGGCAATGAAGATGAACGCCCGCAAGCGGCATCACAGATAGTATCGGCCTACTTCCATGCGAACACCGGCTGCTCGAGATCGGCGACGCGGGTGTTGCGGCCGGCGAGCACCTCACGGAACTGATAGATCAGCGCGGCGGTCGGCGCATGGATCTGCTGGCCGCCGAGCCGGAAGCGGATCACCCGCCGCGCGCTCTCGGGAATCGTGACGAAGGTGAATGCGTCCTCGATCTCGATCGCATCGAGACCTATGCGATGCGCGGACGCGACCTCGTCCGGGTTCGGCGTGATCGCCGCATGTGCGCCGGCCCAGACCACGACCGGGGTGATCAGATAGCCGGAGCGCGTCGGATAGTCGTCGAGCATGCCGAGCACGTCGCGTTCGGACAGTGCAAGGCCAAGCTCCTCGTGCAATTCGCGCAGCGCGGCCTGGGGCTGCGTCTCGCCGGCATCGCAGCGCCCGCCGGGCAGCGCCCATTGCGCGCTGTGGGCGCGCAGGCGCGCGCTGCGCCGGGTCAGCAGGAAGGCCGTGCTGTGGCCGTCATCATCTTCGGTCAGCGCGATCGCGACCGCGGCGCGCTTCAGCGTCGGCGCGGCATCGGCCGCGGCCTGACGCGCGAACGCGGCACAGAGCTCTGCGATATTCCGCCGGGTGGCATCGTCAAATGTGCGGGCCATTGCGCTTGACTACAACACAACAGCGTTTGATGAAATGAGCTGAACGACATGCCTCCTGCGATCAATCATAGCCAAGCAACGGATCCTCACCTCATGACGGCCAAGGCCGCGGACAGACTCAAATCCGACGGCTGGAAGGTCGCCGACACCACGGGCTTCCTGACGCTGATCGGCCCCCTGTGGGAACGCTTGACGGACGGCGCGCTCGAGCTCGCACTGATCACCGAGGACAAGCATCACAACCGCCGCGGCCTGGTGCAGGGCGGCGTGATCATGACCTTCGCCGACCGCGCCTGCGGCATGGCCGCGCGCTTCGTCTCGGGCAAGCCGACGCTTGCGACGGTGCAGCTCGACACCCATTTCGTCGAGGCCGGCAAGATCGGCGAGATCCTGACGACGCGGCCGCGTGTGGTACGCTCGACGCGCAGCCTGATCTTCATCACGGCCGAGGTGATGGTCGAGAAGCGCTGTATCGCCATGGCCAACGGCGTGTTCAAGATTCTGAAGAACGAGAGTTGATCCCCGTCATTTCGGAGGAACGATCGATGCAATATCGCCAGCTCGGCCGCAGCGGCCTGAAGGTTTCGCCGATTTGCTTGGGCACCATGATGTTCGGCGGGCCGACCGATGAGGCGACTTCGTCGCGGATCGTGGCCAAGGCGCGCGAGGCCGGCATCAACTTCATCGACAGCGCCGACGCCTATAATGGCGGCAAGTCCGAGGAGGTCGTGGGCCGCGCGATCTCGAACAGAAGGTCGAACTGGGTGCTCGCGACCAAGCTCGCCAATCCGATCGGCGACGATCCGAACCATGGCGGCCTGTCGCGGCGCTGGGTGTTGCAGGCCGCCGACGAGAGCCTGAAGCGGCTCGGCACCGACTACATCGACGTCTATTACCTGCACAAGGAAGACCACGCGACGCCGCTCGACGAGACGGTGCGCGCGATGGGCGATCTGATCCGCGCCGGCAAGGTGCGCTATTTCGGCGTCTCCAACTACCGCGCCTGGCGCGTCGCCGAGATCTGCAACATCTGCGACCGGCTCGGCATCGACCGCCCGGTCGCGAGCCAGCCCTATTACAACGCGATGAACCGGATGCCCGAGGTCGAGCATTTCCCGGCCTGCGCCTATTACGGCCTCGGCATCGTGCCCTACAGCCCGCTGGCGCGAGGCGTGCTGACCGGCAAATACGCGCCCGATACCGCGCCGCCCGCGGACACCCGTGCGGGGCGCAACGACAAGCGCATGATGCAGACCGAGTGGCGGCGGGAATCCTTGCAGCTCGCGCAGGAGATCAAGCGCCACGCCGAGAGCCGCGGCATCACCGCCGGGCAGTTCGCGGTGTCCTGGGTGCTGAACTCGTCGTTCGTCAGCGCGGTCATTGCCGGCCCGCGCACCGAAGCGCAATGGGACGACTACATCCGCGCGCTCGATTACCGCTTCACCGCCGAGGACGAGGCCCCGATCGACCGCCTCGTCGTCGCCGGCCATCCCTCGACGCCGGGGTTCAACGATCCCGCCTATCCGATCGAGGGACGGCGGGCGCGGACCGGGTAGCCCCCTGTAACAGCGACCGCACGGCTCGGGTTGGACATTCAATTGTATCCGCCGTCATTGCGAGGAGCGGTAGCGACGAAGCAATCCATTTCTCCACGCGGCACGATGGATTGCTTCGCGGAGCCTGTCATCCGGCGGCGCTTTGCGCCGACCGGGTGGCTCGCAATGACGGCGTCCACTCGGCTACGCCGAAGTTACGTTTCGTAGCTTCCGAATTGCGCAAGCCTCGCGCCGGCTGCACCATCAGCGCATGGAAATGCTGATACCGGTGCTGCAATGACGGCATCCAATGTACTGGACTGGATCGTGGCTCTCCTGGTGTGCTGGGCGAGCCTGACCGCAATCTTCGAGCCTTCGCGCGGGGCTTCGCAATGCGGCGCTCCCGTCGCGACGAGCAACGCGCCGCAATCGCCACCGGCGATTCCGACGCAGGCGGAGTTCGAGGAGATGATCCGCGACATGAAGCTGCACGACTGAGCAAACCGCGGAAAGCCACCAGCGTCCCCGAAACGAAACAGGGCGGCGCCGAAGCACCGCCCTGTCCCTGATTGCCGTTGCCGGCCGCTTACTTCACGAGGTCGAAGCGATCGGCGTTCATCACCTTGGCCCAGGCCGCGACGAAGTCCTTCACGAACTGCTCCTTGGCATCCGACGAGCCGTAGACCTCGGCGAACGCGCGCAGCTGCGAGTGCGAGCCGAAGATCAGGTCGACGCGGGTGCCGGTCCACTTCACCGCCTTGGTCTTGCGGTCGCGGCCCTCATAGACGCCCTCGCCGACATCGCTCCACACCGTGCCCATGTCGAGCAGGTTGAGGAAGAAGTCGTTGGTCAGCGTCCCCGGCTTGCCGGTGAAGACGCCGTGCTTCGACTTCTTGGCGTTGGCGCCGAGCACGCGCAGGCCGCCGACCAGGACCGTCAATTCCGGTCCGGTCAGCCGCAGCAGCTGCGCGCGATCGATCAACGCCTCCTCGGGCAGCATGGCCTGGGGCTTGCCGCTGATGTAGTTGCGGAAGCCGTCAGCCCGCGGCTCGAGCGGGGCGAAGGAAGCGGCGTCGGTCTGGTCCTGCGACGCATCGGTACGGCCCGGCGTGAAGGGGACCTTCACATTGGTGCCGCCGTCCTTCGCCGCCTTCTCGATCGCAGCCGCGCCGCCGAGCACGATCAGGTCGGCGAGCGAGACCTTCTTGCCGAACTCCTTCTGGATGGCTTCGAGCTTGGACAGCACGGTCTTGAGCTGCGCCGGCTCGTTGACATCCCAGTCCTTTTGCGGGGCGAGACGGATGCGCGCACCGTTGGCGCCGCCGCGCTTGTCCGAGCCGCGGAACGTGGAGGCCGAAGCCCAGGCGGTCGATACCAGTTCGGACACCGACAGACCCGAGCCGAGAATCTTCGCCTTGAGCGCCTCGATATCCTTGTCGTCGATCACGGCATGATCGAGCGCCGGCACGGGGTCCTGCCAGATCAGCGTCTCCTTCGGCACCAGCGGGCCGAGGTAGCGCTGGATCGGGCCCATGTCGCGATGCGTCAGCTTGAACCAGGCGCGGGCGAAAGCGTCCGCGAACTGATCCGGATGCTCGTAGAACCGGCGCGAGATCTTCTCATAGGCCGGATCGAAGCGCAGCGAGAGGTCCGTGGTCAGCATGGTCGGGACGTGCTTCTTCGACGGGTCGAACGCGTCCGGAATGTCGGCCGCAGCGCCTTTCGCCTTCCACTGCTTCGCGCCCGCGGGGCTCTTGGTCAGCTCCCATTCATACTTGAACAGGTTTTCGAAGAAGTGGTTGCTCCACTTCGTCGGCGTCTGGGTCCAGGTGACCTCGGGGCCGCCGGTGATCGCGTCGGCGCCGACGCCGGTGCCGAACTTGCTCTTCCACCCCAAGCCCTGATCCTCGAGCGCGGCGCCTTCCGGCTCCGGCCCGATCAGCGACGGATCACCCGCGCCGTGGGTCTTGCCGAAGGTGTGGCCGCCGGCGATCAGCGCAACGGTCTCCTCGTCGTTCATCGCCATGCGGAAGAACGTCTCGCGGATGTCCTTTGCGGCGGCGACCGGGTCAGGATTGCCGTTCGGGCCTTCCGGGTTGACGTAGATCAGGCCCATCTGCACCGCGCCGAGCGGCTCGGAGAGCTGACGCTCGCCGCTGTAGCGCTCGTCACCGAGCCAGGTGCCCTCCGGCCCCCAATACAGTTCTTCCGGCTCCCACACGTCGGCGCGGCCGCCCGCAAAGCCGAACGTCTTGAAGCCCATCGATTCCAGCGCGACGTTGCCGGCGAGGACATACAGGTCGGCCCAGGAGATCTTGCGGCCGTATTTCTGCTTGACCGGCCAGAGCAGCCGGCGCGCCTTGTCGAGGTTGGCGTTATCGGGCCAGCTGTTGAGCGGGGCGAACCGCTGCTGACCGGCACCGGCGCCGCCGCGGCCGTCGCTGATGCGGTAGGTGCCCGCCGAGTGCCAGGCCATGCGGATCATCAAGCCGCCGTAATGGCCGAAGTCCGCCGGCCACCACTCCTGCGACGTCGTCATCAGGGCCGTCAGGTCCTTGATCACAGCGTTGAGGTCGAGGGTCTTGAATTCCTTGGCGTAGTCGAACTCCTTGCCCATCGGATCGGACAGGCTGGAGTTGTGATGCAAGACCTGAACGTCCAGCGACTTCGGCCACCAGTCACGATTCGTGTGTCCGCGAGGGGCTGCCGTGAATGGGCATTTGCCCGCGCCTTCGTCGGTTTTTGCGTCCATGTTTCTTCTCCGAGGTGGTGGATTCTGGAATGTGCTGGAGCTCTTCCAAGAACGATTCTACGCGCCCCAATCCATCAGGTGAAATTGACTTTAGTGATCGCGTCGATAAGATAATCTGATGATAAACGTCACACTCCGGCAACTGAGGTATTTCGATGCGCTGGCGCGGCACGGGCATTTCGGACGCGCCGCGGATGCCTGCGCGGTGTCGCAGCCGGCGCTGTCGATGCAGATCCGCGAGTTGGAACGGGCGGTCGGCGGCGTCCTGATCGAACGCAATGCCCGACAGGTCACCCTGACGACCTTCGGCGAGGACCTCCTGCATCGCGTGCGCGACATCCTGCGCTCGGTCGATGAGCTCGGCGACTTCGCGCGCGCCTCGCGCGACAAGCTCGCCGGACGGCTGCGCGTCGGCATGATCCCGACCATCGCGCCGTATCTGCTGCCGAAGGTGATCGAGACGCTGGGGCGGCTGCATCCCGAGCTCGACATCCATGTCCGCGAGACGCTGACGCCGAAGCTGATCAAGGAAGTTGCCGAGGGCCGGCTCGACACCGCGATCGTGGCGCTTCCGGTGTCGGAACCGTCGCTGACCGAGGTCGCGCTGTTCTCGGAGAATTTCCTGCTGGTGCGGCCGGTCGAGGATGCCAAGACGCCGGTGCCGAGCGCCGAGATGCTGCGCGAGATGCGGCTGTTGCTGCTCGAGGAAGGCCACTGCTTCCGCGACCAGGCGCTGTCGTTCTGCAACATGCAATCGTCGTCGCCGCCGCGCGAGGTGCTGGATGCGAGCTCGCTGTCGACGCTGGTGCAGATGGTCGGCGCCGGCATCGGCGTCACCCTGATTCCCGAGATGGCGGTGACGGTGGAGACGCGCTCGGCGCCGGTCACGGTCTCGCGCTTCAAGCATCCGCAGCCCTCGCGCACCATCGGCATGGTCTGGCGCAAGACCTCTCCGCTGGCCTCGCAGCTGCAGCAGATCGCCGAGGTCGTCAGCCTCGCCGCCCGGGAATTGCGCGCGCCGAAGCAGGATGGCGCGAAGGAGCCGGCGAAGCGCGCGGGGCGAAGGAAGGCTGGGTGATTGCGATTGCGTTGCTGAAGGCTCGTGCTGAGTTTGACGCACCGATCGCGCCACACTCACCACCGTCGTCCCTGCGAAAGCAGGGACCCATACGCCGTGGCGGGTGTTGTGAACGGAACTCGTCGTTCCAGCGTCGCTCACCAATAACCGTTCGTGGTTGATGGTGTGGACGGCCCCCTACGGCATCAGTGTGCCAGAATGAGGTTGTGCAATCTCAAACGAGGGGACCGTCCGTGAAGCAGATTATCC
>NZ_LGHK01000298.1 GCF_001908235.1 Bradyrhizobium sp. NAS96.2
AGTCCTTGGTGGCTTTTCTTTTTCCAGCGTCGCGTGGGATTGTGAGATACGCCAGTCACGCCCGTCAAGAACTAGTACGAGTTTTTGGATCAAACACTAAATATGGTGGAAAGAGGGGGATAACAGGGGTCAGTGCCGCGCCTGTGATCGAGCCAACTATTGGTGAGTCCTCAGGGATTCCCAAGCCAAAAAATTTCGATCCGGCTGTGGATCGAGGGTCTGCGCCCCGCTGTTCACAGGCGAATTACTTACTCGCGTCCTTCAATTTTTTATCCGCAAGTCGCTTCGACTCGCGCCTCGGAACCAAGTCGATTTGTAGCTGATGACAAGCATGCGGTGGACCTGATGAGCGCCCACGCCCTTTTTGGGATGCGGTCATCAGGAAGAGAGCAAGCCACTTGGTAAGTGGGATTTTGGAGCGCTCGAACACGGTTCGAACCTTGCCTAGGCTGCGCTATCCCGCGCGCGAGGACTTCCGCTCGCCCGTCACCGCGTTCTCGGCAGCCCGGTTCATCAGCGACGCGTAGTCGTGGCCGAACAGCACCTCGCAGAAGCGTATCGCGGCCTTGACCTGCTGCTGGCGGAAGGCCCGGACCCGGGCGTCGCCGCCGCGCAGCGACTGCACCAGCCCCTCGGTCGACTGCTCGACATAATGTTGCAGGTCGGAGAAGGTCCGCAGCGTCACCTCGTTGATGGCGAGCTCGCTGGCATAGGTGCGGCACACCGCGACGAAATCGATCAGGGCGGCGGCGTCCTCGACCTCGGACGCATCGATCTTGGCGCCGGCGGTAATGTCCTTGTCGGCGCGCTGACGCAGGATGCGGCGGACCCGGCCCGGCACGCTGTCGATCTCCGATTGCAGCGCGTTGGAGGTATCGGCGCGGACCGACGTGAGCTGACGGCCCCAGGTGGAATCGTTGCGCAGATCGAGCTCGGTGCGCAGGCCGCGGACGCCGTCATGCAGGGTCTTGAGCTGCTCGCCGACATAATCGAAATGCCCGCGCCGGATGTCGGTGCGCAGGCAGGCTGCGACAAATGACAGGTCATGCAGTGCGATGGTGACGGCGATGCCGTACGGCGTTGCCGCGACCCGCAGCTCATCGTCCGAGGCCGCCATCTTGATGGCGAGCCGGATAATCTGCCAGGGCGCGGCGAGCCGCTGCGCAATCAATGACAGCGCGAAGGGCAGCAGCTGCGGCGTCTGCAGCGACGGCAGCTTGAGCGCATCCATTGCGGAAGCGATCTGGGAATCGGCAAACACCCGGATCTGGCTCGGCAACCGGCTGCCCAGGGTTTCCAGCGCCTCGCGGGCCTGCAGCACCAGGCCGATCGGCAGCAGGTCCTCGACGACGCTCGGCGGGCCGACTCGCGACAGCGCGCGCTGGCGGTCGTCCTGGGTGGGCGCCGCGACCTTGATGATGGCTTCCGCAGCCGCGAGCTGGAACTTGCGCGCGGCGATCTCCATCGGACCGCTCTCGGTGGCCGCTGCCAGTGCCGCCTCGAACTCGCTGATAGCCTCGGGCGCTCCCTCGCGGGCCAGCCACTGCCAGATCGGCAGCAGCGAGGCGCGCCGGAGCTGGCCGGGTCGGGTCGGGAAATTGGTCTCGGCGAGGAACGGCTCGAGGGGACGGAACAGGAGCCGCGCCGGATCGTCGCTGCGCGGCTCGATCCGCTCGTCCTCCTCGGCCCCACGCACGATCTTGCGCAGCTGCTCGAGCACCAGATTGGCGACGGCAACATCGTCGCCGCGTTCGACCGCGCGCTCCAGCTCCCGCATCAGCAGCGCCTGCGATTGCGGCGGAAGCTGCGCGAGATAATCCCTCAGCCGCTCGGTCGATTTCTGGCTCATGCGCCCGGTCGTGAAAGCTTGGTGCCCGGCAAACGCCGCAGCCCGTCCGCTTGGGATGATAGAGGTCGGCGCGTTAAGAACGCGTTTAGGAATAATAATGACGTCGTCGAGCCCCCAAAGGCAGACAAAAGCAGGTCTCGGTTCACCTCTCCCCACCGGGGAGAGGTCGGATTGCGCCTGGCGATGCGAAGCATCGTCCAGTGCAATCCGGGTGAGGGCTCTTGCTCCCTCGATGGACCGTACCCCCTCACCCGATTTGCTACGCAAATCGACCTCTCCCTAGGGAGAGGTGAACTTTCGACGCCGTTGCAGCTCAACCCAATCTCATCATGCGCTACACCGCGGGCAGCATGAGCTCGGCCCGCAGGCCGCCGATTGGCGCGTCGCTCAGTACGAGCTTGCCGCCATAGAGGCCGGCGAGATCGGTCACGATCGACAGGCCGAGCCCCGAGCCGGGCTTCGATTCGTCGAGCCGCTGGCCGCGCCGGGCGACCTTGGCGCGTTCGTCCTCCGACAGGCCGCGGCCGTCGTCGTCGACCACGATGCGCAGCCTGGGACCAGCGCCCGACGCCTCCGGCGGGACCACGCTGACCTCGATGAACACCTGCGAGGCCGCCCATTTGCAGGCGTTGTCGACGAGATTGCCGACCATCTCCTCCAGATCCTGCCGCTCGCCGCGGAACCGCGCCGCCGGATCGGCCTTCGCCTCGATCGAGAGGTCGCGGTCGCGATGGATCTTCTCCATGGTCCGCCGCAGCGCCTCGATGGCAGGCGCGACGTCGGTGATGGTAGAGACGATGGTGGCGCGGGCGGCGATCCGCGCGCGCTCGAGATGGTGCGCGACCTGGTCACGCATCACATCGGCCTGCTCCAGCACCTTGCTGGCGAAGGGATCGGCGGCATGCCCGGCCGCCTCGTTCACGATCACCGACAACGGCGTCTTGATCGCATGGGCGAGATTGCCGACATGGGTGCGCGAGCGCTCGACGATCTCCCGGTTGGCGTCGATCAGCGCGTTGGTTTCGCGCGCCAGCGGCGCGATCTCCACCGGGAACCGGCCCTCCAGCCGCTCGGCGCGACCGGAACGGATATCGGCGATCGCGTCCGAAATGCGCTTGAGCGGCGCCAGGCCATAGCGCACCTGGAAGATCGTGGTCAGCAGCAGCACGATGCCGAGGGCGGCGAAGGTGCCGCCGAGGTAATAGTCGAAGCTGCGCGTCTCATCGAAGATCTCGGTGGCGTCGCCGGCGACGCTGACCAGGAACTTGCCGTCGACGCCGAGATCGACCGGCCGCTCCACCACGCGCAGGCTCTGGCCTTCGGGCCCATCGACATAGCCGAGGCGGACGCCGGCGGCGGTCAGCTCGGCGCCGTGCTCCTCGAGCTTCGGCAGCTTCTTGTCCCACAGCGAGCGCGAGGCGCGGGTCTCGCCCTTCTCGGTATCGGTGCGGGTGATCTGCCAGTACCAGCCTGACAGCGGCAGGTCGAACAGCGGCTCGCCGAGCGACTGGAACTGGCGGTCCGCCGGCTCGTCCGGCGTCGCCACCTCGGCGATCAGGGTGCGCAGATAGAGATTGAGCCGCCGGTCAAAGGCGCGCTCGGTCGCGTCACGATAGACCGACGACAGGATGACGCCCGTGATCGCCAGGATCACCACCACCCAGGCGGTCGCCGAGACGAACAGGCGGGTCGCAAGCGAACTGCCGCCCATCAGGGCACGAGCTCGAACGGCGTGTCAGCGGCAACAGACATCAGGGATTCAGACATCAGCGAATCCAGTCCTCCCGGCGCGGATCATGACAATGCCCGTGTACGCCGATCAAGCGCTCTAAGAGCATGATCCTATGGAATAGGATATGCTCTCATCCTTTTGTTTGATCGCGTTTTCTTCACGCGAGCGAACCGGTATCCGCTTCGCTCGAAAACGCTTTAAGAGCATGATCTCCGCGCAAACGCCACGCGTTTGTCGCGAGGGAAAACCGCTGCGCACTTTTCCGGATCATGCCTTAGGTCGGCGGCGACAGCATGTAGCCCAAGCCGCGAACGGTCTGAATAATATCGACTTCCAGCTTCTTGCGGATGCGGCCGACGAACACCTCGATCGTGTTGGAGTCGCGGTCGAAGTCCTGGTCGTAGAGATGCTCGACCAGCTCGGTGCGCGAGACCACGCGCCCGGTATGGTGCATCAGATAATCGAGCAGATTGTATTCGTGCGAGGTCAGCTTGATCGGGTTGCCGTTGACGGTGACCCGCTTGGTGCGGGTATTGAGCGCCACCGGCCCGCAGTTCAGCTCGACCTGGGCATGCCCGGTCGCGCGGCGCAGCAGCGCGCGGATCCGCGCCAGCACCTCCTCCAGATGGAAGGGCTTCGCGACATAATCGTCGGCGCCGGCGTCGAATCCCTGAACCTTGTCGCTCCAGCGGTCGCGCGCGGTGAGAATCAGCACCGGCATCACCCGCTTGTTCCGCCGCCAGGCCTCGAGCACCGAGATACCGTCCATCTTCGGCAGGCCGATATCGAGCACGACGGCGTCATAGGGCTCGCTGTCGCCCAGGAAATGCCCCTCCTCGCCGTCGAACGCGCGATCGACCACATAGCCGGCGTCCGTCAGCGCGGTGGTGAGCTGGCGGTTCAGATCCGGGTCATCCTCAACGACGAGCAGACGCACTTTGGCCTCCGAGAGTGAGCATTGCCGATAGTCCGGCATCAAATGAGGCTTCGCGCCGTGAACGGCCTATGAATGGATCCGCAACGCAAAGCTTATTTTTTCGTCAGGTGCACCATCCCGGGAACCCACGCAAGCGCCTCAGGTTCCATCGATCAAACGTGGATGGAACGAGACCAGCCTTGAGATCAAGGTATTTAAATACCCAAATCTGGACGTGCGCCTGCTCACCCATCATCACGGTCCCAACGCGCCGGCACCGTGAGCAATGTCACAGACGGCGGCAAGATTAACCTTCGGCGGGCATTTAATTATCGCGGGCACAAGCGATGCGCTAATTCCAGCGCGGGCGCGGCGTGGCACTGGGATCAGGAATAGTTTGTTGCTTGTTTCGAAGATCAAGACATTTGCGGTGGTTGCGGGCTGGCTTGCGCTGGTCTTCATCGCGTTCGTCACCTTATCCCCAATCCAGGACCGTCCGTCGTTCTTGCATCCGCAGGCCGAGCGCTTCGCCGCCTATGCCGTGATGGGACTGGCCTTTGTGCTGGGTTACCCGCGGCGTACCGCCCTGATCGTGCTGTTTGTTGTGTTCAGCGCGTTCACGCTCGAGGCGATGCAATTGCTGACACCGGACCGTCACGGCCGGCTGCTCGACGCGATCGTCAAGGTCGCGGGAGGTTTTGCCGGCATCGGCGCGGGTCACTTCATCCTGCTGGTGCTGCGCAGCCAGTTCGGCCGGCTGAGGTCGCGCGCGGAACATTCGCCGAGTTAATCGCGCTTCGGCACTTCCGCCGACTTTGTGCCCTGTTGCGCCATGCATTGCTGAAAGAAGTGCAGGCGGTCGCCGTTCATCGGCACGGCGCCCGGCCGCTTGTACGGGTAGACCATGTAGGCCGCGCGCAGGCACCGCTTCGCCGTCTCGGCATCCGGTGCGGCAAGGGCGGCATTCGACGACAGCAACAGCGCCAGCACGGCGCTGAACCGAATCGGTGCGCCGCTCACGGCCTCTCGCATTCCGAGTAGAACACGCCATTCGCGGCCGCAAGCCGCTGCAGGCAATGCCGCTTGTCGGTCACCGCGCCCTCGACCGTGAAATCGTAGGCCTGCGCCTTCAGGATCAGCGCGTAGCGTCCCGGCGACAGCGGCGCGTCGTCGCGCGGCTGGACCTCGAACATCTGCGGATCCTCGCTGAGCGGCGCCGCGCGGAACGGGATCGAGATGTTGCGGATCACCCAGGTGTCGTCGCCCGGCGAGACCACCGGCTTGCCGGTTGCATCGAACGTGGTCTGCTGCGTCACGCGCGCGATCAGGCGCACGTCGATCGGATCGGAGGCGCCGCCGGCGCCTTCGCGCCGGAACACGATGAAGCGCAGATGTCCGTCCGGCAGCGTGGTCTCGCTCGGCTTGGTGATCGCAGCTGAAATCGCAATGCGTGGATCCGGCGCACGCCCCTGGATCAGTTGGAGTTCGTACAGCTTGCCGCCGCTCTCGGCATACACGCCATAGGCGGTCGGCAGCGGCCGTTTTGGCGCAGGCGGCTCGGCGGGCACGGCCGGCGCAGGCAC
>NZ_LGHK01000299.1 GCF_001908235.1 Bradyrhizobium sp. NAS96.2
ACCTCGCCCCAGGCCGCCCCCGTCGCACGTGCCGTCGATCGGGCGTGCCGAGCCGCGTCGGCCGCAGCGCGAGGTCGACCACGAGCCCGCCGATCATTCGCACCTGCCCGCCTTCCTGCTGCGACCGGTGCGCGCACGCGCCTAAGGCTTGCTATATTGCCGCCGCGCCAGCGGCGGTATTCCGGACAGTTGATGTTGCCGCCGGCCGTCGTTGCACGCCCTGATTTCCCGCGTTTGAAACAAATGCGCATCGTTTTCGCATCGCGTTGACACGCAAGCGAAAAACTCCCGAAAGCCGCGCGAATACGGCGGTGTCAGGCGCATTGAACGATAGTCGCGGCCGGCATCCCGTAGTTCTACTGTTTACCTTGCCTTCACTCTCGTCCCGTACCCTCGCCCCTATAATTTAGTCATTGCTGCCGGGCATGACCGGCATTGGTGCATTGAGGACGTAACAGTGGTCAAACTGCTGGACGAACACGAACGTACGTTGGCCTTTGCCGAAGTCGCACTTGGTCAGATCCGCTCGCTTCGCCAGACCGCCGTCCCCCGCAACTATGAGATCTGGTACGTCTACGCGACCGGATACAACGCACCGCTCAACAAGGTCATCAACGAGACGCTGGCGCGCAGCGGCAAGCTCTCTGAATCCGATCTCGAGCAGATCTACGAAACCTATCTTTCGCACATCAAGACCTCGGACCGCATCGACAAGGTCGGTGCGCGCGTCATCGGCGAGATTGATGCCGTCATGAAGCTGATCACCGATGCGCTCGGTGTGTCCGCGACCTATGACGCCAGCCTCGTCGGCGCCAGCGACCGCCTCTCGACCGCAACGACCCGCGACCAGATCAAGACCATCGTCGAGGGGCTCGCCAAATCGACCCGCGAGATGCGCGAGACCAATCAAGCGCTCGAGAACCGGCTCGCGCTGTCCAAGTCTGAGATCAACGAGCTGCAACACAGCCTCGAGGCAATCCGCGCCGAGAGCCTGACCGATCCGCTGACCGGCCTCGGCAACCGGAAATATTTCGACCGCTCGATGGAGATGGCGGTGCAGGCCGCGCTGGCCAGCGGCGAGCCGCTGTCGCTCCTGATGTTCGACATCGATCACTTCAAGTCGTTCAACGATTCCTACGGCCATCTCACCGGCGATCAGGTGCTGCGGCTGGTGGCGCAGTCGCTGAAGCAGACCATCAAGGGCCAGGACATCACCGCCCGCTACGGCGGCGAGGAATTCGCTGTCGTGCTGCCCAACACCGCGCTGCGCCAGGCGCTGACGGTCGCCGATCATATCCGCCGTGCCGTGATGGCCAAGGAGCTGAAGAAGAAGTCGACCGGCGAGATCCTCGGCCGGGTCACGATCTCGGTCGGCGTCTCCATGCTGAAACCGGCCGACGACACGGATTCGCTGATCGAGCGCGCCGACGCCTGCCTCTATGCCGCCAAGCGCGCCGGCCGCAACCGCGTGATCTGCGAGGCCGATCCGGAATTCAGCGCCGAGACGCAAACGCGCGTGGCGTGATCTGATCGCTCCTATAAGGACGACGACCGTTTCCTGGGCACACGCTTCTTCTTGACTGAAAGCTTTCTCGCGCCGGACTTCTTCGCCGGAACCTTCTTGTTTGCAGCCTTCTTCGTCGGCGCCTTCGTCTTTCGCGTAGCCGGTCGTTTCCTTGGCCGCTTGCGCGGCGCGGCGCGTTGGGCGGCGCCGAGCGCCGAGCGCGCCCAGACCGCAAGCTCCTCAGAATCGTCGAACAGCCGCGCCGGCAGCTGCCAGTACGAGTTCACCGTCACGGTCTTGGAACGCGTCTGGTACTGGAACGGCCCGCAGCCTTCCGCCTCGAATTGCGGGATGGTCTCTTCGTCGGCGCGGAAGTAGAGCCCGGCACGCAGCGCGAGCGCGAAATTGGTGCCGTCAGCGGAAATGCCGTAGCCGGAGAACATCCGGCGCAGCGTGACCGGGCCGAAATCGGCGAACAGGTCGAT
Organism: Bradyrhizobium sp. NAS96.2; assembly: GCF_001908235.1. Lineage (GTDB taxonomy): Bacteria > Pseudomonadota > Alphaproteobacteria > Rhizobiales > Xanthobacteraceae > Bradyrhizobium. The sequence continues at coordinate 1,990 of NZ_LGHK01000299.1, forward strand.
CAAGAATTCGCGGTCCATGTTGCCCATCGCCCCGCTTTGCGCGCTCAGGGGAGGAGCGCGTCTCCATCCACGTCAGCCAACGGGTCGCGCGAACGCGCGCCCGATGACAGGCTCCGCGAAGCAATCCATCCAACCGGGTATGCGGCCCCATGGATTGCTTCGTCGCTATCGCTCCTCGCAATGACGCCGGATGGAATTGGTGGGTGCGCCGCAGCGACCGGCGTTCCCTTGATCTTCTAAACCGTGGCCGGCTTGAGCTGCACCGATTCGCCGCAGCCGCAGGCGGAAACCTGGTTCGGGTTGTTGAACACGAACTGGGCCTGCATCTTGTCCGCCACGTAGTCCATCTCGGTGCCGAGCAGGAACAGCACGGCCTTCGGATCGACCAGGATCTTCACGCCCTTGTCCTCGACCACTTCGTCGGTCGGGCGGATCTCGTGGGCGTATTCGACGGTGTAGGACTGTCCGGCGCAGCCGCCGTTCTTGATGCCGACGCGCAGGCCGACGATCTCGGAATCAGCGCGTTTGGTCAGCTCGGTGATCCGCTCCGCCGCGGCATCGGTCAGCTTCATGACCTGTGGGCGCGGCCGCTTCGGCTTGGCTGGGGGTGGTGAAACTTGCGTCATGTCACTCATGTGGTCAGTCCCAGCGGCAAATCAATTGCCGGTCATTCTAGAGCCTAGATTCGAACCCCTAACGCATCACCACATATTGAGGACGAGGCGCGCCTCGTCCGACATCCGGTCCGGCGTCCAGGCCGGATCCCAGACCAGATTGACGTTGACGACACCGACGCCGGGAACGCTGGCAACCGCGTTCTCCACCATGGTCGGCAGCTCGCCGGCGGCCGGGCAATTCGGCGTGGTCAGGGTCATCAGGATGTCGACCGAGCGATCATCCTTGAGGTCGACCTTGTAGATCAGGCCGAGCTCGTAGATGTCGGCCGGGATTTCCGGGTCGAACACCGTCTTCAGCGCCGCGACGATCTCGCCGCTCATGCGCTCGGTCTCCTCCGCCGGCAGTGCAGAGGTGGTTTCCATGGTGGCCGTCTTGACTTCGGCTGTATCGGTCATGCGAACAATTCCCGCGCCTTGATCAGCGCCTGCGCCAGATGGTCGACTTCTTCCCTTGTATTATACATCCCGAAGGATGCGCGGCAGGTGGCCGTGACGTTGAACCGCTCTAAAAGCGGCATCACGCAGTGCGTGCCGGCGCGCACGGCAATGCCCTGGCGGTCGATCACGGTCGCGACGTCGTGGGGATGCGCGCCCTTCATCTCGAACGAGATCACCGGGCCCTTGTTGCGGGCGGTGCCGATCACGCGCAGCGAGTTGATCTCGCGCAGGCGCTCCTGCGCATAGGTGAGCAGCTCGTGCTCATGCGCGGCGATGCGCTCCTTGCCGATCGAATTGACGTAGTCGATCGCGGCACCCAGCCCGATCGCCTCGACGATCGGCGGCGTCCCGGCCTCAAACTTGTGCGGCGGATCGCCATAGGTGACCCAGTCCTTGGCCACTTCACGGATCATCTCGCCGCCGCCGTTGAACGGCCGCATCGCCACCAAGAGATCGTGCTTGGCGTAGAGCGCACCGATACCGGTCGGCCCGTACACCTTGTGGCCGGTGAAGGCGTAGAAATCGCAGTCGAGGTCCTGGACGTCGATCGGCAGATGCACCGCGCCCTGCGCGCCGTCGACCAGCACCGGAATGCCGCGGGCGTGGGCCTGCCGGATCACCTCCTTGACCGGAACCAGCGTGCCGAGCGCGTTCGACATCTGGGTGATGGCGACGATCTTGGTGCGCGGGGTCAGGAGCTTCTCGAACTCCTCGATCAGGAAGTTGCCTTCATCGTCGACCGGCGCCCACTTGATCACGGCACCCTGACGTTCCCTAAGGAAGTGCCACGGCACGATGTTGGAGTGGTGCTCCATGATCGAGAGGACGATCTCGTCGCCCTCTTTGATGTTCTCTCCGCCCCAGGACGACGCCACCAGGTTGATCGCCTCGGTGACGTTGCGGGTGAAGATGATCTCTTCATTGCGGCGGGCGTTGATGAACTGCGCGACCTTGCCGCGGGCGCCCTCATAGGCCTCGGTCGCGGCATTGGCGAGGTAATGCAGGCCGCGATGCACGTTGGCATATTCGCTCTTGTAGGCCTCGGTCATGCGGTCGAGCACCGCATTCGGCTTCTGCGCCGAGGCCGCGTTGTCGAGATAGACCAGCGGCTTGCCGTAGATCTGCACGGCGAGCGCCGGGAAATCCTGCCGCACCAGCGCGACGTCGTAAGAACCGTTGGCGACCGCCTTGTGCATGCTCACGCCCTCGCCTCCAGCCAGCGCTGCGCGGTGGCAATTGCGACCTCGCGCAACGCGTCGCTGGCGATGCTCTCGATCGCCTCGCCGACGAAAGCCTGGATCAGCAGCGCCTGCGCTTCCTTCTCGGGCAGTCCACGGGCGCGCATGTAGAACAACAGGCTCTCGTCGAGCGCACCGGTGGTCGCACCGTGACCGCAGGTGACGTCGTCGGCGAAGATCTCGAGCTCCGGCTTGTTGTCGGCTTCGGCGTCATCGGACAGCAGCAGCGCACGGGTCATCATCTTGGCGTCAGTCTTCTGCGCATCCGGACGGACGATGATGCGGCCCTGGAACACGCTATGGGCGCGGTCGTCGACGACGGCACGGAAGATCTCGCGGCTGGCGCAGTGCGGCACCGCATGATCCATGAACAGCGTGGTGTCGGCGTGCTGCGTGCCGTTGATCAGATTGACACCGTTGGTCTCGACCTTCGAACCCTCGCCGGCGCAGGTCACCGTCAGCTGATAGCGGCTGACATGACCGCCCGAGGTCAGGCCGAACGTGTTCAGGTGGGCGTGCGCGCCGAGCGAAATCGTCGCCGAGGAAATGTTGAAGGCATCGATGCTGTCTTCAACCAGGCGCACGTGGTCGAACCGCGCATTGTCGCCGATCGCGACGATCAGCGCGTCATGCGCCTGATAGGCCTTGGTGCCCTCACCGGCGAGATAGCTCTCGACCAGCGTGACATTGGTATCGCGGCCGAGCCGCAGCAGGGAGCGCGTAAACATCGAGGCCGGCGCCGTGCCGGAGGCGACGTGCACGATGTGCAGCGGCTGCGCCAGCACCGCGCCGTCGGCGATCTCGATGACGACGCCATCGGTCGCCATCGCGCCGTTCAGCGCGATCATCGGATCGGAAATGTCAGTGGCAAAGGCCTGCGCCGAGAGCGCGCCATCGCCGGCGTCGAGCACCTCGCGCAGCGGACGGATGCCGAGCCCCTTCTCGAGGCTGCCGAGATCGGACAGATCAGGCGCAAACGCGCCATCGACCAGCACCAGACGGCGTACGCCGTCGATCGCCCGCAGCTTGGCGGCGGCAGCAGCGCGACCCAGCGCCGCGGCATCCGGCGCAGGCGCCAGCGGCAGCACCTCGCGCATCAGCGCGCGCAAATCGGTGTATTTCCAGTCCTCGATCCGCCGATGCGGCAGGCCCGAGCGCTCATAGGCCTCGAACGCCTGGCGGCGCTGATCGGCGATCTTGCCCTTGCCCGGCAGACGGTCGCGCGCGGAGGCGAATGCATCGCCCAGCGCGCGCCCGGTCTCGGTCTTTGCGACAACGTTCATTTGAAAACCCGTGTTTGTCAGGCAGCGTCTTCGAACTGCGCGTAGCCGGACTCTTCCAGCTCCAGCGCCAGTTCCTTGCCGCCGCTCTTCACCACCCGGCCCTTCGACATCACGTGCACGAAATCAGGCACGATGTAGTTGAGCAGCCGCTGGTAGTGGGTGATCACGACCATCGCGCGCTCCGGCGAGCGCAGCGCGTTGACGCCGTCGGCCGCGATCCGCAGCGCGTCGATGTCGAGGCCGGAATCCATTTCGTCGAGGATGCAGACGGCCGGCTCGAACAGGGCCATCTGCAGGATCTCGTTGCGCTTCTTCTCGCCGCCGGAGAAGCCGACATTGACGCCGCGCTTCAGCATGTCCTGCGGAATGTTCAGCGACTTGGCGACTTCGCGGACCTTCTTGAGGAAGGCCGGCGACGAGATCTCGTCCTCGCCGCGCGCCTTGCGCTGGGCGTTGAGCGCCGCGTGCAGGAAGTTCCAGGTGGTCACGCCGGGAATCTCGACCGGATACTGGAACGCCAGGAACACGCCATTGGCAGCGCGCTCGTTGGGCTCCATCTCCAGGAGGTCCTCGCCCCTGAACAGGATCTGGCCGCCGGTGACTTCATAGCCGGGCTTGCCGGCGATGACGTGCGACAGCGTCGACTTGCCGGAGCCGTTCGGCCCCATGATCGCGTGCACCTCGCCCGGGTTCACCGTGAGCGACAGCCCATGGAGGATCTCACGTTCCTCGACACGGACCTTGAGATCTTTCACTTCCAGCAGAGACATCTGATTTTTCCTGAGCATCATCCGAGAGGGCGCGTCGGCCGCGCCCGCAAGCGGGATGGATTAGCCAACCGAACCTTCAAGGCTGATCGAGATCAGCTTTTGCGCTTCCACCGCGAACTCCATCGGCAGTTGCTGCAGCACGTCCTTCACGAAGCCGTTGACGACGAGGCCGACGGCTTCCTCCTGCGAGAGCCCGCGCTGGATGCAGTAGAACAGCACGTCCTCGGAAATCTTCGACGTCGTCGCCTCATGCTCGAACGTCGCCGAGGAATTCTTGGCCTCGACATAGGGCACGGTGTGCGCGCCGCACTTGTCACCGATCAGAAGCGAATCGCAGGCGGTGTAGTTGCGCGCGCCGGTCGCCTTGCGATGCGCGCTGACGAGGCCGCGATAGGTGTTCTGCGACTTGCCGGCGGCGATGCCCTTGGAGATGATCCGGCTCGACGTGTTCTTGCCGAGGTGGATCATCTTGGTGCCAGAGTCGACCTGCTGGAAACCGTTCGAGATCGCGATCGAGTAGAACTCGCCGCTCGAATTGTCGCCACGCAGGATGCAGCTCGGATATTTCCAGGTGATCGCCGAACCGGTCTCGACCTGGGTCCAGGAGATCTTGGAATTCTTGCCGCGGCAGTCGCCACGCTTGGTGACGAAATTGTAGATGCCGCCCTTGCCCTCGGAATTGCCGGGGTACCAGTTCTGCACCGTCGAATACTTGATCTCGGCGTCGTCGAGCGTGACGAGCTCGACCACGGCCGCGTGCAGCTGGTTCTCGTCGCGCTGCGGTGCGGTGCAGCCTTCGAGATAGGAAACGTAGGAGCCCTTGTCGGCGATGATCAGCGTGCGCTCGAACTGGCCGGTGTTGCGCTCGTTGATGCGGAAATAGGTCGACAGCTCCATCGGGCAGCGCACGCCCGGCGGCACGTAGACGAACGAGCCGTCCGAGAACACCGCCGAGTTCAGCGTCGCGAAATAGTTGTCCGAGGTCGGCACCACGGTGCCGAGATATTTCTGCACCAGGTCGGGATGCTCGCGGATCGCTTCCGAGATCGGCATGAAGATCACGCCGGCCGCCTTCAGCTCCTTCTGGAAGGTGGTCGCAACCGAGACCGAGTCGAACACGGCATCGACCGCGATCTTGCGGTTCGGCGTCTGCTCGCCGCCGGGCGGCGGCTCGACGCCTTCCAGGATCGCGACCTCGCGCAGCGGAATGCCGAGCTTCTCGTAGGTCTTGAGGATTTCCGGATCGATCTCGTCGATCGAGGACAGCGTCTTCTTCGGCTTCGGCGCCGCGTAGTAGTAGATGTCCTGATAGTCGATCTTCGGATAGTCGACGCGCGCCCAGGTCGGCTCGGTCATGGTCAGCCAGCGGCGATACGCCTCCAGGCGCCACTCCAGCATCCAGGCCGGTTCATTCTTCTTTGCGGAGATAAAGCGGACAGTGTCTTCCGACAGCCCCTTCGGGGCCTTGTCGGACTCGATCAGCGTCTCAAACCCATATCGATACTGGTCGACGTCGATGCGCCGGACGCGCTCGACCGTCTCTTGTACAGCAGGCATTCAATCCTCCGCTCGCGGTTTCAAGGACCGCGGTGGATCTCAAGTTCCGAAAATCTCTTACGATGCTTTGACGACGAAGTCCGCTTAGAACTGTTCAAGCTGTGTTTCGTCGTTTCCCCTTAACTAAGGTATCGGCGAGCTTTCGCCAAGCCTTGAGGGTCAAATCCACGTCTGTCTCCGTGGTAGACCAGCCAAGACTGAGCCGCACCGCTCCCTGGGACACCTCCGAACGGTATCCCATTGCCTTCAGGACGTGAGATGGCTGGACCTTGCCCGACGAACAGGCGGAACCGGAGGACACAGCTACCCCCCCGAGGTCGAACCCGATCACCGCCGTTTCGGCCTTCAGCCCCGGCGCAGTGAAGAGAACGGTATTTGGCAACCGTTTCACGTCATCCGAGAACACCAGCACGTCCGGCGTCTGCCGCAGCCCGTGCTCGAGCCGGTCGCGCAGCCCCCTGACGCGGGCGGCGTCGGCCTTCAACGCCGCCATCGCGGCCTTCACGGCCGCACCAAAGCCTGCGATCCCCGAGACGTTCTCGGTCCCTGCCCGCCGCCCGAGCTCCTGCCCGCCGCCGCGCAGCGACGCCTCCAGTCCTTCGACGCCTTCGGCGAGCACCAGCGCGCCGGTGCCCTTCGGTCCGCCGATCTTGTGCGCCGATAGCGTCACGAGATCGGCCTTCATCGAGGCGAGGTCGAACGGGATCTTGCCGAACGCCTGGATCGCATCGACATGCAGCAGACCGCCGGCCGCGTGGACGATCGCGGCGACGTCGGCCACTGGCTGGATGGCCCCCGTCTCGTTGTTCGCCAGCATCACCGAGACCAGCGCGGGCGGACCATCCGCAAGCAGCGCGCGCAGATGATCGAGATCGATCACCCCGGCGCGCGTGACATTGACGGTGCCGATCGCTTCACGCGAAAACCGCCCACCCGCGAGGACGGACGCATGCTCGATCGCGGACACCAGGAGCCGCTCGACCGGCGCGCCCGCAGCGCGGCGCATTCCCGGCGTCAAGGCGAGCGCATTGGCTTCGGTCCCGCCGGAGAGAAACACGACGTCCTGCGGCCGGCCGCCGACCGCCTTCGCCACCGCATTGCGGGCATCCTCGACCAGCCGGCGCGCGCGGCGTCCCTCGCTGTGCACCGAGGACGGGTTGCCGCTCAGCTCCCACGCCGCGGCCATCGCCGCTTTCGCTTCCTGGCGAAGCGGCGTGGTGGCATTCCAGTCGAGATAGACGCGATCGGCCATCGAGCTTGTCCGCGGCAACCACCGTGGTTGCGGCCTTCCACTGCGACATAACGACAGTCGGGCAGCGAGACCAGATCAGAGTCAGCGGTGCCTGAGATTTTCACGCGCACGGAAACCTCATCGGTGTTGCCAGGCAAGACATCCGTTTGCGGCGAGCGCGATAGCAATGTGACAAACCAAAACTTCAGGTAGCCAACGAACAATTCGGCGTGTTGATCCGGATCGCACCGCGCCGCGCGGATTCACGCCGGCCAAGCGGCACAATTTCCTTGATTTTTGCCCCTTGCGTCATGCTAGAAGGCCCTCCAGCGTGCCGCCCGACGGCGCCTGTGCCGATTTCATCATGAGCCGCCCTGTTCGCGCCCCGTCGCTGAAGATGGCTCCAACCGGTTGATTGATCGACGTCAATCAAGGGAACGCGTCAATCAAGGGAACACAATGCCTGAAGTCATTTTCACCGGCCCCGCTGGCCGTCTCGAAGGCCGCTATCATCCGGCCAAGCAGAAGAACGCGCCGATTGCGATGATCCTGCATCCGCATCCGCAGTTCCACGGCACGATGAATCACCAGATCGTCTACCAGTGCTACTACGCGTTTGCGCATCGCGGCTTCTCGGTACTGCGCTTCAACTTCCGTGGCGTTGGCCGCAGCCAGGGCTCGTTCGACCACGGCACCGGCGAATTGTCCGACGCCGCGAGCGCGCTCGACTGGGCGCAGGCGATCAATCCCGAGGCGCGTGCCTGCTGGGTCGCGGGCTTCTCGTTCGGCGCATGGATCGGCATGCAGCTCCTGATGCGCCGGCCGGAGGTCGAGGGCTTCATCTCGATCGCGCCGCCCGCCAATCTCTATGACTTCTCGTTCCTCGCGCCCTGCCCATCGTCGGGCCTGATCGTGCATGGCGACAAGGATGCCGTGGTGCCGCCCAAGGACGTCAACACGCTGGTCGAGAAGCTGAAGACGCAGAAGGGCATCGTGATCGACCAGCAGGTCATCCCCGGCGCCAACCACTTCTTCGACGGCAAGCTCGAGCCGCTGATGGAGACGGTGACCGGCTATCTCGACATGCGGCTAGCCAACGTGCGCTGAGGCGCTTGTAGCAACCATTAAGCCGTGACGGTTGTTTCGAGCCAAGGCGTTCCGCGCTGGACGACAGTGTTGGCATAGATCAGCAGCTTCCGTGCGCAAGCGATGAGGGCTGCGTTGTGAGCTTTTCCG
>NZ_LGHK01000003.1 GCF_001908235.1 Bradyrhizobium sp. NAS96.2
CCTCAGCACCTTCCGGACCGTGTTCCGCGACACCTTCAGATCACGTGCGATCTCCTTGATCGTCTTGCCCTTGATGAAGTGCTCGCGCCGGATCCGGGCAATCGTCTCCACGATCAGCATCCCCCACCACCTGCTTCGTTCCAAAGCAGGCGGCGCAACAGACCAATCTGTAGGGGGTCAATTTTGGACGCCGATCCCCCGGCTTAGGGGGTCAATATTGCAGGCCGAATGACACCATTGATGTGCAGGCGTCGGCTTTTCCGATCGATCCTGCCGTTTTCCGATGCTGCGGTGGGCGCCGGCAGCCATGGTAATCCCCGTCAGTTCGGGCATGGGCTCGCGTCCAACGCACCCTCGAATGGGCTGATCAGGCCCGAGGGACGGCAAGGGCCTCGATCGCCTTCCCGCAACAGCTCACGCCTGCTTTTTCCCCCTGCCGCCTGGCGGCGTCCTTCCTCGCGCAAGACAAAAAAGCAGGCTTTCGCCGTCCTCCGCTGGCGCTGCGGGCCTTAAGGCTGCGGGCCGATCGCTCCCCGGGCCAAGGACAGCCATCGAGGCTGCGATGGACGCAGCCCGAGCAACAGAGGAAGATTACCATGGCTACCATCGGCACCTTCACCGCTTCGGACAACGGCTACACCGGCTCGATCAAGACGCTGACGCTCAACATCAAGGCCAAGTTCATGGCGTCCGAGAAGGACAACGACAAGGCTCCCGACTACCGCATTTTCGCCGGCGCAACCGAGTTCGGCGCCGCCTGGAAGAAGACCGTTCGCGACAGCGACCGCGAATATCTCTCGGTCAAGCTCGACGATCCGAGCTTCCCGGCTCCGATCTACGCCTCGCTGGTCAAGGTCGAAGGCGACGAGGATTTCACCCTGATCTGGTCGCGCCGCAGCGGCGACTGATCGCACCGGATCATCAGCCCCGCCTCCTCGGAGGCGGGGCTTTTGCGTTTGATGCGGGGGATATTTCCGCCGAGAGGCGAGCTCCGCGGCCGGCGAAAGGACGACAAGCTAGGGGGATTTTGCACGGCGTGCCCGCGGATCTCTTGAGATTTCGCGTCGCGTTGCGTTCGGATTGTCGATCGCCGAACCCAGTGTTGAGCCCGTTGCCGCGATCGGCCGCAACGTGATCGGCACTGGTTGCAGGGCCGGGGTCATTGCCCATCAATTTGGTGAATCCAACGTCGCGGGTGGTTTGTATTTCAGGCGCATGGCAATTTGGGCAAAGCAAAAGCCACCAGCGGCGATGACGAAGCAGGGTGGGACGCATGGCTCTTCAAATCGGGCTTCGAGATACCGGTGCACGGGGATAACGCGATCGTGGCCGAATCCGGAGCCTGGTGCGACGACTTGGAGCGTCGTTGCCACAAGGGAGAGCTCCGATGAAACTCTATGTTGGATTGGACGTCGGCCTTGAAGAAACCAGCGTTTGCATCGTTGATAGCGAGGGTCTCACGGTCCGCGAAGTCAAGGTCAGCACCGAGCCAGAGGCGATCCGCTCCGCGTTGGAGGGCTACGCGGATCGCCTCGATAGGGTGGGGGTTGAGGCGTCATCGCTAGGTATCTGGCTGTATCGCGAACTACAGGCAGCCGGCCTTCCAATCATTGTCGTGGAAGCGCGCCATATGCGCGTTTCGCTATCGACGATGCGCAACAAAACTGACCGAAATGATGCGCGCGGCATCGCGCAGATGATGCGGCTGGGCTGGTACCGCGCCGTCCATGTCAAGAATATCGACATGCAAAAAATGCGCACGTTGTTGACCAACCGGAAGCTGCTCAAGCGCAAATTGGTCGACCTCGAGAACCATGTTCGCGGGGCACTGCGGGCCTATGGATTGCTCGTCGGAGCGGTCGCCCGGGGGCTTACGAAGCTCGGATCCGCGAGCTAATCGAGCACTGCGACCCGGTCTTTGCGATGTCCATCGAGGTCATGCTGGACGTGCGCCGCGCGCTTCTCGAGGGCTACGAACGGCTGCATCGCGTGCTGCTGCAGGTGGTCCAGCATGATCCCGTTTGCCGCCGTCTGATGACGGTTCCGGGCGTCGGTCCGGTCGTCGCCTTGTCCTTCAAAGTTGGCGTTGATGACCCTCATCGCTTTGCCCGATCACGCACGGTGGGCGCCCATTTTGGCCTGACGCCGAAGCGCCACCAATCTGGAACATCGATTGATTTTGAGGGCCATATCAGCAAACAAGGCGATATCTCCGTGCGAGAGGCGCTCTGCGAGGCGGCTGCCAGCCTGCTGCTCCGGGTCAGAAAATGGTCGGCACTGCGGGCATGGGGCCTGCGGATCGCCAGGCGATCGAGCATGCTGTGCGCGATTGCCGCGGTGGCGCGGAAACTCGCATGCATTCTGCATCGGATGTGGGTCAGCGAGACCGATTTCCACGTCGGATTCGGTGCCAAGATCACGCAACGGCTGCGCTTAAAGCCTGCGCAATAGCCTCCGCGCCGGCGAGCCAGGAAGGCGCTGGGGACACGCCCCAGCATTGTTGAGGAGGAACGAAACTAGAGATCCGCGCGCGCGGTGAGCGTCCCCTGGCGGGGCCGCGAAACGGGGAATGTCCGCTATCTCTTGCCTGCTGCCGCCCTTCGGGGACGAGAGCGCAAAACTGCTTGGACAGCCCTGTTTACGAACCTGGTGAAGAGCATGCGATGGCCCAAGTGCTGAACGCGAAGGAACGCATGGACCCCGCCTGGTGAATGCCACTGCAACGCGGTGTGGTGACGTTTGTGCGTCGTAGATGGAGGGAAGCAGCGATGCTTATTCTGCGAGGAGTCGAAGAAAAGCGTAGGAATGAGTTGACTTTGAACGCCCGATTAGGAACGCAAGATAAAAGCACTGGCGTCGTACGGCGGTTAAGTCGTTGTCTGCACATCCAGGAGTTGGCGATACGGCGCGACGCGATGTCGCCAATGGCGCTTCAAGGCGGTGCAAGTGCTCACCGTTCGCGTCTGCGACTTGGCGATCGCCCACCGGCTTCACATATCCGCGGTCTTCTCAGCCGGGAGCACGCGACATGCATGGTGTCGATGACGACGAGGTCAAACCGAAACTAGGCCGGATCGGGAACCGCAAGGCCAGAAAGCCGACCGGATATCTCCGACGTGTTCGCCAGGCCGCAGAACGCGCCGGTCCAAGAGTCGATCGCGGGTCGAATTTCTCAGGCGGCCGTATCGGCCGCGGTTACGCGCAAGGTGCGGTGCTTGCCGGGCGAGGCCGGAGCAAGGGGTGGCGCCGGGTCGTGATCAAGGCACGGATCGTGCGCATCAAGGCCGGCGATACCGGCGCCGTCCGGGCGCATCTGCGTTACGTGCAACGCGACGGCGTGACGCGAGAAGGTGAGCCCGGAGAACTTTACGACGCGGGGAACGACCAGGCCGACGGCAAGGCGTTTACTGAACGCAGCGCTGGCGACCGCCATCAGTTTCGCTTCATCGTGGCACCGGAGGATAGCGTCGAGCTTTCCGATCTGAAGCCCTTCATCCGTGATCTGATGCGGCAGATGGAGAGTGACCTCGGCTCAAGGCTCGACTGGGTCGCGGCGGATCACTTCAATACGGGGCATCCGCATAGCCATGTCGTGCTGCGCGGCAGGGATGATGCGGGGCACGACCTCGTCATCGCACGGGACTACATTGCCCACGGCCTTAGGGCGCGCGCCGCGGACCTTGTCACCCGTGAGCTCGGTCCCGAAACCGAGATCGAGGCCGCACGCAAGCTTCAACGGGAGGTAACGGCCGAGCGGTTCACGCGGCTTGACCGGGGTATCCTGCGTGACGCCCAGAATGGCGTTATCGAGCTCGTTGCACAGGCCGCGCGCGATCCGGTCTGGCACACGATGCGGATGGGCCGGCTACGGACTCTCGAGCGGATGGGATTGGCGGAAGAAGACAAGCCCGGACGCTGGCGCCTTGACGCCGAGCTCGAACCGAAGCTCAGGCGCATGGGCGAGCGTGGCGACATCATCAAGACCATGCATCGCGAGCTGACTGCGGCGGGAATCTCGCGGGCGTCAGGCAGCTATGCGATCTTCGATCCACAGCGTGACAGTGAGCGCCTGATCGGACGGGTCGTCGGCGAAGGGTTTGCGGATGAGCTGACGGAGCGCCGCTATGTGGTGGTCGATGGGGTCGACGGGCGGACACACTATGCCGAGGTCGGCGTTCTCGGGGCTAACGAAGAGCTGCCCGCGCGGAGCACGATTTTGGAGCTTAGGCCGCGCTCCGCGGAGGCTCGCCAGATCGACCGGACCATCGCTGAGGTGGCCGCTTCCAATGACGGTCTTTACAGTGAGCGCCTGCACCGGGAGTTCGATCGCCAGGCATCGGGTGAATATATCGGAACCCACGTCCGGCGACTGGAGGCAATGCGTCGGCTAGGGATGGTGAGCCGCCTTGCCGATGACGGCTGGAAGGTCGGCGAGGACTATCTCGATCGGGCGTTTCGGTATGAAGAGCTCCAGCGCGCGCGCAATCCATTCCGCGTCGCGGTGCTGTCATGGCAAAGGCTCGAAGAGCTGCCGCACGCGGTCGGTGCGACCTGGCTCGATCGAAAGCTCCTCGGAAAGGAAACGGGTGGGCTCGCGTCAACCGGCTTCGGAGCGGAGGTCGAGACGGCATTGCGGGCGAGACGGCGATGGCTGATCGAACAGGGGCTCGCACGAGAGGAAGGAGGACAGATGCGTTTTGCGCGGAATATGCTGCGCGCCCTTGAAGAGCGCGAGCTGGCGGGAACTGCGGCGGGCATTTCGGCTCGCACCGGGCTCGAGTATCGCAACGTCAGGGCAGGCGACAACCTCAGCGGCGTCTACAAGCGGATGCTGACGCTCAATAGCGGGCGATACGCCCTGATCGAGCAGTCGCGCGAATTTGTCCTGGTGCCCTGGCGGCCAGTTCTGGAACGCGTACGCGGACAATTCGTCAGCGGCAGTGTTGGCGGAGCTGGCATTTCCTGGTCGATCGGAATAAAGCGGGGCATCGGCCGCTAGCTCGAGCCTCCCGTCAGCCCGGTGCAAGTCCGACCCTGTATCGCTGCGCAAGCCGCCAGAACCAGTCCTGATCGAGGTTGGTCTGTCGATCGATTTCTCTGACCGAGCTGCGTACGCGATCAAACAACGCATAGCAAAGGCCTTCGTCGTCGTGGCGGGCGTAGTAGGCGATGCCGTCGGGACTGAGCGGATGATCGAAAAGCGCCTTCGACCAGGCCTGCGGCGCGTCGTAGGGCAATCCGCCATGGACCACCTCGGCGGTCGCGCCGAGAATAGCGAGTGAGGGACCGGCCAGTCTGATCAGCGCCAGATCTTCCGTAATCTCGAGACGCGCGTAGGCTTTGCGACGGAGCAGGCCGGTATCGAGCAGGGTCCGTCCCGGCACGCGGAGGAACGTCTCTGCGAATGCGCCAAAAGGCTCCCGAGCTGCGTAAAGAACGCCGTAGCTCCCGTCGGGAGCGTTCAGCCGGCCAAGACGCGAGGTGTCGAAAAAGATCGGGTCGTACTCGGCGGTGTAGAACCGATGAACGACTGTACCTCGCCGTAGCCGGACCTGGCGGGGACGGCGGCGATCGAGATCGCCGGGCGGCAGTGGAGCGGTCACGCGCCTTGCTGAGCCATTCGCCGGGCGGCCTCGACCACAAGTTCAACCTTGCCTTTCCGGAGCAGGTCGATCGGCTTGCGGCCGCCCAGCCGATCGTCTGGCTGAGTCAGGAAATTCAGAACGGTCCAGGGGTTGCTGGTTGGCAGGGCGTCCTGAACCGACTTGAGGCCCTCGACGACGGTGCCGTCGACGTTGAACTGGAAGGTCGGAAAGCTCCGGTGGTTACTGGGACCGGGAACGGCAAGGAGGCTGCCTTCCTGCACGCGCTTGTCGACAGCCTGCCGGGAGATTCCCCGCAGGAGCGTTCTGACCTGCTCCAGATCATACGCGCCGCCAGATCGCCGAAGATCCTCCTGCGCAATACGGACGCCTTCAAGAACGGCGAGCGCGCGAGCATCGGGCGTGAACGCGTCCTTGTTGACGACAGAAGCTTTCTTTGCGGCTTCGGAGAAGAAGCGGAACGCCTGACCCGTCAATTGCTTGTTTCGCTCACGCACCTTCTGCAGCGCGGTCGCGCTTTTGGAGACAATCGCGACCTGCGCATCCGCGGGAAGCGCCAAGCTCTTCAAAGCGGCGGGCTTCTGCTTAAGTACCATCATCACGCCGTTCTCGTGGACGGGCTGATCCTCGGTACCGGAGGGCTTTGACTGTGCCTTGGACATGAGCTGAACTCCGCCCTGAATATCGGGCGCGTGTGCAACTTTGTCAACTTTGACAAAGTTCAATTTAGGTATTATAGTAGTGTTAATTGGCTCGTGATGTATTTCCGGCGGCATTTCCCGCAAATCATGCGGAGCATAGGGCCGCCAATCTCCGCACGCGCCCGCGTTGCAAGATCGATGGCGAGTTGGGCAATCCGTCGCGCAGCGCTTTGGTCGGCGCGCACTTTTTAGGCCGCCAGTCGATGCGACCATCGATGTGAAGGCGTGAGCGGCCTCGTTCGATTCGTTTCGTCACCTCGGGGCAGGGGCCGTACGACGAGCTATCCGGGGCGAGGCCGGACCGGTGATCAAGTTTGATCGTGCCGTTCACCTTCAATTGAGGCGCTTCCTCAACCACGCTGAGACTGCCGCAGCAACGATTTCACTTCGATAGATATGATCGAGCCGGATCTCGTTGCCGGCGGCGATTTTTATTCAGGTTGAATGCGAGCCGCCATCCCGCTTTTCATCTCGACGCGCTCGTTGCGAGCGTTGAGCGGGGCGGAAAATGTTTCCGGCAAAAATCTACGTCGGCCAGATCGTTGTTGTCTTCGGCATCGTCGTCGCATCGACATGGGGAGCGACGCAATGGACGGCGGCAGCGCTCGGATGTCAGCCGCGGCTTGGTGCACCGTGGTTCGCCATTGGCGGCTATCCGGTCTATCTGCCCTGGCGATTGTTCGAATGGTGGTTCGCCTATGAGGCCTACGCACCCAAGATATTTGAGGAGGGCGGGGCCATCGCGGCGGCGGGCGGCATTGCGGGCGCGATGTTTGCAATCGTCAATTCGGTGTGGCGGGCACGGCAAAACCAGCTGGTCACGACCTACGGCTCCGCCCGCTGGGCAATTGCGAAGGAGATCCGCGCTGCCGGTCTGTTCGCAGGCAAGGGTGTGTTCCTTGGACGATTTGAAGATCGCTATCTGCGTCACGACGGACCCGAGCACGTCATGTGCTTCGCACCGACACGGTCGGGCAAGGGCGTGGGGCTCGTGCTTCCGACGTTGTTGTCCTGGACTTCATCGGCGGTCGTGCACGACATCAAGGGCGAAAACTGGGAGCTGACGTCCGGCTGGCGCTCGACCTTCTCGCATTGCCTGCTGTTCAATCCGACCGATCCAGCAAGCGCACGCTACAATCCGTTGCTCGAGGTCCGCAAGGGAGCGGCCGAAGTCCGCGATGTCCAGAACATTGCCGACATCCTGGTCGACCCGGAAGGGGCACTGGAGCGCCGAAGCCACTGGGAGAAGACCAGCCACTCCCTGCTGGTGGGCGTTATCCTCCATGTTCTCTATGCGGAGCAACAGAAGACGCTGACGCGCGTCACCGAGATCCTCGCTGATCCAGCGCAGTCCTTCGAGAAAACCCTGCGGATCATGCTGGCCACCAACCATCTCGGAACCGAGGCTGCCCCCAAGGTACATCCCGTCGTCGCGGCAACCGCGCGGGAGCTCCTCAACAAATCTGAAAACGAGCGTTCCGGTGTGCTGTCGACCGCCGTGAGTTTCCTTGGCCTCTATCGCGATCCGGTTGTGAGCCGCAATACCGAGAGCTGCGATTGGCGCATCGCCGACCTCGTCACGGCGGATAAGCCGGTCACGCTGTATCTAGTCGTGCCGCCGTCAGATATCAGCCGCACCAAGCCGCTGATCCGGCTGATCCTCAATCAGATCGGCCGCCGGTTGACCGAGTCCTTGAACATCAAGGCAGGCGAGGCGAAGCATCGCCAACTTCTCCTGATGTTGGATGAGTTTCCGGCTCTCGGGAGGCTCGACTTCTTCGAAAGCGCACTCGCCTTCATGGCTGGCTACGGCATCCGCGCCTATCTCATCGCTCAATCGCTGAACCAGATTGCAAAGGCCTATGGCGAGAACAATGCGATCCTGGACAATTGCCACGTCCGCATCGCCTTTGCGGCCAATGACGAGCGTACCGCCAAGCGCATTTCGGATGCACTCGGCACCGCGACCGAACTGCGGGCTCAAAGGAACTATGCCGGTCACCGGCTCGCGCCCTGGCTTGGCCATGTCATGGTGAGCCGCCAGGAAACCGCGCGGCCGCTGCTCACTTCGGGCGAGGTGATGCAGTTGCCACAAGACCAGGCCATCGTGCTCGTCTCGGGGCTGGCGCCGGTTCGGGCCCGCAAGCTCAGGCACTATGAGGATGCAAATTTTGTAATGCGCTTGCATCCGTCGCCGCGCTGCGATGCCGGCGGTTATCGCGACCGCCTGGCAGCACGCGCCAGCGACTGGGATCGCCAGATCCGGGCCGTCGATCTTCGATTGGCAACGCTTCCGTACCGCGACCTCATGCAGGCGGCTGCGGAGGAGGGCGGGCTGAAGCAGCAGTTGCCGCTGTTTGAGGAAGCCGATCCCCGAGCCGAGGCGGTGCGATTTGCCGAGGAGCGGTTGCTCGATGACGAGGCAGACGTCGGCGCAGATCGCAACCAGATGCAACGCCTGGCGAACGCCTCCAGCACCGTCCGTAGCGCTCACGCAGTCACGCGCGATGACGACGATCTTCTTCCTGCATTCTGAGGGCCCTTCCTATGAAACCAAAACTATCTGCCTATGTCTCCGATAGCGTGGCGCAGCGGCTCGAACTGGCTGCCAGGCGACCCGGCACCAACAAGTCGGCCATCGTCGACGCCGCCCTCGATCGCTTCCTCAATCCGGAACGGGACGCAAGCGGTGACGCAGCGCTCCTGCGCAGGCTAGACCGCATGAACCGGCAGCTTGATCGCGCGGAGCGTGATCTCTCGATCATGGCGGAAACTATCGCGCTCTTCGTTCGCTACTACCTGACGATCACGCCGCCGTTGCCCACCGGAGACCAGGACGCGGCACGTGCGCTGGGGCGTGAGCGCTTCGAGATGTTCGTGGCGCAGGTCGGCAAGCGCATCGCCTCCGGCGGCCGGCTGGTTGCGGACGTCATGGAACAGGTCTCGACGTCAAATCCGGATCTGTTCATGCGGCATATTGAGGAAGGCGCGCCGCTCGGCGGCGGCAACGCACAGACAGCGACAGAATCCCGCCCGCACCATGGGGCGGGTCAGCAGCCGGGGCCGTCTCCGGCGGGGCGAGAGGAGGTCGGTCATGTCTGATCTTCTCTCGCCCGAAACCCGCGAGCGCCGCCGTGGCATGTTGCGGACCGCGTTGGGGCCGGCGATCGCGCTGGCCCTGGAGGAGGCCGAGGTTGTCGAGGTGATCGTCAACCCAGACGGCAGGCTTTGGCTTGAGCGGCACCGGTCAGGACGTGCCGATACCGGCGTCATTCTGACGCCGCAGGAGTCGGAGCGGATCATCCGTCTGGTCGCGAGCCATGTCCGAGCTGAGGCAAGTGCATCCTACCCGATCATCTCGGCTGAGCTTCCCGAAACCGGCGAGCGGTTCGAAGGCGTCCTGCCGCCGGTCTCGCTCGCGCCGTGCTTTGCCATCCGCAAGCCTGCAACGACGACGTTTCTCCTGTCCGACTACGTAAGGGCGCAGATCGCCACGCCTTTGATGGCCAAGGTGCTGGCGGCCGCGGTTGCCGAAGGCCGCAGCATCCTGGTTGCGGGCGGCACCGGATCCGGCAAGACCACACTTGCCAATGCGCTCCTGGCGGAGATTGCGCGCCTCGATGAGCGCATCGTCATCATCGAGGACACGCGCGAGCTGCGCTGCGCGGCCAAGGATGTCGTGACGCTCCGCACCAAGCCTGGCGTCGCGAGCCTTGCAGATCTCGTGCGCTCCACACTTCGCCTTCGTCCTGATCGCATCATCGTGGGCGAGGTCAGGGGCGCCGAGGCCCTCGACATGCTGAAGGCCTGGAATACGGGCCATCCGGGTGGGATCGCCACCGTTCACGCCAACTCGGCGCGTGCTGCGCTCTATCGCATCGAGCAGTTGATCCAGGAAGCGGTCGCCACTGTGCCGCGCCGGCTCATCGCCGAGGCGATCGACCTCGTCGTCTTCATCAGGGGGCGGGGTCCCGCGCGCCGGATCGAGGCGATCGCCGAACTCAAGGGGCTCGATCCTTCCGGCGATTATCTCCTGGAGACGCCGCCTGGCCTGCCAAATGCTTCCCATCGTCCCTGATCCGCACAGAGAGTACGACATGCCTTGTTTGTTTCGTTCAACGGCGCGCTTCTGCTGTCGTCGCGCTTGCAAGCACTTCCTCATCGAGCTTGGAGCAGGCGTCGCCTACATGGTTCTCACCGCTCCGGCCGTCCACGCGGCAGGCTCAGGCATGCCGTGGGAGGCGCCGCTCGAGCGCATCCTGGAGTCGGTGCAGGGACCGGTCGCGAAGATCGTCGCCGTCATCATCATCACGGTGACCGGCATTTCGCTTGCCTTCGGCGATACCTCGGGTGGCTTCCGTAAGATGGTCCAGGTCGTCTTTGGCCTCTCCGTCGCGTTCGCGGCGAGCTCCTTCTTCCTGTCGTTCTTCTCGTTCGGCGGCGGAGCGCTGATCTGATGCGTCCCGATGGCTTCGAACTCGTGCTCCACCGCTCGTTGACCGAGCCCATTCTGATCGGCGGTGCACCACGCTCTGCGGCCATCCTGATCGGCACCCTGTCGGCCGTGCTGGCGCTTGGCCTGCGGCTCTGGCTCGCGGGCCTCGTGCTCTGGATCGTCGGGCACACCATCGCGGTTTGGCTTGCGAGGCACGATCCCGCCTTTGTCGAGGTCGCAATCCGTCACACCAAGCATAAGGGCTCGCTCGCATGCTGAACTTGAAAGAATTCCGCGGCAATGCGTACCGGCTGGCGGACTGGCTGCCTTGGGTCTGCCTGATCGCTCCAGGTGTCATCCTGAACAAGGATGGCAGCTTCCAGCGGACGATCCGCTACCGCGGACCAGACCTCGACAGCGCGACCGAGACCGAACTCATGAGCGTCGCGTCACGCGTCAACAACGTTCTGAAGCGTTTCGGCTCCGGCTGGGCACTGTTCTTTGACGCCACGCGCATCCCAGCCTCGGAATATCCGCGCTCCGAGTTTCCGGATGCGGTATCCTGGCTGGTTGACGAGGAGCGCCGCGCCGCGTTTGCGGATGCGGCCGGGGCGACATGGGAGGATCCGTCACGCCCCGGCGGGCAGCACTTTGAGAGCGTGCTGCACCTGACCTTGATGTACTTACCGCCGGCCGAGAGGGTCTCGCGCCTCGAGAGCTTGTTCCTCGAACGTCCAAGGCAGAAGGATCTGCGAGCCGGAAGGAACCGGTCTGCTCGTCGCGGTCCTCCGCTCAGCGACGCTGAGCGAGGGAAAGAACCGGCAGAAGCCAACATCCGTGACACCCAGATCGAGGGCCAGAATGCAGAGCGGAGCGAGCATGGCTATCGCGATCACCTCCAGCGGTTCGTCCAGGAAACCGACCGGGCGATCGATCTACTATCGTCGGTCCTACCGGAGATCTGGCCCCTCAACGACACGGAGACGCTCACCTATCTTCATAGCTGTATCTCGACCAAGCGTCATCAGGTCAGCGTCCCCGAGATTCCAGCCTATCTCGATTGCTTTCTGAGCGATGAGCCGCTGACCGGCGGATTGTCGCCGGCAATTGGGCGGAGCCATCTTCGCGTGCTGACCGTCCTTGGGTTCCCGCACATCACCTTTCCCGGGTTGCTCGACGAACTGAACCGGCTTGGTGTTGCCTATCGCTGGGCAACGCGATTTCTGCCGCTCGACCGCATCCAGGCCAATGCCACTCTGTCGCGTTATCGGCGGCAATGGTTTGCAAAGCGGAAGTCGCTCGCAGCGATCCTGAAAGAGGTCATGTTCAACGAGCAAGCGGCGCTGCTCGACACCGATGCCGGCAACAAGGCGCTCGACGCGGACGCCGCGTTATCCGAGCTCGGCGACGACCTGGTTTCCTTCGGCTACATCACGACGACGGTCACCGTGTGTGACGAGGACTCGCACCAGGCGGACGAAAAGATCCGTGCGGTCGAACGAGCGATCAACAGCCGCGGATTCACGACCATCCGGGAGAGCGTCAATGCGGTCGAGGGCTGGCTCGGCGGTCTGCCGGGACAAGCCTATGCCAACATCCGCCAACCCATCGTGCATACCCTGAACCTCGCCCATATGTGCCCACTGTCGGCGGTATGGGCCGGACCCGAACGGTGCGAGCACCTGGATGGACCGCCGCTTCTGATCGCCAAGACAAAAGGGGCAACTCCGTTCCGGCTTTCGCTCTACGCCGGCGATGTTGGGCATTCGATCGTCGTCGGGCCAACTGGCGCCGGCAAGTCTGTGTTGCTCTCGATGCTGGCCTTGCAGTTTCGGCGCTACCCGAATGCCCAGTTGATTACCTTTGACAAGGGTCGCTCCGCGCGTGCCACGACGCTTGCCCTCTCGGGCGCATGGTACGAGCTCGGGGCCAAAGGGGGGATCGCGTTTCAGCCCCTGAAGGAAGTTGCCGAGGAGGGGGCGCGGCTTTGGGCGCTTGATTGGCTCTGCGGTGTGCTCGCCCATGAGCGGGTGACTGTGACGCCGGAGGTCAAGGAAACCATCTGGTCGGCGCTCAAGAGCCTCGGTACTGCACCCGTATCCCAACGCACGATGACCGGGCTCGTCGCCTTGCTCGCGCGGGATGCCCTGCGTCAGGCGCTCCAGCCTTATACGCTTGAGGGACCTTACGGCCGCTTCCTCGATGCGGATGCCGATCGTCTGTCGAGCGCCGATGTCTTGACCTTCGAGATGGAAGAGCTGATGGCGCTGCCAGGCCTGGTCGCGCCCGTGCTCACTTATCTCTTGCGCGCCCTGGAGGCTCGTTTCGACGGGCGGCCGACCCTGCTGGTGCTCGACGAAGCCTGGGTTTTCCTTGATGATCCGTTGTTCTCGAACCGGATTCGCGAATGGCTGAAGACACTGCGCAAGAAGAACGTGGCGGTGATCTTTGCCACGCAGTCGCTTGCCGATATCGCGGACAGCGAAATCGCGCCCGCGATCATCGAGTCCTGCCCGAGCAGGATCTTCCTGCCCAACCCGCGTGCCCTTGAGCCGACCCAGACCGAGACCTATCGACGCTTCGGTCTGAACGACACGCAGGTACGCTTGATCGCGGAAGCCTCTCCCAAGCGTGACTACTATCTGCAGTCCCGCGCCGGCAACCGCATGTTCGAGCTTGGCCTTGGACCAGTCGCGCTTGCCTTCGTCGGAGCGTCCTCGCCAGAGGATCAGCGCGCCATTGACGTGGTTCTCAGCCGCACCGGGCCTCGCCATTTCGGCGAACGCTACCTCAACGAACGCGGCCTGCATTGGGCCGCCAACCTGATCAGCACTTTCGAACAAGCCCACAAGATCTGACCTCAACACAAATCCCTGGAGTCTTCCATGCTCGAACGTCTCGGCCGCATGTTCACGGGTACAACCTCAAGAATTATAATAACAACAATGCTATCTTTCGTCATCGCCGTGAACGGGTCGCGGCGGCTCGGGGCGTTCGATATCGTCTTCGATCCTACGAACTACGGCCAGAATCTCCTGACCGCCGCGCGAGCGCTTGAGCAGATCAATAATCAGGTGCGGAGCCTGGAAAACCAGGCGCAGTCGCTTCTCAATCAAGCAAGGCACCTCGCAAGTCTCCCCACCAGCGTCGTCGGTCAGCTGACATCAACCATCAATCAAATGAACGGCCTGATCAGTCAGGCAAAGAACATCTCGTTTGATGTTCGGACAACGCAGCAGGACTTTCAGCGGCTCTATCCGCGGCAATACGCGGCAGCGATCTCGTCCGACAAGATGGTTCAGGACGCAACAGCACGTTGGGACAACAGCTACGATGGACTGAAGCAGTCGCTCACCGTTCAATCGGCCATTGTCGGCAGCTTGGATCAGGACGGCCAGACCCTGCGGACGCTGATGGCCAGGTCGTCCACTGCCGTAGGCTCCCTGCAGGCTCAGCAGTCGGGCAATGAGCTTCTCGCTTTGCAGATCAAACAGTCGCTGCAGGCTCAGGCTTTGATGGCAACGCAGGCTCGCGCAGAGACGTTGCGGGCCGCCGAGCAGCAAGCGTCGGCCGCTGCCGCAAAGGAGCGGTTCATCCGCTTCATTGGCGACGGCCATGCCTACGCTGGCGGCAGGTAGGCGAGGGGCCCATGGCTGATCTTTCCGTCATTGACCGCTTTACTGAGACCTTCTCCCGCTACATAGACTCCGGCTTTGGCCTCCTGTCGGGCGAAGTCTCTTTCCTCAGTTCGACCCTGATCGGCATCGACTTGACGCTTGCGGGGCTCGCCTGGAGCATGCGCGGCGACGACCATATCCTGGTCACGCTGGCCAAGAAGGTGCTCTATGTCGGTGCTTTTGCGTTTATCATCGGCAACTTCAAGAGCCTTGCCGATATCGTCTTTGCGTCGTTCTCCGGCATCGGACTGAAGGCCTCCGGCGGGAGCTTAAGCGCTTCCGACCTGGCGCGGCCGGGCTTTGTCGCGGCTGCCGGATTCGCGGCGGCACATCCGCTGCTGGAGGAGACCAGCCAGTTCTCGGGCTTCGACGTCCTGACTAACCTGCCAACCATCCTGATCCTGCTGTTCTGCTGGATCCTGATCGTGCTCGCGTTCTTCATCCTCTCGGTGCAGCTGTTTGTCACGCTGATCGAGTTCAAGCTGACGACACTCGCAAGCTTCATCCTGGTGCCGTTCGCGTTGTGGGGGAAGACTGCATTCCTGGCGGAAAAGACCCTCGGCAAC
The DNA here is from genome assembly GCF_001908235.1 of Bradyrhizobium sp. NAS96.2. Taxonomy (GTDB): domain Bacteria; phylum Pseudomonadota; class Alphaproteobacteria; order Rhizobiales; family Xanthobacteraceae; genus Bradyrhizobium. Next base: position 14,983 of record NZ_LGHK01000003.1, read on the forward strand.
GTCGTTGCGTCGGGGGTGAAGGTGATGGTTCTCGCGATCATCATCGGCATCGGCTCGACCATCTTCGGTCAGCTCGCGGGAACGTTGACCCGGCCGATCGACATTGCCTCAGCCATGAGCCTGTTGCTAGCGGCGCTCTCGCTGTTCGGCCTCGGCATCTTTGGTCCCGGGATCGCAGCGGGCCTGGTCTCAGGCGCCCCTCAACTGGGAGCCGGAGCGGCAGCCGGGACGGTGGCGGGTGCAGCAGCGGTCGCGATCGGCGGCGGAGCGGCGGCCGTCGGCGGTCTGCGCGCAGCGGCAGGCGGTTCAATGGCTGCCGTTCGATCCGCGGCATCGCTCACGGGCGCATCTTCGGCCGCGGGCGCGCCAGCGCGGGCTTTCGCCATCGATCAGGTCTCCAGCGGTAGTGCTGGAGGTACTGCCCCTGCTGGGGCGGGTCGCGCAACGGCCTCGTCGGCACGGGGACACGCGCGGGAAGCGGCACAAGTCGCCGCTCATACCCTGAAGGAAGGTGACAAAGGCGGACATTCGTCGGGCCCGAAGCTGGAAGGAGAATAGGGGATGGCATCTCACCCGTTTCAGCGCGTGTCGGTTCGGTATGGCGAGACGCCAGAGCCGGTCACTCCCTACCAGAAGGCAGCCCAGGTCTGGGACGAGCGGTTGGGCTCCGCGCGTGTTCAGGCGAGCAACTGGCGCCTCGCTGCGCTGGCAGCCATCGGCCTGTCCGGTGTGCTTGGATTGACGATCTTTACCCAGATCGCTCGCTCGGGTGTCGTTCCCTACGTGGTCGAGGTCGATCGGCTCGGTGAAGTCCGAGCCGTCGGGCCGGCGATCGAAGCCTACCAGCCGTCAGACGCGCAGATAGCGCACTTTCTTGCGCGCTTCATCGAGAACGTGCGCTCGCTTTCGATCGATCCGGTCATTGTCCGGGCAAACTGGCTGCGTGCCTACGACTTCGTCACCGATCGCGGCGCACAGGCGTTGAACGACTACGCTCGGGAAACCGATCCGTTCACCAAGATCGGGTCCAAGACCGTGACCGCAGAAGTCACCTCAGTGGTGCGCGCGTCCGGCGACAGCTTCGAGGTCCGCTGGAAGGAAAACGCCTACGAGAACGGCGCGATCGCAAAGACCGAACGTTTCACGGGTCTTGTCACCACGGTTCTCAAGCCGCCCGCAGATGCCGAAACGCTGCGCAAAAACCCTCTCGGACTCTACGTCCATTCGCTCAACTGGTCGCGCGACCTTATTGGAGACGCCAAATGAACACCGTTGCTTTTAGTAAGCTCGCGTCGACTGGCGTCCTGGCCTTGTCGCTTGTGCTCAGTGGCTGCGCCACCAAGCTCAACCTTGAAGCGCCCTATGATGAGATGACCTTTGAGAAGGCGCTCCCGGAGACCGACCCGCCGGCGCCGGTACAAGTGGTCGAGACACCGAAGGTCTTGCCTTTGCCGGGTCAATTGAAGCCCGTTCCGGCAAAGGGCGGTAAGGAGGAAAAGCTCCCGCCGGAACAGGCGATCGCCAAGGCCAACAAGGCGGCGAGGATGGAGCCAACACGTGCCGGATATATCAACGCCATTCAGGTCTACCCCTGGACGGAAGGCGCACTCTACCGGCTCTATGCAAGCCCGGAAAAAGTCTCGACCATCGGGCTTCAACCAGGCGAAGAACTGGTGGATGTCTCCACCGGCGATACGGTGCGCTGGGTGGTGGGCGATACTTCGAGCGGACAGGGCAACTCCCGTCGGGTGCACATCCTGGTCAAGCCGACGCTGGCGGATATCCAGACGAACCTCGTCGTGCTGACGGACCGGCGGGCCTATCACCTCGAGCTCGTCTCGACCAAGCAGACCTATATGGCGTCGATCTCCTGGACTTATCCGACAGACACGCTTGTAGCGCTCCACAAGCAGAACGTCGCCGCCCAGGAAAGCGAGCAGCGGATCGCCGATCGCGGGGTACGTCTCGACAACCTGAATTTCCGGTATCGCATCGAAGGAGACGATCCACCCTGGCGGCCGGTGCGTGCATTCGACGACGGTCGCAAGGTCTATATCCAGATGCCGTCTGGTCTCTCACAAGGGGAGGCGCCACCCTTATTCGTTGCCGGCGCCGATGGCCGGCCGAACCTCGTCAACTACCGGGTTCGAGGTTCCTACTACATCGTCGACCGGATGTTTGGTGTCGCTGAGCTCCGCCTTGGTGAAGATCCTCAGCGCATTGTCCGGATCATTCGTATTGACGCGCGTCCCGTATCGCAGAGCTTCAGCAGCACGGGGAATGCATCATGACGACGGGGTTCGACCGGGATCCTGAGCCGCTTGAACTACGAGCACGTCCGCGGCCAGTTCGGCGCCTCAATAGGCGCGCCCTCATGACCGGCTGCGCGATCGCCGCGTTGTTGATTGCCGGAGCGACACTCGTGGCGCTCCGACCGCAGTCCTTCAAGCAGTCGGTGCGGACGGAGCTCTTTAATACTGACCGCAAGCAGACCGCCGAGGGGTTGAGCAGGCTGCCAAAGTCCTACGAGGAACTGTCGCCATCGATCCCGCGGCTTGGACCGCCGTCGCCGGGGGACGTCGGGCGGGCTTTCGTCGAAAACGAGAAGAAGGCCGGTGTGGCATCGGATACGGGCTTCCGGACCAACCCGGAAGAAGACGCCGAACGGGCCGAGCGGATCCGGCAGACCCGGATCGCCCAGCAGGCAAAGGAGTCAGGATTGTTCTTCCGCCTGTCGGAGAAGCAGGACAGGCGAAGGCAGGCAAGCATGACCGAAGTGGCAGCTGCCGCCCCATCTGCGTTCCGGCCATCAACCACCGATACGGGACCATCAGCCGCCGAACTCGCCAAGACAGCACAGGCGATGGTCGATCGATCCAGTGAGATCGTTCCCTCGTCGCAAGCACGGAAGCTCGCCTTTGTGGGAACGAAGGCCGACACGGAGACCACCAATCCGCATACGCTGAAACCGGCACCATCGACCCATGCAGTCATGGCCGGGTCGATCATTCCGGCTAGCCTCGTTACCGGGCTCAATTCGGATCTGCCTGGCGCAACCATCGGCCAGGTTACAGAGAACGTCTTTGATACTGTGACTGGTGAACATCTCCTTATCCCGCAAGGGACGCGGCTTGTGGGCAAGTACGACAGCGTTGTCGCCTTTGGCCAGAAGCGGGCGCTGGTCGTGTGGACACGGCTCATTTTGCCGAACGGCAACTCCATAGTGATCGAGAACCTTCCAGCCACGGATGTCGCAGGCTATGCCGGGCTCGAGGACGAGGTGGACTTCCATACCTGGCAATTGCTCAAGGGCGTGGCCTTGGCGACGTTGATCGGGGTGGGGACCCAGCTATCGATCGGCAATGACGAGAGCGATCTCGTGAAGGCGCTAAGGGAGAGTACGCAGCAAACGACCCATCGTGCCGGGCAGCGCCTCGTGGAGCGCGAGCTCGATGTGCAGCCGACGATCACGGTGCGGCCTGGATGGCCGCTGCGCGTGATTGTCTCGAAGGATCTGGTGTTGAAGCCTTACCAGGATGTTCAATCCGCCGCGAAGAGCAAATGACGCATGAAGCTTGCGAAGCTGCCTGATCGGACGCCGGTGAAGATGAGTGTTGTGTTGGCGCCAAGCCTTGCCAAGCGGCTGCGCGAATACGCCGACTTTTATGCGGAGACTTACGGTAGCCGGGAGGAGGTCATGGAGTTGATTCCGTTTATGCTTGAGGCATTTCTCGATGGAGACGCGGAATTTCGCAAGGCCAAAAGGACAGCAACTTTAGATGTCGCTTCGTCCTAGATATCCGAGATGGACGCGACTGACCGGCTGCATTAACGTGCGCTTGGCCATATCCGGTCTCTGGTGTTGACGCACAGCCGTTGTCGAGAATTGGCGGCTTCCGCCCGGCAACGCCCTTTCGCCGCAGCATAAAGAGTTATGTCGACCGGAGAGAGGCGCTTGTGAGACCGATGCGGCAGTGCTCCAGATTTTGAGTCTCCGGCCAACGATTAGTCCGCTATTAAAACGTCTCGGTAATCTTGCGCAAGCGAGGGGGACGATCCGGATCAAATCCGCAGGCACGCGCCGTCTGCTCTATCATCCGATAGGCCGGAACGAGCATGGTGATCGGGTCGGTGGCGGGATCATCCTCGGTCAGCCAGGCCAGCGAGCCATGCGGTCCGCCGCAGAGATGCAGCGCAAACTTTTGCTCACGCAACTCGTTTACCAGTGCGTCCACCGTGGCCGCCGTTTCATCCATGAGGCGCATCATGACAACCGGCGTACGCGACGATAGCGCGGCGCGTGGCCCATGCTGCAGCTCGGCGGCGCTCAGACCTATGGAGGGCAGGCGCAGGATTTCCGAAAGTTTGAGCGCGATCTCCCTCGCCGAGCCCAGGGCCAGACCCCGGGCCGCCACAAAAACGGCTGACGCCTTGGTGAGACCATCGGCAATCTCGGACCAATCGAGCGCCAGCGCTCGGTCCAGCCGCTCGGGCAGCCTATCGAGGGCTGACCGCAGCGCTCGATCTCCGGCGAGCTCGGCAACAAGTCCGACACAGGCCGCCATCGAGCCGATCACGGTCTTTGTCGCCGCCACCGAGTGCTCCTCGCCAGCTTCGATCGGAATGACGAACTCCGCTTCGTCAGCCACCGGCGACGACGCCGCATTGACGATGGCGATGGTCCGTGCGCCCGAGACGCGCGCCGACTTCGTCGCCGCGACAAGATCCGGGCTGCGTCCCGATTGCGAGATCACAATGAACAGGGCATCGCGGAGCATTAAGGGCGTGCGAAATGCTGTGATCACCGAAGGAGCGCTGGCTGAAACGGGAAGGCGAAGCCGCGTCTCGACAAGGTATCTCAAGAAAACCCCGGCATACCCTGAGCTTCCCCGGCCACACACGACACACAGGGGAACGGCGCCAATTCTAATTCGTTGTGCGATGTCGCGCGCGGCGGGGCGGCTGCGAACAATGTTGGCGACAACATTGGCGCTTTCCCCGATTTCGCTCGCCATCGCGGAGGTCGTCATGGCTCAGTCGCTCCGTCTCGCCTGCGCGCCGTCGCTCCCTTTGGATGCCGGTCACCATCCCTGGCGAGTTCGGCAAACACCCGTCGAAGGTTGCCGTCACAGTTCTTCAGAACGGTCTCGGCATCATCCCTGTCGACACCCAACACCAGAAGGACTGCCGTTTTGATGTCTCCCTTGGCCTGCTCGAGCGAGCGTGCCGCGTGCGACGGATCACAGTGCGCGATTTGCGCCACCATGACCTCTGCGCGCCGCTTCAGCTTGGCATTGGTCGGCTGCATATTCACCATCATGCCGCGATACACCCGGCCAAGCCGCAGCATAATCCCTGAGGAGATCAGATTGAGCACGACCTTCTGCGCGGTGCCCGCCTTCATCCGCGTAGAGCCGGCGACCAGCTCGCGGCCGGTCTCGATCAAGATCGGAAACTTTGCCGATGTCAGCAGTGCGGTGCCGGGATTGTTGGCGACGCCAATCGTCACTGCATCGAAAGAGCCTGCTTGCTGCAGCGCCGCGACCGTGAATGGCGTTGTGCCGCTGGCGGCTACTGCGATCACCACGTCGTGCGGCGTGAGTCGCGCGACATCGATCTGCATGACCGCATCATCGACATCGTCCTCCGCGCCCTCGATGCTGGTGACGAACGCGCTATCTCCGCCGGCGACGATGAAGCGAACGCGCTCCTTGGGCCAGGCGAAGGTCGGCATAAGCTCGGCGCCGTCCTGGACCGCCACGCGGCCCGAGGTACCGGCGCCGACATACACAATGCGTCCGCGATCGCCCAGCGCCGCCTTGGCTGCTTCGGTCGCCGCAGTGATTGCGGGAAGGGCATGGCCGATCGCTGCAACGGCTGCAAGCTGGCCCTCCCACATCGCTTCCACCGCGGACATGAGCGGCCATGCATCAAGATCGACAAAGCGGGGATCGACTTCTTCGGTGGCCATATTGATCCATGCGCCCTTAACCGCGGAACTTTGATGCCTGTTCATGGTCAGTGTCTCTCTCGGGCAGATCGAGCCGTCCTCGCGCCACCAGTAACGCACCGGCCGCTGCGTCGGCGTCAGGACGCTTCAGGCGGGCGCGCAGATCAGGTGTCAGCCAGGGCGTAATGGCAGCCGCGAGTCCGCCCACGAGCGCGAGCCGGTCAATTCCTCTCGCCAGGAACAGATCGAGGAGATCGCCAATGGCATCGGCCGCGCGCTCGACAATGCGGCGGCCGACCGGATCGCCCTGATTGGCGTGCCGTATCACGATCGGCGCAAACCCCGCGTAATCTGTTGCTTTGGCTTCTTCAGACCATGCCACTGCCTGATAGGGATCATGATCGAATGCGCCAAGTACCTCTGAAAGCAGTGGGGTCAGCTCGCTGCGGCGATCAGCAGCCCGCAGCGCCAAGCGCACGACCTGCAGACCGATGTCGGCGCCGCTGCCTTCGTCGGAGACAGGAAAGCCGTAACCGGCGAGACGAATTTCGCGGCCGCCGATCACGCCGACACCAACCGAGCCAGTGCCGGCTACCACGATCGCCCCGTCCGCGCCGCTGTGGGCGCCGAGACAGGCGGCCATGCCGTCGCTTATGAAGATAGTGGACGTAAACGGATGGACGATCCTCTTGAGCGCCGCTTCCGCGCCCCGGCGGCCAAGGCCGGCGAGGCCAATTCCGGCGTGGATCCGCGCAAAATCCTCGCGCGCCAAGCCGGCCTGCGCGGCGGCCGCTTCGGTTGCCTCCATGATGGAACGCCAGGCCTTTTCGACACCAATCCGCGTCGTCGCAGGCCCCGAGCTCGCTTCGCCGAGCAGCCTGCCGCTTTCGTCCTCAATCCGGGCGCGGCAGCGAGTTCCGCCCCCGTCAATTCCGAGATACGTGGTACCTTTCGTTCCCATGGAAAGTTAACGCAAGGGCTTCGGTCCGGGTCCCCCAACGCATAGATGGGGGAACATTTTAGGTTACGGCACTCGTCTCACGGGTCTGTGACTGCCACTCTCGGATGAACGCTGATGGGCGACTGCACCTCTTCCGACGTTATTACGATTGCTGCGTCGCAAATCTTTGACGGTATCGCGGTGCACGGGCCGGGGCGGGTCAGGATTTCGAAAGGCAGGATTGAAAGCGTTACCTTTGGAGAGTCGGAGCCGTGCGCGTCAATCCAGCTGCCCCGAGATGCGATCCTTGCGCCTGGATTCCTCGATGTCCAGGTGAACGGAGGAGGGGGAGTTCTTCTCAACGACGAGCCAACTGAGGCTGGTGTTCGTCGCATCGTCGCAGCGCACCGCGGAGCAGGGACTACGGGCTGCTTGCCGACCCTCATCACCGATCGCAGCGAGGTCATCGAGCGCTTGGCTGCAGTAGCTCCGGCGTGCCTCAAGATTCCGGGTGTGCTCGGCTTTCATCTGGAAGGGCCGGCACTCAGCCGGTCACGCATGGGCATCCATCCGGAAGCCGAAATACGCGTGCCCGATCGGCGCGATCTCGCCGCGGTCAAAAGTTTCGGGGGCCACGGCCGCTCTATCGTAACCTTGGCCCCGGAATGCGTGCCCGCATCCATGATCGATGAGCTAATCGGCGCCGGATTGCGTATCGCAGCCGGCCACAGTGACGCCACCGCAGCGGAGGTCCGGCTGGCAGTCGACCGTGGGATCTCGGGGGTGACCCATCTGTTCAACGCCATGTCGCAGTTGAACGCCCGGGAGCCGGGCCTAGTGGGCGTCGCGCTTGAGGACGATCGGCTGTTCGCAGGGATCATCTGCGACGGCATCCACGTTGACCGCGCTGGTTTGCGTGTTGCCTTCCGCTGCAAGGGACGCGATCGCTTGATGCTGGTCACCGATGCGATGCCGTCGGTGGGTACGGACGATCGGCAATTCCTGCTGCAAGGAAAGCGGATTACATTGAACGAAAGTCGCTTGACTGGCCCAGATTGCACGCTCGCGGGCGCTCACCTCACCATGATTGAGGCGGTGCGCAACGCTATTGCGCTTATCGGAGCCTCCCTTATCGACGCCCTCATCATGGCTTCCCGGACGCCCGCGACTTTTCTGGGCCTTGAGGATGAGCTTGGACGGATTGCGCCCGGCTACCGCGCGGACCTTGTCGCGATCAATTCGGCCCTTGAAGTTGTCGGCACTTGGGTAGGCGGTGTCGGTTCGACGAACGAAGCGACCACGGCTTCTCACCGAGGGTAGATGCGCAACCATTCCATTATCGTGCAAAAATATGGCGGTGCCTGCCTTGAAACACCGGCGAAAATTCGCGCGGTTGCGCGCAGTCTTGCCGACCTGCATCGCCGTGGTCATCGTGTCGTGGCGATCGTCTCTGCAATGGGTATGACCACTGATCAATTGATCCAGATGGCTTATCAGGTAAGCTCCACCCCCAATCGCCGTGAACTTGACATGCTGCTGACGACTGGTGAGCGCATCAGTATGTCCCTGATGAGCATGGCGCTTTCTGACCTCGGTGTGCTCGCGATCAGCTTCACCGGTAGTCAGGCCGGTGTGATGACGGACGGTTCCCATTCCTCGGCACGCATCCTGGATGTACGTCCCATTCGGGTGCGTGAGGAACTTGATCGTGGGCGCGTTGTGGTGCTGGCGGGATTTCAGGGCGTGAACGCTGCGACAAGAGAAATCACCACGCTCGGCCGCGGCGGCAGCGACACGACGGCCGTTGCGATGGCAGCGGCGCTGAAAGCCGAGCGCTGTGAAATCATCAAAGAGGTCGACGGCGTTTGCTCGGCCGATCCACGCACCGTGCCGGATGCAAAGCCCTTGCGACGGGTGGATTTCGCATCCCTGTCTGAGATGTGCTTCTGGGGTGCGAAGGTTCTGCATTTTCGCAGCGTAGAGCTGGCACAAAGTCAGGATGTGCCGCTGGTTCTCAAGCGGTGGGGTGGCGTTGAACACGGCACGCAGGTGATGAAGGAGGTTGCAGGGATGGAAAAGGGAAGGGTTCTGGCCGTAAACTCGATGGTTCGCATTGAGCATGTCGAAATAGATTGCAAAGATCTCAATCACGGTTTCCAGAAATTCGCGCAGCATCTCGAGCAAAACAGCCTGTCTTGGCCCCAGGTCCTTGCCTCGGGCTTCGCCGCGGGCAAGACCAGCATGAACGTGGCCTGTGATTCAGAGTGGCTCGACGCGCTGTTGCGAACGATGGAGGGCAGCAAGGAGTTGCGCAAGCATCGCGAGGCGTCAAGCTCGGTGAGCCTCACCTGCTTCGGCGGCGTTTCGTCGGAACTGCCGTTCAGGGCATTGCAGGCTCTCGAACTTCACGGGATTGTACCCGACAAGTATGTATTGTCGCCGCATTCGATCAGTCTGTTTGTTCCTGTGGAGAGCCGGGAGGCAGCGGTTAAGGCATTGCATTCGCTTATCCAGCAGGCATAGTTTCAGGAAGCGGAGGGCATCGCTCCCACTCACGCCTTGATCTCCAATGCGAGACGAACAAGCTGCGTGTGATCAGTGCTTCGCCTTGAGGCTTGCGCACGGCCTGCGACTATGTCGCCCGTAGAATTGCGGCATAGATTTGAGAGTGGCGGAGTGGGGTTCGGCTTTTGTGCGTTGGCTCTCTTCGCCCCCAAGAAGCGCATTAGCGGTTCGCGAGTTGCTTCCTATGAGACTCGATCATCTCCGCGGTAACGTCGCTGGGGTAACAGATCGGTGCCGCGCCGCCTGGCCGAGAATAGGCGCTTCGGGCACCACAGGCCCTTCCATTCCGCATTGTGTCATCCGGACACGCGCAATGTTTGCCCGTCGCGTGATATCGATCTCGACTAGCCTTGATGATGATTGCACCTATGGCTGCCGCTGTTAAAACAACCTCCCCCTTGCGCTTTGTCTCGCGTTGAGGAGTTGGACGCGGCGCCGGCTTCTCAGGTGCCCGCGACTCGATGCTTGAGACTTCCTTTTTTGACTCAGGGCTTCGGAAGACCGGCGCCAACGGTACGCGCTTCGCAATGATCGGTGGCTCCACGAGGGCGATCGGTCCTTGAGCGGCTGAGGTCGAAACTGACTTGCTCGGACTGGCATCCTGATGACCAAGCGAATAGGCAGATACTGCCGTCACGCCGATCAAGAAGAAAACTGCACCTCCGCGCATGGCCGCGTCCGATTAGTAAACTTATGCATAGACGAAACTGCCTTAATGGGCTGCAAGCGCTCCGTTAGGCGCCCGCTGGCCCTTGCGCAATATCGATGACGTGCCGGTCGGCCCCCACAGTGATGACAATCGTATACGTCTTCGCACCACCACCCTGTTCCTGCCAACCAGTCAGCTTGCCACGATTTTTTTGTAGCTGGTCGTTGACTTCGAATTGTTGGTATTTGTGTTGGTATTGGCCAGCGGATCGAAAAATAAACACAGTAAATTCAATTGGGTAGGTACCAATATCCATTACCTCAGGCGTAATGGAACGGGCGAATTCGGCATGGTAGGTTTTGTACCATGAACGCACATGCATCCCTGGCGCGGGCCGAGCCCGCAAAACCTGTCCTGATCGGCGAGCACCTGCGCGAGTGGCGGCAGCGCCGCCATCTCAGCCAGCTCGACCTTGCGGTCGATGCCGAGATCTCGGCGCGGCATCTGAGCTTCGTCGAGACCGGCCGCTCGGCGCCGTCGCGTGACATGGTCCTCAAACTGGCGGAGCGCCTCGACGTGCCCCTACGCGAACGCAACGTGCTGCTGGTCGCCGCGGGTTTCGCACCCGCATTCCCGCAACGCTCGCTGGACGATCCCGCGCTGAGATCGGCGCGCGAGGCGATCAACCTGGTGCTGAAGGCGCATGAGCCCAATCCGGCGCTGGCCTATGACCGGCACTGGAATCTGGTGTCGGCCAATCGCATGGTGGCGCCGCTGCTCGAGGGCGTGCCGCAGCGGCTGCTCGGCCAGCCTTTCAACATCCTGCGGCTGGCGTTCCACCCGGAGGGCCTGGCGCCGCGCACCGTCAACCTGGCCGAATGGGCCGCACATCTTCTCGAGCGTCTGCACCGGCAATGCGAGGCGACCGCGGATCCGGAGCTGCTCAAACTCTACCAGGACCTGAAGTCCTATCCGATCCCGGCGCGCTCGGCGCCGATCACCACCGACAACAATGTCGCGCTGCCCTTCAAGCTCCGCCTCAATGGCGAGATCCTGAGCTTCATCTCGACAACGATGGTGTTCGGTACCCCGGTCGACATCACGCTGCAGGAACTGGCGCTGGAGACCTTCTTTCCGGCCGATGAGCTGACCGCCGAGCGGATGCGGCAGATGGCAGCCAGTATGAAATAGCGGCTTGTCTCGGGGCGCTTTCGGTCTACCTTCGGGGTTCCATTTCCGCGAGGAACCCCCGAGGAAACCCCAATGAGCGATCTGAAGCCGCTTCGCCTCGATATCGTCTCCGACGTCGTTTGCCCCTGGTGCTACATCGGCAAACATCGCATCGAGGATGCGCTTAAGCTGGTGCCTGACGTGCCGGTCGAGGTGCACTGGCGGCCGTTCTTCCTCAACAATTGGGTGCCGCGCGAGGGCATCAGCCGCGACGAATATCTCACGGCCAAGTTCGGCTCGGTCGAGGCCTACAAGGGCATCGCCGGCCGTGTGGTCGCCGCGGCCAGCGAGGAGGGGCTGACCTACCATCCCGAGCTCGTGAAGCGGCAGCCCAACACGATCGACTGCCATCGCCTGATCCACTGGGCTGCGGCCAAGGGCAAGGCGGCCGAGATGAAGCAGCGGCTGATGGAGCTGTACTTCCGCGACGGCGGTGATCTCACCGACACCAATGTGCTGGTGCAGGCAGCGGCCGATGTCGGGCTCGATGCCGACGATGTGCGCAAGCGTCTTGCCACCGATGAGGATGTCGCGCTGGTCTCCGCGCAGGCGCAGGAAGCCGCCGAGAAGGGTATCTCCGGCGTGCCGACCTTCGTGTTCGCGCAGAAATACGCAGTATCCGGCGCCCAGCCGGCCGAGCAGCTCGCCCGCGCCATCCGTCAGGTCTCGGCCGAGATCAACGCACAGGCGGCGGAGTAGTCCGCGGGTCCCTTTCCAAAGCCCGGCTCACGCCGGGCTTTTTCGTTTGCCCACACCACCCATCGGAAACAATCAGGGAGACAACCATGATCTATGAGCTGCGCACCTACACGGTACGTCCAGGCACCGTCGGCGAGATGGTGAAGGCCGCGAGCACGATCTCGCGCGACATCCGCGCCGATAATTTCGGCAAGCTGGAAGGCTACTGGATCACCGAGATCGGTCCGCTCAATCAGGTCATGCACATGTGGAGCTATGCCGATCTCAACGAACGGACAAAGCTGCGCGCCGAGCTCGGGAAAAATCCGCGCTGGACCGGCGAGTACATTCCGGCGATTCGTCCGCTGCTGGTGCGCCAGGAGGTCCGGCTGCTCAATGCGATCATTCCGCCGGTGGCGCCTGCCACCAAGGGCAACATCTATGAATTCCGCAACTATCGCGCCAAGCCGCTCGGCAGTGCCAAGCAATGGCTCGACCTGATCACCGGCGTGATGCCGGAGCGCGAGAAATATTCCAAGATCGTCGGCCTCTGGCAAACCGATGCGGGACAGCCCAACGAGGTCTGCCATATCTGGGCCTATCCCGATCTCAACGCCCGCGCTGCGGCGCGCGGCGCCGCGCTGAAGGATCCGGCCTGGCAGGAATTCCTGGGCAAGGGCACGGCGCTGCTCGAGGAGATGCACTCGACCATCATGCTGCCGGCCCCGCACTCGCCGTTGCAATGAGGGGACGGCTGCGGGCTCGTGCCGGCAGAAAGCCCCACCCGACGTTTCCGTCCGATGGGGCTTTCCAGGCAAGGGCATACGCTGCCTGAGAAACAGCGCTCCGTAACGCTAGAAGCGCCAGCTGACACCAACCTGACGGCGAGGTCGATTGTGTCTTGATGTGTCTGCATGGCTACGAAAGGGTAAACCGTCCGCCGCCTGCGCGCTACGACAGCCAGGGCGGCATCAAGCTCCGTGATGCCGCCTCGTCCAGCACGGCAAATTGCTCCGCGCCGTCCTCGAACGCCGTGACCAATTCGGCCAGCCGGTCGAGTTCGGCAAGGGCGTTGACCTTCAAGACCTTGCCGGCTGGCGCTGCGTCGCGCCAGCTATCCCAATTGGACATTTGCCGGTTCGTGAGCGACAGCAGGTCGCGGTAGACGTTGACGTGAAGAAACCACAGGCCGGTGGTCGCGGCATGCCCGAAGGCACCGGCCGCAACCGCGTTGCTCCTCGCCAGCCGCCAGGCCTGCGACGCCGTCAGGAATGCATCGGGCGGCAGGTTCGCGCAGTCGAACATGATCTGCTGTCGGTCGATCTGAAGCGCATCGAGCTGTGCGTCGGCCTGCAGCCAGCGTTCGTCGGCGGGTGACCAATATTCGCAGATCCAATGGTCGTGATAGATGTCGTCGCCGATGTAGGTGGCAAAGCCGCAGCGGACCCGCGCCGGGATCGACCGGGTTCGGAGCATGCTGCACAGCAGCAGCGCATAGTCGCGGCAGGTGCCGAACGTGCGACGGCACGGCGGGCGGGCCGCGGTGAGCGATCCGGCGAACGACGCCTGGATCGATTTCAAGCGATCTGCGACCGGTTGGGTTTGCCTGATCATCGGCGTGTCAGGCGGGATGCCGTACAGCTCCGCCAGGGCGACATGAACGATCAGCCCCGAGACGACCTCGCGCAGTTCCGAGATCGTCTCGGGCAAATCATCAAATGCGCCGGCCAACGCGCCGGGGTCGGTCAACGCGTCCTGCCGGACGTAGCATTGCTGGATCGTCACGTTCCCGCCAGATCACGACGCCATCGGCTCGCGGCCGTCTTGCGCAGCCTATCGATCCGTGCCGGCTCGCGTAAGGGGGGCCGTGCTATCCGGGCTTGCCGCGCCGGCTGCGGATGAAGCGGACGGTGCTGCGCGCGGCCTCGTAGGCGACATTGTTCAGGGTCAGCGCGCCGTGGATGGCCGCGACCAGCGGATCGCGGCGCCGCAGCGGCAGCAGCACGTCGCCGATCGCGAAGCGGCCGCGCCAGATCGGATCGATCATGGGGTGGCCGGGCGCCGCGGTGGAATCGGCCGAATTGATCGCGGGATCGGCGCACAGATGGCGCGTCAGCTCCAGCGTCAACTGCGCGCCGGGCGAATGCTTCGCAAAGCGCTCGTCGATGCCGATCTTGAAGAAGAAGGCGCGGTCCTGGTGGCGCACCACGATGCCGCCGGCGACCGGGGTGCCGCCCGCATACAGCGTGACGATCTCGCAGCGGCCGGCTTCGGCCATCGCCGCCGTCGCGCGGCGGATGAAGGCCGCGTCGCCGGCATGCTGGCTGAGCGCGGTGCCGCGCTGGCCCTTCCAGCCACCGGCTTCGAGCGCAAGGAACGTCTCGAGCGCAGCCGCAACGGCACGCGGTGTGCGCGCGACGTCGAAGCGCACCGCGCCGTGGTCGGACAGGCGATGACGCTGGCGGCGCAGCTCCTTCAGCTTCTTGGGCCCGAGCGCGTCGCGCAGCAATTCGTCGGCATCACGCGTCGCATCGAGCTGCGCGCGCTGATAGGTGCTCAGCAGGCGCGGCTGCAAATCGTCGCGCGCGAGCACCGTGCGGATCGCCGCCATGGCCGGGCCTTCCAGCGCCATGGTGCGCAGGATCAGCGCATGCGCGCCCGCATCGCGCGCCTGCTGCAACATCTGGCCGGCGGCCTGCTCAGCGGCGTCGCGATCCAGCAGCGGCGTGCACAGCGTGCCGTAGGGTTCGGCGCCGACCAGTGCGGGCAGCGGAATCCGGGTGATCCGCCGCAAGGGCACGACAGGCAGCAGCCCGATCAATTGCCCGGCATCGCCCGCGGCGCTGAGCAGCGATGCGCCGGCGCGGCCGCGCGCGGACGCATCGACCGCCAATTCCCAGTCCGCCTGGTAGTAGCCATTGGGCTCGATCGCGCGCTCGGCAAGCGCGCGCCATGCGCCGACCGGCGCCGCCGACAGCGGCGGCAACGCGCGATCGTCCGTGACATCCTTGCGCGATGCACGGCGCATCATCGCCTGGTCAGCAATATCGGCCACGTCCCTGTTTCCCCGGTCCGCGAGGCTGATCGGCCTTGCGTTCATCGGGGACAACGCTAGCGGAAAGAAATGGAAAATGCCGTTGGGGCCATCCGGCAATTCGAGCGATCATGTTAACGGGGCGTTCAGCATACCGCGCCGCCTATGCGTGTCGCGGCGCCCGCGCGGCAATCGAGCCTGGCCTATGACCGTTCCGCTTCCATCTGCCGCAGGGCGGCCTTGGCCGATGGCCGGCGGCAGCGCACGCAGATCACCCGGAGCAATATCGTCACTGCATGCATCGCGCTTCAGAACGAGGGCTTCGCGCGTCCATCGGCGCAGCAGATCACGGTGCCGGGAATTGCGAATGGGATAGTCCCGCGAGGAGCTGCCCAATCGGTGGCGGTGGAAAAACGCACCCTCGGAACACGCGCGCGATCCGGATCATTTTTGCACCACCGCTGTGCGCACGTCCGCACTAAGCGGCCGATGCAGGCGCGCCTATCTGCAAGGTCCCCGGACGATCCGGGTGTGCAAACCCAGGGAATTGATATGTCGAGATTGGAAGGCAAGGTCGCGGTGATCAGCGGCGGCAACAGCGGCATCGGGCTCGCCATCGCGCAGCGCTTCGTGACGGAAGGCGCGCATGTGTTCATCTTCGGCCGGCGCCAGGACGCGCTCGACAAGGCGGCGAAGCTGATCGGCGGCAGTGTCACCGCGATCCAGGCGGACGCGTCCAGTCTCGAAGACCTCGACCGCGTCGCCGGGACCGTTCGAAAGGCCAAGGGCAGGGTGGACACGGTGGTCTCCAACGCGGGCTTCACCGAACAGGTGCCGCTCCGCGACATCACGGAGGAGCACTACGACCGCACGTTCAACCTGATGGCCAAGGGACCGCTGTTCCTGGTGCAGAAGATGCTCCCGATGATGGGCGGCGGCGGATCGATCATCCTGGTGTCGTCAGCGATGCACTATATGGGCCTGGCAAACCACTCGACCTATGCGGCAACCAAGGCCGCGGTGCGCTCATATGTCCGGACCTGGGCGGCCGAGTTCAAGGACAGCGGCATCCGCGCTAACCTGCTCAGCCCCGGCCCCGTCGATACGCCGATCATGGACTCTCAGGCGTCGACGGCCGAGGAAGCCGCCGCGATCCGCAAGATGTATTCCAACTACACGCCGATGCTGAGAATTGGGCGTCCGGAGGAACTGGCCGCAGCAGCCGTTTTCCTCGCCTCGGACGAGAGCTCGTTCATGACCGGCTCAGACATGGTCGTCGACGGCGGCGTCAGCAACGTCTGATCTGCGAACCGGACCTTTCCTGTAGCGGCGCCTGATCCAGGCGCGGGCGGCGCTCGTGTTTCAGAATCTCATAATATCCGATGTAGGACTGGCGGGCCGGGACGGTGAATGCGCTAAGGTTTCACGCTCCGCTGCGTTTCCACCGCAACGGCGCTCTCGACCGGCTCGTAGGTCTCGGTCATGCAGTTGTCGTCGGCTTCGACCTGCCGGCGATCGAAGATCGCGCCTTCACTGATGAAGACGCGATAGGTCTGCGTCCCCAGCGGCTTGCCGATCACTGATGTCAGTTCGGCGCGCACGCAGGCGGTCCAGCCGGTGCCGCGGGGGTCGTGCAGCGGAGCGGAGACCCGCACATGCGACGGCTGCGAGCCGGCGGTGAACACCGAATCCAGCTTGCCCGCGACCAGCCGCTTGACATCCGGAGGCGTCTCGAGCGGTGCCGGCTCGCTGGCCTTGACCTTCAACATCTCCGGCCACACCGCGTGGCTATCCGCCAGCCCGCAGCCGCTCAACATGAAGGCGGCGCCGGCCAGCAGCGCCGCCACGTGTACCTGTCCCTGTCCCATCGGGCGTATTTAATGTGCCGCCGCCAAGATTGCGCCCCCTGGTGGGGCTGAATTCGCATCGCGCGACGCTTTGTCGATCAACAAATGTCGAGCGACAAGTTATCTTGGGGTAGAGGTGTTGCCGGATGTTTCTACGGCCGCGGGGGAGAGGGACTGACATGAGAAGCTTCACGGTTGCTGCCGTCATTCTGGCGCTGATCGCGACAGCGACCCTGGCCCAGGGCCGGCGAGGCGGTGGGGGTGATGACAGGAAGACGGAGCAGAAGCCCAAGATCGACGAGAAGGCCTACAAGGCCGCGCTCGATCGGATCCCCGAGCCCAAGGAGAAGTACGATCCCTGGGGTGTCACCAAGCCAGCCGCCGATCCGGCCAAGAAACCGAAGTAGTCGCCGCAATACCCGGCGCTCACCGGGTTCCTGCGGCGCGTGGACATGACGACCGGCGTCGGCGGCAGCACATTGCCGCACGGCATGAACCTTCATCTCACGGCTTTCGACCCATCTCCGATGTCCTTTGTCGGAGGCCGCCATGCTTCGCCGTTCGCTCCTCAGCCTGATCGTTCCGGCCGCGATCCTGTTCGGCGCCGTGCCGGCATCGGCGGAAAGCCGTCTGGCGCTGGTGATCGGGCAGTCCGCCTACAAGTCGGTGCCCGCGCTGCCCAATCCGGCCAACGACGCCAAGGCTATGTCGCAGATGCTGACGGATGCCGGATTTGCGGTGACGGCGGCGTCGGATCTGTCCCAGGATGAGATGCGCGCCCGGATCAGCGACTTCGCCGGCCAGGTGGTGGCGAAGGGCGCCGACACCGTGGCGCTGGTGTTCTATGCCGGGCATGGCCTGCAGATCGATGGCGAGAACTATCTGGTGCCGGTCGATGTCGATCCGAAGCGTGAGGCCGACATCCCGATCCAGGCGGTCCGGCTCAACGACATCCTGAACACGCTGACCTCGGTGCCGAGCCGGATGCGCATCGTGCTGCTCGATGCATGTCGCAACAATCCCTTCCCGGAACTCAGCAAGACCGCGGGGCACGGGCTTGCCATCGTCGATGCCAAGATCGGCGCGCCCGGCACCTTCGTGTCGTTCTCGACGTCACCGGGGGCCGAGGCTGAGGACGGCAGCGGCGCCAACAGCCCCTACACGACCGCGCTGCTGACTTCGGCGAAGGAGCCGGGGATCCCGATCGAGGATACGTTCAAGCGCGTTCGTCTTGCCGTGAACAAGGCGACCGATGGCCGCCAGACACCGTGGGACTCCTCGTCGCTCACCGACGACTTCCGCTTCATGGCAGGTCCTTCATCCTCGCCCGCGGCCACGCCGGCGCCGGCCGCGACCAAGCGTACCGTCGACGAATGGAAGCGCGAATTGCAGGGCAAGCCGATCGAGGCTGCAAACGAACTGATCGTGGTGGACGGCACCGACGAAGCCTATGAAGCCTTCGCCGCGATCTTCGCCGGCACGCCGCGCGGCCTGCAGGCGCGCGACTGGCTCGACCGGCATCGCCGCATGGTGGCGTGGAACGACGCTGTTCTCGCCAACACCGCGGCGGCCTATCGCAGTTTCCTCGTGCTGTATCCCGACAGCGATCTCACGGCCACCGCGCGCAAGTTGATCGAACGGTTGCGTTACCGTCCCGACCTGACGCCGGCCACAGCGCTCAGCGTGCCCGCGACCAATGTCGCGCTGGCGGCGCCGACGTGTCCCTGCAACGCCGCGCCGCCGGAGCAGCAGAAGGCTGCCGCGCCGGCGAAGAAGCGCGCCGAACCCGATCCGCCGCGGCGCGCAGGCAAGCGCCCGCCGCGCGTCGTGGTCGAGGGCGACGTCGTCGTGGTGCGCCGGCCGCCCCCGGCCGTGGTCTACGAGCCGGTCGGACCGCCGATCGGAATCGGGATTGGCATCCGCGGCGGCTATCGCGGCAATTATGGCGGCGGCTATCACAGGGGTGGATACTGAGGCGCCAATCGCGTAAAGGCTTTCCCGCATGAGATGCGGCGTCCGATGATCGCATCTTGCGGGAGGACGCAATGCGGTCCCTGTTTCGCCTGCTCGCCGCTCTGGTGCTTTGCGTGCAACCGGCGCTCGCCTGGGAGTATTGGGGAGGAGATCGCGGGGGACAGCGCTTCTCGCCGCTGACGCAGATCACGGCGGACAATGTCGGCACGCTGGTGCGCGGCTGGGAATTCCGCACCGGCGATCTCGATGCCCGCCCGCCCGAGGTCATGAAGCGCACCAAGTTCGAGGTGACGCCGCTGTTCGTCGCGGACAGCCTGATCTTCTGCACGCCGTTCAACGAAGTGATCGCGCTCGATCCCGGCAGCGGCGCGCAGAAATGGCGTTTCGATCCGAAGATCAGCATGGCGCAGCGGCCGGCCAACCGCTTCGTCTGCCGAGGCGTTGCGCACTGGACCGATGATCGTGCGGCCGAAGGTGCGGCCTGCAAGTCACGGATCTTCACCGGCACCAATGACACGCGCCTGATCGCGCTCGATGCCAGGACCGGCAAGCCCTGCGCCGATTTCGGCAATGGCGGCGAGATCAAGATCGATGCCGGCATGAAGCTGGAATGGCCGGGCGAATTTCAGATCACGTCGGCGCCGGTGACGGGGCGCGGCGTGGTCGTGGTCGGGTCCGCGATCGGCGACAACCGGCGGGTCGATGCGCCGGTCGGCGCGGTGCGCGCCTTCGATGCGCGGACCGGCCAACCGCGCTGGATCTTCGATCCACTGGTGCACGACAGCGTCGAGGCCGGCCACAGCAATGTCTGGGCGCCGATGTCGGTGGACGAGGAGCGGGGCCTGGTGTTCCTGCCGACGACATCGCCCAGTCCCGATTTCTGGGGCGGCAAGCGCCCCGGCAATGACGAGCACGCCAATTCGGTGGTCGCGCTGCGGATCGAGACCGGCGAGCTGGTATGGGCATTCCAGACCGTGCATCACGACGTCTGGGATTACGATCTGCCGGCGCAGCCGACGTTGGCGCGGATCGACACCGGCAACGGCATGCGTGACGTCGTGATCCAGCCGACCAAGCAGGGCTTCGTGTTCGTGCTTGATCGCGATACCGGCAAGCCGGTGTGGCCGGTCGAGGAGCGCGCGGTGCCGCAGAGCGGCGCCGAGGGCGAGAAGCTGTCGCCGACGCAGCCGTTTCCGACCCATGTGCCGCCATTGCTGACGCAGCGCATGACGGCCGATGATGTCGGCGGCATGCTGCCGGGCATCGGCAGCGCGGCGTGCGAGAAGCTGCTCGCGCAATCCCGCAATGAGGGGCTCTACACGCCGCCGTCGACGCAAGGCACGATCGTCTATCCGATGACCGGCGGCGGCGTGAACTGGGGTAGCGCGGCGTTCGATCCGGTCAACCAGATCCTCCTCGCCAATGTCAGCCATGCGGCGCATCTCATCACCCTGATTCCGCGCGACCAGGCCAAGGGCTTCAATCCGCCGCCCGGCCATGATTTCGGCCAGCAGCAGGGCGCACCGTTTGCGATGTCGCGGGCACTGGCGAGCACGGAGGTCGGCTCGCCGTGCAACAAGCCGCCGTGGGGTGAGACGGTGGCGGTCGATCTCAAGGCAGGCAAGGTGCTCTGGCATTCGACGGTCGGCACCAGCGAGGATCTCGCGCCGCTCGGCATCGCGCTCAATACCGGCACGCCGCTGCTCAATGGCGTTGCGATCACCGCGGGCGGACTGGTGTTCACCGGCGCGATGGATGCCTATCTGCGCGCGTTCGATGTCAAGTCGGGAAAGCAATTGTGGCTCGGCCGGCTTCCGGTGCCGGGCGTCGCCAATCCGATGACCTATCTGTGGAAGGGCGAGCAGTATGTCGTGATCGGTGCCGGCGGCCATTCCGAAGGCGGCACATCGATCGGCGACAGCGTCGTGGCGTTTCGCCTGCCGCGTCAGGGCGAAGCTGTTTCGCCTCTCGCGCGCCTGATCGATCGTCCCGGTGGGCGGCTGACCGTCAAGGCGGTCGCTGGCGGTCTCGCGCTCGTCGCCCTCGTTGCGTCGTTGTGCCGCTGGCGGCGGAGCCGCCGCTCGCGATCCGCTTAGGTGCTCCCTGCCGCGGGTGCGCACCGCCAAAACATCGAAAACAACCCCATGCAAAGGAGCCGGCGGCCGCCGGCGTTCGAAACGCAACTTGACACGTCGGGCAAGTCAGGGGTATATTTCTAATATTCCGAAATTGTGCAAGTGTCGCCTCCGCTGAAGCGCGACGGATTCAGGTTGAATCGGCCTGGCGGCATTCGCTGCATCTCCCCCGCAACCGGAGAGCGAGCGCAGTTTCTTCGTGGATGCAATTGAACCTAGTGCAGGCGCGGACAGGCGCGATCGCGATGCACGCGTCTGGTCCCAAATTGCCTGCGCAATCCTAGCGCTTGATCCCTATCAAAAATGCTGGCGTCATTTGGGTTAGAAGAGGGGCGCTCACAGAAGTCTCAGGAGGTCCCGATGTCGCACTTCGTAGTCTGCTTCACGAAAGATGTGCTCGGCGATAACGGTCGGCAGGCCGAGATTTGCCAGAGGATCCTGGAGATCGACGCTCCGACTGAGAGCGAGGCGAAGGAGATCGCCAAGGAAAGATTCTGCAAAGCCGAAAGACTTTGCGATTGGTCGCTGCATGCCGACCGCATCCGGGTCAAGTCTGCTGACTTTTCCGTCGCATAGACCAGGCGGACAAGCTGGCGGGGGGGCGGTCGGCGCCCTTTCGACCTTGGCCCTGCGCGATAACATCGGCGCATGAATGTCGCAAATCCAGCAAAGGAGCCACCACGTGACCAAGCGCGTCCTTGAGAGGTTTTCCGCGTCTGGGTGGAGACTCGTCACCATCATGGACAACACGATGCCACCACGACATCCCAACGATGACGATGACGATGATGATGATGACGAGGACGAAGACAACGACACCGAACCGGATGACGAGCGCCAGCCGCCGGTCGTCAGAGAACCCGACGAAGGCGAATAAGCGCGAAGGCTCGTGCAACTTGATCAGCGCCTTGGTCGCCGGAGGAGATACGCGAGCCAATGTCGCGTATTGGCCCTAATGCGAAGTCCGGGCGGGCTTTGTCTGCTTGTCGCGGTAGACCGGAAGTCACTGAACGCCACTCCGAACGGCGCTTTTGACCCCAAGCGGACATCATGCCGTCCGGTCGTGCTGATGCAAAATCATCCGGGAGGAGACCCAACACCATCGCGTGCTGACATCGAGATGACGCGAGTGATCGTTGAGATCGCGAAGCAGTTCGTATGACAACCCAGGACCACATCATCGTCGGCAAGCAAGGTCACGCCAGTCTGAAAAAACTGAAGCCGATCTAAACGACGTCGCTTCTTTGGGCCAAAGCGGACCTTATCCTCGGACCCAAAAAGAACACACGCGCGTTCGTCCGCAGAGCGATCAGCGGATGCGCGCACCGCGGTTGTACCCGCGCATCTTTCCGTCGCTCGCAACGACGCGATGGCACGGTATCGACGGATCGTAATTTGATCGCATAACGGCTCCGACAGCCCGTGCCGCCTTCGGATTTCCAGCTCTTGAAGCGACCTCTTTGTACGTCATCGTCTTGCTTTTCGGTATTTTCCGGACGATATCGCGCACTTTGTCGGAGAACGTCTTTTTCATATGCCAAGCGTAGCCTTCTTCCGGTTGACCGCCAGGAGTGTTCCTTGTGTTTGTATGGAACGTAATTCCTGGCCAACCGTTCCCGGTACCGACGATAGTCACAATCGCCGGCGGCGTCCGGCAACGCGCTGCTTCCGACTGGTCCGGTGTTGGGTGCTCTCCGGACGTCTCATCAACGATCCTCGACCGCCGCATTTGACCCTAGCTGTGTAAAAACGCGAAAGACCGAAACGCGGCTAGAACTACATTCCTCAGTTCGTCGTCTTTGTTGAAATCGCTTGCGCTCATGACCGCCGGATCGGTCTTGGACGCATAAAGTGTTCTATCGAGCTCAATCAGTTTGGCGTTTTCACACAGCCAAGACCCCCCCCTGGGCGGACATTCCCCAAAGCATCGCCGATGCTTTGAGAGCGACACGGACCTCGCTATCCCCGCTCGCATACACTGGATTTTCGAGTACACGCCCTGTTCTAATCATGTTTTAGCGCGGCGCCGTCACACATCAGAAACACGAATTCTCAATGCGTGCACCGAAACGACGTTCGTGCTGATCCGCGCGATGCCGTGCTTGCGTTCGATGTAACGCATCGCTTACGGGTCGCGGGCGGACACGCTGGCTTTCCCAGCGACCGGTTCATTCCAGATCATTGCCCATGGAGATTGCGATGAAGAAGATCACTGCACCGATCCTCTTGGCCGCCGCGCTTGCCTTGCCGTCCGCGCCGGCCAACGCCACCGTCCTCGATCTCTCGACCATGACCTGCAAGCAGTTCGTCGAAGGCGGCGACGACAACATCAAGATGGTGCTGATCTGGATGGATGGCTGGTACAAGGGCGATTCCGACGAGGCGATCATCGACACCGAGGTGTTTACCGAGAACGCCAAGAAGTTCGGCACCTATTGCGGAAAGAATCCGACCATCAGCATCGTCAACGCCGCCGAGGCCGTTCTCGGCAAGTAAGCTTTTTGTTTTGAGCATAATCTCAGCGCAAACGCGTTGCGTTTGTCGCAGGAAAACCGCTTCGCACTTTTCCGGATGATGCTCTATCCCGGCAACATCGCGAACGCGCTCGACACCATCGCCACCGGCTTGTTGTCGGTGGCGGAGGATAGCGTGACACGACCGAAGCTCATGGTGCGGCCGAGCCGGACCACGCGGGCGTCAGCCAGCACGTCGGAGGCGGTCACCGCGCGCATGAAATGCGTGGTCTGGTCGACCGTCGTCATCGGGCGATAGCCCTTGTTGGCTGCGAGGTTGGCGAGCACCATCGCGGTGTCGGCGAACGCCATCAGGGCCTGGCCGCAGACGATGCCGCCATTGCGGCACAGCCGCTCCGAGAACGGCATGCGCAGGATGGCGCCGGGCTGCCAATCGGCAGCGTTGCCGGGCGGCGGTGTGAACTCGAACTGCTCGATCGACAGATTGAGATCCTGCACCCACGGCGCAAAGACGTCGCCGATCACCCGTCGCGCCTCGTCGATCCCGAATTCACCGGCCTGCTGCATGACGTCCCGTTTCCCCTGTTGATTTATTGTTCTCTATCTATCGCCTAGTTGCGCGTGACATGCACGAATGGCGTCTTGCCGGCATTCCACTTGCCGTCGATCGCCCGCTCGATCTGGGCGGCGAGCTGCAGCAGCAGGCCGTCATCGGCCTGTTTTGCGATCGCCTGGATGCCGAGCGGCAGGCCGTGCTCGTTGGTCGCGAGCGGCAGCGAGATCGCCGGGATGCCGCAGAGGTTTGCGAGCGGTGTGAAGGCGAAGTTGCGCCAGAGATTGCCGAACCAGTCCAGCACCGACGGGTTGTCGCTGATGGTGAGATACTCCGTGGTGCCGACCTTCGGCGTCGGCAGCGCCGTGATCGGGGTCAGGATGATGTCCCAATCCTCGAAGAACGCGCCGAAGCCGCGCGCCGTCGTGTTGAAGGTGGCCTGCATGCGGGCGCGATCGGCGAAGCTAAAGTCGCGGCCATGCTCCCAGATGCGGATATTGATCGGCTCGATCAGGTCCGCCGGTGGCCGCTCCAGGCCGCGCGCCGCAAGCATGTTGCCGATCACGACGGCGAAATTGCTGATGTAGCAGGTGGTCTGCGCCGCGAAGGCTTCCGTGTAGTCGAGCGACGGCAGTGCGTAATCGACCTGATGGCCGAGACCTTCGAGGAAGCGTCCGACCCGCTCGAGCTCGGCGGTGATATGCGGCGTCGCGCGGTAGTCGCCCCAGGTGTGCGACAGCGCGATCTTGAGGCGGCCGGGGTCGCGCGCGATCATCGCTGCGTAGGGCTCCTGTGGGGTCCAGAACGGCATGAACTCGCCGGGCGCAGGTCCGCGACACGCGTCGACGAAGGCGGCGGTGTCGCGCACCGAGCGCGACTGGCAGCCCTGGATCGAAACGAGGCCAGTGAGATCGGACAGATGCGGCGCGAGCGAGAACACGCCGCGCGATACTTTCAGTCCGATATTGCCGTTGACGCCGGCGGGAATCCGGATCGAGCCGCCGCCGTCGGTCGCATGCGCGATCGGCACCGCGCCGGCGGCGACCATCGCCGCGCTGCCGGCCGACGAGCCGCAGGTGGTGTAGTCGGTGTTCCAGGGATTGCGCGTGACATAGACCGCGGGGTTCTCGGCCGAGCTGCAAACCCCGAACTCCGGCGTGGTGGTGCGGCCGATCAAATTGAGACCGGCCTTGCGCAGCTTGGTGGTCAGGAAGGTGTCGGCTGCGGCGCGGTTACCGCGCATCATCAGCGAGCCCATCTCCTGCAACCGTCCCTTCAAGGTCGGGCCGAGATCCTTCATCAGGAAGGGCAGGCCGGCGAACGGGCCGTTGAGGTCGGCGCCGTCGCGCGCGGGATCTGCGATCACGTCGTCGAACAGCTCGACCACGCCCGAGAGCGCGGGATCGACCTTGGCGACGGCAGCGGCTGCCTGCGCCGCCAGCTCCCGCGGCGTCAGCTCGCCGTTGCGGACGCGCGCGGCGAGCGCTGTCCCGTCATGCCGCGTCCATTCGTCCCAGCTCATCGCCAAAGTCATGTCGTCGATTCCTTTTCTGCTTTGTTGCGCACTGTAATTTGCAGAGCCGCCCGGTCAAACCGTCGCGCTTGCGCTGCGCTCCGAGGCGCTCGCGCTGCGCTGCAAGCGCCGTGCCCGGCTTGAAAATGCCCCAGTTTTGGCGCCCAATTGCCGCTCGTCAGCGTTGGGGGCGTACATGTTCCGCAGGTTGGTGTTGCTGGGCGGCGTGATCGCGATCGGGCTTGCGCTTGGTGGCTGCACGCGATGCGGTCCGATCTGGGACGACTGGATGCAGTCGCCGAAATCCTGCAAATCAGACCACCTCTAGGCAGCGATGGACACGCTTGGCGACCGCTTTCTTGCGGTGATATACCGCTGACGAAAATGCAAGGAGCGTTCTGATGAGAGTTTTGAGCGCAGTTGCGGTTGCGGTGCTGCTGTCGGCGCCGGCCTATGCGCAAATGCCGAACGTCAATCTGATGCCTGAGGTCAAGTCCAAGTCCCAGGAGGAGAAGGATCGGGATGCGGTCAACGACAAGGCCTACAAGGACTCGTTGAGCAAGATTCCGGATGCCAAGGGATCGTCCGATCCCTGGGGCGCGGTGCGCAGCGATGCGCCGAAGGCGGCGGCCCATCCCGCCAAGCCGAAAACCAAGACCGGAAGCTCCGCGCAGTAACGCTCCTTCGGGGCGGCTTCCACTTCCTGCAGACTCGGATTCTCGCGGCGTCACCCCTATATTGGGTGCGTCGTCAGTTGGTCCGGAGTTGCGGCAATGGTATTTCGTCCGCGCGATCTCGCCAGCCGGATGGCCGCGCGGCGCAAGCCGGATGACGGCTATCTGCGCGAGACCTTCAGCCTGCCGCGCGATCAGGCCCGCCTGCGGGCGCGCGCCTTTCTCAAGCGCTATCCGAAGGCTGCCTATATGAGCGCGGTCGAGAGCTGGCGTGAGCTGCCCGGCGGCGAGATCGAGTTCACGATGCGGCGGCTGGCCAGCGCAGACTGAAGCGCGCGGCCTGTTTGGCTTGCGCGGCGGAGCCAATCCAACCCGCCGCGCCTCAATCCCGATCGCTCTGCCCGCGGGGGCGTCCCAGCCCGAGATTGTTCAGCTCGCGGTCGATCCGCAGCTGCACGCGGCGGATCGCCAGGAGGTCGAGTTTCGCTTCGGTCTTGCCGGTGAAGACCCGGTCACCGATCTGGAAACGCCATTTCCAGACGCCGGCCGTGACCTGCGTGACGCTGAATTCGACGCCCTTGTGAATCATCTGGAACGGTTCCGCGAAGGAATGGCGGTCGTCGATAATTAAACTAAAGGTTGTATAATTAACGCCCGTAAAACGATGTTGTGAACTGCAGCGCCCGTCCGGACGTCGGTGTGGATCCCGAAGTGGATCCATCCGCCGGCGGCACGCCGCGTCTCGCGACGCGAAATCTGGCGTCGGCCCCGGCGCGCCAATGTTACGAACACTGGCGGAACCCGAGTCTTCCAGTGAAGGCTACGTAGTTTTTTTGGGGGGCAGGAGGGATACCAAGGTAGTATGCAGATTGTGCCAATCGCACGCCGCTGTCACCAAATCTGCCGGTAACTCGTTGATTATCCAGGACACTTGGGACGAGGGCGGATCCGCCTGCTCGCGGAACTTTGTTCTAGCCCGGAGAACTACGGATCGCGCCGGACCGCTATCCAAATGGTCCGAGAACAGGCCGGCGCGGCGCTCCGGAGCGTTGACCCATTCAGTCGATCGGACGCCCGACAGCACAACGCCGCCCGCTTGAAATAGCTGCGGACGGCGTTGGCCCTAGCCCCAGGAAGGTGAGCAAAATCCTGATGACTGGAAGCCTATACAATTTGTGCCAAAGGACATGTCCCAAATTGGCTATCACCGTTGCCAACCCGAGCGACCTCGGCCTCGGCGCACAGCAAGAACAGATGACGTCCCATGGAAAATGATGGGGCTAGAACATTTACTATGCCGCCTCGGTAGTCCTACTGAGAACATCAGCCAGGCCGCGGTTTCCGTTCGCTCCATCCGACGCGAAGGCATTCAGCCGATGCCGTCCCCGTCAGAACGCTCGCGCAAGGGACCAGGACACGCGGGCATAGGAACGAGCGCAGCGCACTCCGGATTATCTCCTGTCCGGGTGCTGTTCCTGCCGGGCAGCATCGGGACGACCAAAGTGCAACTCGGCCCCGGTTAGTGCCCACTCGCTGGGGCCGCTCCTTTACACCAGCGATACACCAGCGATCCGGAAGAGAGGAGCCGCGCGAACCCGAGGCGGCTGCGGGCATGGCGTTTGACCAGCCTGGCCAAGCACTTCACGGTTCAAACTCGCGGGCAGAAAACTGCGAACGAATTGGGCACCATCGAAATCTATATGCCCAGAACCGTGCATAATCCCCCCGGGCGCGTGGCACAAACTGCATACTGATTGATGGCCGTATAAAAAGCCGGTGACCGCTAGATCATCCCGTGATCGCCACACGGGCCGTGCCACCGAGAACATCGGCTAAGTCATGGTTTCCCTTTGTTTAATCCGAACGGCAAGATTCTCAAATCCAATTGGGGATTCGGGTGCTGTCCTAGTTAGGACACTCGCAGATTGGAATCGGGACACTTGTCAAAGTGAGGTAATCCGGGATGGACCATTACGGTTGCCAGCGCTCCCGATACAATGTGATTGCGCTCACAGTGAGCGCTAGTGGGACGACTCCGGCCGCCATCTAGCCCCTGCGAGCGCGCCGGGGCCGTCTCGGGCACCCCCACTAATGATCAGTTCCGTTCTTCGGAACACCGTGCTCTCCCGGAATCCTCAAACCTGTGGATAAGAGTAAAGTAACTCTTGCCGAGGTGAGAGCATTTCAGGGCGTGATATTTTCGAGAATTTCCTTGGCTGGGGGCCGTGATTCGCGAGCGGCCCCCTCTCGATTCAGCCGGCGCGGTAAGGCGGCCTCAGCATCACCTCCAAGGGTGCTGGGGCCGTTTCCTTTAGGAACGGGCGCGCCGCGCTCCAGGTTGTCACATGTTCGGGCGTTGTCCTTGCCGGGCAGCGGCTTGGACGATCAAAGTGAGACCAAGCCGGAATCGATAGATGTCTCCATCTACCTTCCCAAATTCCAGCAATCGCGTCTGGCATTCATCACAAATGACATCGATAGACATCGAATGGTGCATGTGATGGCCGCCGTCGCTAACGGCGGACTCAATCTCGCGCCAAAGCATTGTTTTGAAATTCGCCAGCTTAGGACCAATGACCCCATCCCAAGAGGCCTGACCCCAGTCACGCGCTCCCCACGTCCAGCTTCCAACACGGTCGGCCTCCGCATCCGACCAATCCATATGCATCTGATAGATTTGGCTTGGATCGACGCCAACACGAATAGATCGCCTACCGGGCAAATCAGCCTTCACTCGCTCTACCAAACGAGCGGACTTCTCCTGATCTTTTAGTTGGCTTTCGAGCGCCCGGCGATCCTTGCATCACCCTTCTTGCTCACGAGGCGGCTCAATACTGCTGCAATACTCCGAGAGCGCTTCCTTGGTGATGACGGTGCTTTCACCCTTGGCGTGTGCGTCTTTCCACGGGTCCTGTACCTTTCCAGCATCAGCGTAGACCGATCCGGATTACGGCCAGTTCCGCAATTTCCTTTGCATCGCCGGTCCCGGCCGACGCCTCAATGACCTTGCGAGCCACCATCTCACAAAGCGGGTCGTTTCGGTCAACCAAGCCCATTGAGTGCAGGGCGTAGTTGAAGGC
Organism: Bradyrhizobium sp. NAS96.2; assembly: GCF_001908235.1. Classification (GTDB taxonomy): domain Bacteria; phylum Pseudomonadota; class Alphaproteobacteria; order Rhizobiales; family Xanthobacteraceae; genus Bradyrhizobium. Next base: position 44,279 of record NZ_LGHK01000003.1, read on the forward strand.
CTTGTTTAGAAGATCGATTTGCTCGGGCGTGTATTCGCCCTCTTTCAGCAAACGGTTGATTGGCATTTTACGCCCCAGCCAAAGTGTAGTTCCATCACCATAGCACAGGAACTCCGTTCACCCACGGAGAACACGGACGGAACTGGCACAAACTGCATAGTGAACCTTATGGCCTCATTAGAGCTGATAGGGACGGCAGAACATCCCGTGATCGCCGTTCGGTAGTCCTACCGAGAACAGCGGCTAAGCCATGGTTTCCATTCGCTTAATCCAAACTGGGACACTTTCAAATTCAGCTTAGGACACGGGGGCTTAATACGGACAGCACCCATATCTTCAAAAGAACATATTGCGAACGCGGAACAAACGTGGTACGAGATTCCTATCAACAACGCATTCTGCCTGATCTCACCCGCCGTTTGTCCCGCTAGCGAATCCTCGCCATAAGGAGCACATCCCAAATGTCCGCCACTGCACTGCGTATCGTCGAAGGATCCTCCATGGACAAGTCCAAGGCCCTCTCAGCCGCGCTCTCCCAGATCGAGCGCCAGTTCGGCAAGGGCTCGGTGATGAAGCTCGGCAAGAACGACCGTTCGATGGATGTCGAGACGGTGTCGTCGGGATCGCTCGGGCTCGACATCGCGCTCGGCGTCGGCGGCCTGCCGAAGGGACGTGTCGTCGAGATCTACGGGCCGGAATCGTCGGGCAAGACCACGCTTGCGCTGCACACCGTGGCGGAAGGCCAGAAGAAGGGCGGCATCTGCGCCTTCATCGACGCCGAACACGCGCTCGATCCGGTTTATGCGCGCAAGCTCGGCGTCAACATCGACGAGCTCCTGATCTCGCAGCCCGACACCGGCGAGCAGGCATTGGAGATTTGCGACACGCTGGTGCGCTCCGGTGCGGTCGACGTGCTGGTGGTCGATTCGGTCGCGGCGCTGGTGCCGAAGGCCGAGCTCGAGGGTGAGATGGGCGATGCGCTGCCGGGCCTGCAGGCGCGCCTGATGAGCCAGGCGCTGCGCAAGCTCACCGCCTCGATCAACAAGTCCCACACCATGGTGATCTTCATCAACCAGATCCGCATGAAGATCGGCGTGATGTACGGCTCGCCGGAGACCACGACCGGCGGCAACGCGCTGAAGTTCTATGCCTCGGTCCGCCTCGACATCCGCCGCATCGGCGCGATCAAGGAGCGCGACGAGGTGGTCGGCAACACCACCCGCGTCAAGGTGGTGAAGAACAAGCTGGCACCGCCCTTCAAGCAGGTCGAGTTCGACATCATGTATGGCGAGGGCGTCTCCAAGATGGGCGAGATCCTCGACCTCGGCGTCAAGGCCGGCATTGTCGAGAAGTCAGGCGCCTGGTTCTCCTATGACAGCCAGCGGCTCGGCCAGGGTCGCGAGAATTCGAAGGCGTTCCTGAAGGCGAATCCCGACATCACGGCCAAGATCGAGGCCGCGATCCGGCAGAACTCCGGCCTGATCTCCGAGCAGATCCTAGCCGGCACGCCCGAGCGCGACGCCGAAGGTGAAGAGCCGACGGAGGAGTAGACCTCAAGGCAGACATGATTTCGCTGGAAGCGGGCGCTGAGGACGTTGAGTTGCCGACGTCTTTGGCGCCCGTTTCGTTTTGTGTTGCGTTCGGCGAGGTTGGACGATGAAGCGTTTGATTCTGACTAGTTGCGGTATCCGTCTCGCGCGCTCAGGTCTGGCAGAAGCGGTCATTGAATTTCGCTTTCGCTTCGTTTGGGGGCCGTTGCCCCCGGTAGAAGAGTTCGAAGATTATTTTGGCGCGCGTTCCGGCCAGGGCCCGGGTCGTCATTGGTCGGATTGGTGTTCATGGAGATTGTTCTCCGATGAAGTCCGGGCTCGCAGGCACCTTTCGCTCGTCGAGTATTGCGAACCGTATGACGTTATCGAGCTCTGGTTCGAACAATATCCGAACGATCAGCTGCAGCTGGTCTTCCTTCTGGCTTTTTTCAGATATCATCCCGAGACAGCGGCCAGGTTGAAGTTGCGTCTTGTTGATTTCGATCTGACGATGCCGGCTGAACAGATGCCCGAACCAGAGGATGTGTTGACGGTCGACGTCGGCCCGGTCGAACTCAATACCGGAAGTGCGATCTGGTCGGCTTATCGCGCAGCCACCCCAATGCCTTTTCTGGATTGCTTGCAGAGTGACCTTAGCTCACTGCCATTTCTGAGGTCGGCGCAGCTTGCCTTGGTTGCAGAATTGCCCTCCCGCGCGACGGGGCTTGGCGCAACTGAAATGCGACTTCTTGAGCTGATCGCACGTTACGACGGCTTTTCAGCGCTTGGACTACTTCATCGTTTCTGGTGCCCCGGAAATGTGTTCGGGGAACTCGAACTTTTCTCATTGCTCGACGGCCTCACGGATGGTCCGTCGCCTGCAGTGACCGATCTCGAACGACCGCAGAGCAAAAGGAGCTGGCACGCGCGCTACGCCGCAAGCTATCCGCGGCTGACCAAGTTCGGCGAAGCGATCATCGCGCACCAGGAAGACTTCAGCAGCCATAACCCGATCGATCGCTGGTGGGGCGGCACGCACCTCACCAACGACAATCTCTGGCGCATTGCTCCGACGCTGACCAAGCCGTAGTCAACTCAACCCGGCGCCAGCGCCTTCTCCCGGCTTGCGATCAGCGCCCGCAGATCCTCCGTCACCGCGACCGATTGATGGGTTGTCTGGTCGGTCGCGACCCAGATGATCTCGCCGGTGGCGCGCAGGTCGTCGGAGCCCTTGGCGAAGATCGCGAGCGCCAAGTTGATCGAGGAGCGGCCGATCCGCGCGACCCGGACGCAGACCTCGATGTCCTCGTCGAACCGGATCGGCGCCTTGTACTCGACCACCGACTTCACGGTGTGGAAGTCAATGCCGGTGCGAGCCACCTCGCCGAGATAGTCGTAGCCGAGCGCGCGGAAATACTCCGTGATTGCGGTGTCGAAATAGGTCAAATAGTGGGCGTTGAACACCACGGCCTGCGCGTCGACCTCGGAATAGCGGACGCGAAACGGGAAGTGAAACCAGAATTCCTCGCGCATGTCTCCTCCTGCCGCGGCGTCGGTCGCTCCCGCGCATTCCCTGCGATGGCGCGAAGCGCGGACCCGTTGGCTGCACCTATCCTACCGACTGGATCTAGTGCCCGCGGATGACCAGTCGCCCCAATCCCTACTGTGCATGGGGTTGTTTTTGACGTTTTGAACTGGACCTCGTAGCAACCATCCCCGCTTAATGGTTGCTACAACATCCCGCAACAAAGGCCGCGTTACTCCGCGGCCTGCGCGTAGTCCTCGATCGGCGGGCACGAGCACACCAGGTTGCGATCGCCGTAGACATTGTCGACGCGGCCGACCGGGCTCCAGTATTTGTCGGACCGTGACACGCCCGCGGGGAAGCAGCCCTCGGCGCGGGTGTAGGCCCGGTCCCACGCATCGTCGGCGATGTCGTGCACGGTGTGCGGGGCGTGGCGCAGCGGCGAGGCTTCGATCTTCCAGCGGCCTTTCTCGACGTCCGCGATCTCGCCCCGGATCGCGATCATCGCGTCGCAGAAGCGGTCGATCTCGAACTTCGATTCCGATTCCGTCGGCTCGATCATCAGCGTGCCCGCCACCGGGAAGCTCATGGTCGGCGCGTGGAAGCCGTAGTCGATCAGCCGCTTGGCGATGTCGTCGACGCTGACGCCGCTGCTCGTCTTCAGCGCCCGCGGGTCGACGATGCATTCATGCGCGACGCGGCCGCGCTCGTTGCGGTACAGCACCGGGAAGTGCGGCTGCAGCCGTGCGGCAATGTAGTTCGCATTGAGGATCGCAATCTCCGTGGCGCGCGTCAGGCCTTCGCCGCCCATCATCAGGATGTAGATGTAGGAGATGGTCAGGATCGACGCCGAGCCGAACGGCGCGGCCGACACCGGGCCGATGGCGTGCGCCGTCGCACCATCAGTTGCGGGATGGCCCGGCAGATAGGGCGCAAGATGCGCCTTGACGCCGATCGGGCCCATGCCGGGGCCGCCGCCGCCATGCGGGATGCAGAAGGTCTTGTGCAGGTTGAGATGGCTGACGTCGGCACCGTAATCGCCGGGCCGGGAGAGCCCGACCTGCGCATTCATGTTGGCGCCGTCGAGATAGACCTGTCCGCCATGCGCATGCACGATGTCGCAGATCTCGCTGATATGCTCCTCGAACACGCCGTGGGTCGACGGATAGGTGATCATGACGGCGGCGAGGTTGGCCGAATGCTTCTCGGCCTTGGCGCGGAGATCATTGACGTCGACGTCGCCGCGCGCATCGCACGCGACCACCACGACCTCCATGCCGACCATCGCGGCCGAGGCCGGATTGGTGCCGTGCGCGGAGGAGGGGATCAAGCACACCTTGCGGTGCGGCTCGCCGCGCGCGAGATGATAGCCCCGGATCGCAAGGAGGCCGGCATATTCGCCCTGCGCGCCGGAGTTCGGCTGCAGCGACACCGCGTCATAGCCGGTGATGTCGCACAGCCACTGCTCCAGCCGCTTGAACAGCGCATGATAGCCCTTGGCCTGATCGGCGGGCGCGAACGGGTGCAGATTGCCGAACGCCGGCCAGGTCAGCGGGATCATCTCGGTGGTGGCGTTGAGCTTCATGGTGCAGGAGCCGAGCGGGATCATCGCGCGGTCGAGCGCAAGGTCGCGATCTGAGAGCTTGCGCATGTAGCGCAGCAGCTCGGTCTCCGAGCGGTGCGTGTTGAACACCGGATGGGTGAGGAAGGCGCTAGAGCGCCGCAGCTCCTTCGGCAGCGTCTCGCTTGCGCTACCCTCGATCTCGGCAAAGCTGAGCTTGCCGCCGAACACGCGCCAAACCGCCTCGACGGTCTCAGGCGTCGTGGTCTCGTCGAGCGCGATGCCGAGCGTGGTCGCGCCGATACGCAGATTGATCCGCTCCGCCTGCGCGCGGGAGACGATCTCGATCTGCTTCGCGCCGACCTCGACCGTCACGGTGTCGAAGAACGCCTCGCTGGTCGGCGCGAAGCCGAGTTTGCGCAGGCCGGCGGCGAGCACGGTGGCACGGCGATGCACGCCGCGCGCGATGTGGGTCAGGCCCTCAGGTCCATGATAGACCGCATACATCGAGGCGATCACGGCGAGCAGCACCTGCGCGGTGCAGATGTTGGACGTCGCCTTCTCGCGGCGGATATGCTGCTCGCGGGTTTGCAGCGCGAGGCGATAGGCCGGTGCCCCGCGCGAATCCACCGACAGGCCGACGATGCGGCCGGGCAGCGAGCGCTTCAGCGTGTCGCGCACGGCCATGTAGGCGGCGTGCGGTCCGCCATAGCCCATCGGCACGCCGAACCGCTGCGCCGAGCCGATCGCGATATCGGCGCCGAGCTCGCCGGGCGAGGTCAGCAGCGCCAGCGACAGCAGGTCCGCGGCGACGATCGCCAGCGCACCCTTGGCGCGCAGCGATGCGATCGCCGGCCGGAGGTCGCGCACCGCGCCCGTGGTGCCGGGATATTGCAAGAGCGCGCCGAGCACGTCGGCCTTGTCGAGCTCGGTGAGGGGGTCGCCGACCAGCAGCGCCCAGCCCAGCGGGGCAGCGCGCGTGCGCATCACGGCCAGCGTCTGCGGATGCACTTCCTTGTCGACAAAGAACACCTTCGCCTTGACCTGCGAGTGGCGCTCGGCGAGCGCCATTGCTTCGGCCGCCGCGGTCGCTTCGTCAAGCAGCGAGGCATTGGCGACGTCGAGCCCGGTGAGGTCGCAGATCATGGTCTGGAAGTTGAACAAAGCTTCCAGCCGGCCCTGGCTGATCTCGGGCTGGTACGGCGTGTACGCGGTGTACCAGGCCGGGTTCTCCAGGATGTTGCGCTGGATCACCGCGGGCAGGATGGTGCCGGAATAGCCTTGGCCGATCAGCGACGTGAACACCTGGTTCTGCGCGGCGAGCTCGCTCATATGCGCGAGCGCCTCGGTCTCGCTCAGCGCGTGGCCGAGATCGAGCGGCGCCTTCTGGCGGATCGACGCCGGCAGCGTCTCACCCATCAGCGCCTGCAGGCTCGCGGCGCCGACCGTATCCAGCATCGCGTTGATGTCGCGCGGCGATGGTCCGATGTGTCGGCGGACGAAATCGGTGGCGGCTTCGTTGATCGGCTTGAAGGGCGCGTTCATGGCATCATCCTCAGGCGGTGTGCGCGGCGTAGGCGGCCTCGTCCATCAGGCCGCCGAGTTCGCCCTTGTCTGATATCTTCAGCTTGAAGAACCAGGCCTTGCCGCCGGCATCCGAATTGACCAGCGCGGGCTCGGCGGCGAGCGCCTCGTTGACCTCGATCACCTCGCCGGTGATCGGCGCGTAGACGTCGGAGGCGGCCTTGACGGATTCGACCACGGCAGCGGCCTCGGCCTTCTTGAGGCTGCGGCCGACCTTGGGCAGTTCGACGAACACGACGTCGCCGAGCTGCGACTGTGCGTAGTCGGTGATCCCGATCGTGGCGACATCGCCCTCGATGCGGAGCCATTCGTGGTCGGACGTGTACAGCGTCGTCATGGAGAGATCCTCTGGCGTTTAGCGTTTGTAGGTATTGGGGACGAACGGCGTGGCGGCGACTTTCAGCGGCAGCCGCTGGCCGCGCACCTCGGCGAAAACGGTGGTGCCGACCGCGGAAAGCGAGGTCGGCAGATAGCCCATCGCGACCGGCGCATTGAGGCTCGGGCCGAAGCCGCCCGAGGTCACCTTGCCGATCTGTTCGGTCGAGCTCGCATCGGCAAACAGGCCGGCGCCTTCGCGCACCGGCGCGCGACCATCGGGCCTCAAGCCGACGCGGCGGCGGGCGGCGCCATCAGCGAATTGAGTAAGGATCTTGTCAGCACCCGGGAAGCCGCCGGCGCGGGCGCCGCCGCTGCGGCGGACCTTCTGCACCGACCATTCCAGCGCGCCTTCGACCGGCGTCGTCGTGGCGTCGATATCGTGACCGTAGAGGCAGAGCCCGGCTTCGAGCCGCAGGCTGTCGCGCGCGCCGAGGCCGATCGGGAGTACGTCGGGATTGTCGAGCAGCGCAGTGACCAGGGCTTCGGCCTTGTCAGCCGGCACGGAAATCTCAAAACCATCCTCGCCGGTATAGCCGGAGCGCGAGACGAAGCAATCGATGTCGGCGACACGGCGCGGGCCGGCGTCCATGAATTTCATCGAACTGACATCTGCACAAAGTTTCGCCAGCGCCGATTCGGCTTTCGGCCCCTGCAGCGCGATCAGCGCGCGGTCGGCCAGCGACACGATCTCGCAGGTATCGGAGAGATGCGCGCGCAGATGCGCCTCGTCCTCGGCCTTGCAGGCAGCGTTGACGACCAGGAACAGGTGATCGCCGAAATTCGCCACCATCAAATCGTCGAGCAGGCCGCCGTCGTCATTGGTGAATTGCGCGTAGCGCTGCCGTCCCGGCGCGATGCCGGCAATGTCCTGCGGCACCAGTTTTTCCAGCGCGAGCGCCGCGTCGCCGACCTTGCCGGATTTGGCCTTCAGCACGAGCTGACCCATGTGGGACACGTCGAACAGGCCCGCGTCCTTGCGGGTGTGCAGATGCTCCTTCAGCACGCCGGCCGTGTATTGCACCGGCATGTCGTAGCCAGCGAACGGCACCATCTTGGCCCCGCGCGCCAGATGCAGCGCGTGCAGCGGGGTCTGTTTCAGCGGGGAGTTTTCGTGCGCAAGCATCACAGGGCCCTCGCGGTTCCCGTCGGGGACCCATTTCCCCTTGAGAAACCTGCAGAAAGCCCCATCTGTCGCTGTGCCTGAGAGTATTATCCCGTCGGCGGACGCAATCGGGGGAGAACCCCAGCGCCTCTTTCCAGATGTCAGACGTCACGCGGTCCTTTTGCCTGAGAGTTTCCGGGGCGGTTGCTCCTTCGGCGCCGGCGGCAAAGCCGGTCTCTCCCGACGTGACGGGTAACAGGTAGGTAGAAAACACGGCGCCACCAAGACTGTCAACGCAGCTGCAGCAACTATCCAACGGGGCTTTGTGCTGCCGCGGCAAGCCCATGATCCGCCTGCACAGTTTCTGGACACCGCAGCTGGCAATGTCTAAAAGCGTTCGGCCGGAAAATGACGCCTTTTTGCGGCTGGCCGGCCCCTTTTTCCGATTGGATGAACATGAGCAGCGTCAACGACATCAGGTCGACATTTCTGAACTTCTTCAAGGAGAACGGCCACGAGATCGTGGCGTCGTCGCCGCTGGTGCCGCGCAACGACCCGACCCTGATGTTCACCAATGCCGGCATGGTGCAGTTCAAGAACGTCTTCACCGGCGTCGAGAAGCGCGCCTATCAGCGCGCCACGACGTCGCAGAAATGCGTGCGCGCGGGCGGCAAGCATAACGACCTCGACAATGTCGGCTACACCGCGCGCCATCTCACCTTCTTCGAGATGCTCGGCAACTTCTCGTTCGGCGATTACTTCAAGGAGCGCGCGATCGAGCTCGCCTGGAATCTGATCACCAGGGATTTCGGGCTGAAGAAGGACAAGCTGCTCGTCACCGTCTACCACACCGACGACGAGGCGGCCGGCTACTGGAAGAAGATCGCGGGCTTCTCGGACGACCGCATCATCCGCATCCCGACCTCGGACAATTTCTGGGCGATGGGCGACACCGGCCCGTGCGGTCCGTGCTCCGAGATCTTCATCGACCGCGGCGAGCACATCTGGGGCGGACCTCCGGGCAGCCCGGAGGAGGACGGCGATCGCTTCCTCGAATTCTGGAACCTGGTGTTCATGCAGTACGAGCAGGTGACGAAGGAGGAGCGCGTGGCGCTGCCGCGTCCCTCGATCGACACCGGCATGGGGCTGGAGCGCATGGCCTGCATCCTGCAGGGCGTCGAGAGCGTGTTCGAGACCGATCTGTTCCGCCATTTGATCGAGGCGGCTTCGTCGGCGCTCGGCCATGGGCCGAACGCGCAGAACGTCGCGTCGTACCGCGTGATTGCCGACCATCTGCGCTCGTCGGCGTTCCTGATCGCCGACGGCGTGCTGCCGTCGAACGAGGGCCGCGGCTACGTGCTGCGCCGGATCATGCGCCGCGCGATGCGCCACGCGCAGCTCTTGGGCGCGAGCGAGCCGCTGATGCATCGCCTGGTCTGGGCGCTGGTCCGCGAGATGGGCCAGGCCTATCCGGACCTGGTGCGCGCGGAGAAGCTGATCGAGGAGACGCTGCAGCTGGAAGAGACCCGCTTCCGCAAGACGCTGGTGCGGGGACTATCGATCCTCGACGAGAAGAGCGCCGGCCTCAAGAAGGGCGACATGTTCGACGGCGACACCGCGTTCACGCTGTACGACACCTATGGCTTCCCGCTCGACCTGACGCAGGACGCGCTGAAGTCGCGCGGCATCAGCGTCGACCAGGCGGCGTTCACCGACGCGATGGAGCGGCAGCGCGAGAAGGCGCGCGCCTCCTGGGCAGGCTCCGGCGAGGCGGCGACCGAGACGATCTGGTTCCCGCTGCGCGAGAAGCTCGGTGCAACCGAATTCCTCGGCTATGAGACCGAGAGCGCGGAAGGTGCGGTGACGGCACTGGTCAAGGACGGCGCCGAGGTCGACAGCCTCAAGGCAGGCGAGAGCGGTGCGATCGTGCTGAACCAGACGCCGTTCTATGCGGAGTCGGGCGGCCAGGTCGGCGATATCGGTATCCTCACTGGCGAGGGCGTCAAGTTCCGCGTCACCGACATGCAGAAGAAGGCCGGCGATCTCTTCGTGCATGTCGGCACGGTGGAGCAGGGCACGCTGAACCTCGGCACCGCGCTGCAGCTCGAAGTCGACCACGCGCGCCGGTCGGCGATTCGCGCCAACCATTCGGCGACGCATCTGTTGCATGAAGCGCTGCGCCAGGTGCTCGGCGATCACATCGCGCAGCGCGGCTCGCTGGTCGCGCCCGATCGCCTGCGTTTCGATTTCGTGCATCCGAAGCCGATCACGCCGGAAGAGCTCGCCCGGGTCGAGGACATCGCCAACGATGTCGTGCTCGAGAATGACGAGGTGACGACCCGCGTGATGGCTGTCGACGACGCCCGCGAGGCCGGCGCGCGCGCGCTGTTCGGCGAGAAATACGGTGACGAGGTCCGCGTCGTCTCGATGGGCAAGAGCGCCCGCGAGCATGGCCAGAACGCGCTCGGCTGGTCGGTCGAGCTCTGCGGCGGCACTCATGTCCGCCGCACCGGCGACATCGGCCTGATCTCGGTGACCAGCGAGAGCGCGGTGGCGTCCGGCGTCCGCCGCATCGAGGCGCTGACCGGGCGTCACGCGCGCAAGCATGCCAACGACACCATGGCGCTGGCGAAGACCGCGGCGGCCGAACTGCGCACCACGATCGAGGATGTGCCGGCGCGGATCACTGCGCTGATGGAGGAGCGCAAGAAGCTGGAGCGCGATCTGTCGGATGCCAGGAAGAAGCTCGCGATGGGCGGCGGCGGAGCATCGAACGGTGCCGCCTCAGCCGTTCGCGAGGTCGGCAACGTCAAGCTGCTGGCGCGCGCGGTCGAAGGCGTCGAGACCAAGGATCTGAAGAGCCTGGTCGATGACGGCAAGAAGCAGATCGGATCGGGCGTGGTCGCGATCGTCGGGGTCACCGAGGACGGCAAGGCCGGCATCGTGGTCGGCGTCACCGCCGATCTGACCTCGCGCTTCAACGCGGTCGAGCTGGTGCGCAAGGGCTCCGAGGTGCTCGGCGGCAAGGGCGGCG
>NZ_LGHK01000030.1 GCF_001908235.1 Bradyrhizobium sp. NAS96.2
GGGGCTGCAGCCGACGGGGGCGTCGCGGGCGCCACGTGGTAGCGGGGGCGGGCTTGGCAGGCGAGGCCGGTGCGGGGGCCATCTTAGCTGCTGGTGCCTGCGGCGCCGCCGGAGGTGTCTGCCCAACTGCCGGCCCCGCCACGGCCAGCACAGCAGCCGCCATCATTGCCGCGGCCAGGCGAAGCTGGCGCGAACGGACGGCAAAGGGCTGGGCGGACAGATTCGGCATATAACCGGCAATATCAGGAAATTGAACGGCTTATAGACCATCCGGCGCGTGAAGCGAGCGCCGATTGGGTTAATTCTGAACCGGAAATGGCGGTCAGAGATACCGTTTGAGATCGGCGGCCGCCTCTTCCGGCGTCCGTTTCAGATTGAACGGCGCGACGAAATGGCCGTCGCGATCCATCAGATAGATCAGCGCGGTGTGATCCATCGTGTAGTCGCCATCCTTCAGCGGCACCTTCTTGGCGTAGACGCGGTAGCTCGACAGCACCTTGGCGATCGCGGCCGGGTCGCCGGTCAGGCCCTTGAGGTGCGGATCGAAACTCGACAGGTAGTCCTTCATCGCCGTGGCGGTGTCGCGTTCCGGATCGACCGAGACGAAATAGGCATTCACGCGGTCGGCGTCCTTGCCCATCGCCTTCAGGACCTCCGAGATCTCGAACAGTGAGGTTGGGCAGATGTCCGGGCAATGGGTGAAGCCGAAGAAGATCAGCGTCGGCTTGCCCTGGAGGTTCTTGTCGGTGACGGTCTGGCCGGCCTGGTCGGTGAGTTGGAACGGCCCACCGATCGCGGCCGGCGCTGCGACGGTGCGCAAGCCGCCGACCGCCCACAACATGAGGAACAGGCCGACCGCCAGACTGCCCGCGAAGGCAGCGAAGATCACCAATGGGCGAGTGGTCCGGGGCATGATGCAGGGCGTCCTTGTCAGAAGCAGGCAGAGATGCCGGCCGTGATCATTTCGAAAAACACCGCGGTCCCGTAGTGGAACCAAAGCGCGGCGGCGGCGAGCAGGGCCAATCCGCCGATGCCGGCAGCGCCCCACAGGATCGCGGACGCCACCCGGCCCTGCGGAGCCGTGACAAGCTCGGATCGGGTGGCGATCGGCTGAACCATGCGGTTGAGATAAGCCGGGTTCCCCCAGCCAGCAAGCGCAATGGCGGTCGCATTCCGTCAAATGATAGCGAGGCGATGTCCGGCGCGAACCCGGTCATGGCGGGCTCGCCGGCCGTGACGCGAGAGGATGTTGGACCGGGATCAGCGGCTCAGCGTGCGGGCTCAGCGGTCGCCTTGGGCGCGGAGGCCTGGGCGTTGAGGTAACATGGCTTGTACAGCGCCTGCAGTTGCTTGCCGCGCAGGAAGATCATGTGCCGGGTCAGGCCACCGCGATCAGTGATCCATTTGCGCACCGCCGGCGGATACATCAGGTACAGCATATGGGTGGCTTCGGGATTGGGGACCGGGCGGCCGTTGTCGCCGTAATCCCAGGCAGCATGGAAGCCGAGCGTGGCGTGTGAGGTCACACAGATCCGGTCGTGAGGAACCTTGCCGAGCACGATGGTGCAGGCCGAGGCGCACAAACCGTCGATGATCACGGTCTCACCCGATGTGCGCAGGTCCTGATACTTGTCGACATAGACCCCGATCTTGCCGCCGCGATCGTCGGCGATCCTGACCACTGCTTGAGACGCCCCCATTCCCGCCAGCAGGAGAACCGCAGCGAGCAACCCCGTCAGCAACTTCATTGGCCTGCCCCAAGTCGAAACCGAATCTGTTGGTCTTGTGATGCAAGATTGGCGTGAGCGTGTTGCGCGCGCAGATTTTTGTCCAGACGAGCGAAGCCGGTCAAAACAAATTCAAATTGGGTGTTGCGCCGACGCTGCAGTGGAGCGTGGGAAAGGTCCCAAACTGGAACAACTTGCCGCAACCATTTGGTGCCTCGCCGCCACAGGCAAGGTCCATTTGGCGTTGACCGCGCACAACGGCGCGGTCTTGAATCGCGGCGGGACGGGGGACATCAAAATGGCTGACGATGCAGATGTGATCGTGATCGGCGCCGGACTTGCCGGCCTGGTCGCCGCAACCGAGATCGCCGACGCAGGCAAGCGCGTCATCATGCTCGACCAGGAAGGGGAACAGAGCATCGGCGGCCAAGCCTTCTGGTCGTTCGGCGGATTGTTCCTGGTCGATTCGCCGGAACAACGCCGGCTCGGCATCAAGGATTCGGTCGAACTCGCGCTGCAGGACTGGATGGGCACCGCCGGTTTCGATCGCGACGAGGATCACTGGCCGCGCAAATGGGCCGAAGCCTATGTCGCGTTCGCAGCGGGCGAGAAGCGCGATTGGCTGCGCGCGATGGGCCACCGCATCTTCCCGGTGGTCGGCTGGGCCGAGCGAGGCGGTTACGACGCGATGGGTCACGGCAATTCGGTGCCGCGCTTCCACGTCACCTGGGGCACTGGCCCCGGCATCGTCGAGCCATTCGAGCGCCGCGCGCGCGAGGCCGCCAAAAGCGGACGGCTGATATTCAAGTTCCGCCATCGCGTCGATGCACTCAGTGTCAGCAACGGCACGGTCGACGGCGTCAGCGGCGCGATCCTGGAACCGACCTCGGTCGAACGCGGCAAGAGTACCTCGCGCAACGTGGTCGGTGATTTCTCGCTGCACGCGCCGGCGGTGATCGTCGCCTCCGGCGGCATCGGCGGCAACCATGACCTGGTGCGGCAGAACTGGCCGAAACGACTCGGCGAGCCGCCGAAGTTCATGATCTCCGGCGTGCCCGAACATGTAGACGGCCGCATGATCGGAATCACCGAGCAAGCAGGCGGGCGGCTGATCAACCGCGACCGCATGTGGCACTATGTCGAGGGCATCCAGAACTGGAACCCGATCTGGCCGCGTCATGGCATCCGGATCCTGCCGGGGCCATCGTCAATGTGGTTCGACGCGTCAGGCAAGCGGCTGCCGGCGCCGCTGTTCCCGGGCTCCGACACGCTCGGGCAACTGCATTACATCATGGGCACCGGCTACGATTATTCGTGGTTCATCCTGACCCAGAGCATCATCAAGAAGGAGTTCGCGCTGTCGGGCTCGGAACAGAACCCCGACCTCACGGGAAAAAGCTGGCGCATGACGGTCAAGCGCGCCACCAACAAGGGCGCGCCGGCGCCGGTCGAAGCCTTCAAGCAGCACGGCGCCGACTTCATCGTGCGCGACAATCTCGCCGATCTCGTCGGTGCCATGAACAAGCTCGCCGGCAATGACCTGTTGCAGCTCGACGCCATCAAAACGCAGATCGAGGCACGCGATCGCGAGATCACCAATCCTTACGTCAAGGATGCGCAGGTGATGAACCTGCACAATGCGCGGCGCTATATCGGCGACAGGCTGATCCGAACCGCGAAGCCGCACCGGATTCTCGATCCCGCGCACGGTCCGCTGATCGCGGTGAAGCTCAACATCCTCACCCGCAAGACGCTCGGCGGCTTCGAGACCGACCTCGATTCACGCGTGTTCGGCAGGGATCACCAGATCATCCGCGGACTCTACGCGGCCGGCGAAGCCGCCGGCTTCGGCGGCGGCGGCGTGCACGGCTATCGCTCGCTGGAGGGAACATTCCTCGGCGGCTGCCTGTTCTCCGGCCGCAACGCAGGGCGTGCTGCGGCGAAGGCGGTGGGGTAAGGCATCCCCTCGTCACGGAAGAGACGGCGAATCGAAAATGAAAGAGCCCGCCGGGTTTGAACCGGCGGACTCTTATCATTGAGTCCGAATTGCTTCAGCTATCCTGGCGCTCACGCCAACTTGGTGAAGAGCGTGAGAATACCGTTGCTGAGATTGACGGCGACAACCTGTGCCGAGCTCAGTCCCTTCGCCTTGAGCGCGGATGTCGCTTCCTTGGACGCGTCGATGGAACCGCGCAGGCTCTTCAGATCTTCTTCGCTTGCCTTTGCGATGACGGCCTCGACCCTTGACCGGACTTCAGGCTTCAGTTCCTTGACGTCCACGACCTGTATGGTCTTGATCGTGGCGGGTTGGTCAGACTCGGCCTGCGACGGCGTGTTCGGTTGCGTTCCCTGCGTTTGCGCCCAGGCAGGAGTTCCAAGCGAGAGCGCCGCAACGATGATCGACGCCGTAGAGATACGGATGCGCATGAGCATTCCTTGTGTTGATGACCCCCAACACCCGCGACAACGATCGTTCCTTGCTTAAGGTTCCGGCGGGAAATCCGCGCTGTTATGCGACCGTCGCAGGGGGCGCTGCCAAAACATCGAAAACAACCCCATGCAAAGCAGCCGGCGGCGGCCTGCGCTCGACCAAGGAACTTGACACGTCGGGCAACTCAGGGGCATATTTCTAATATTCAGAAATGACGCAAGTGAACCTTACCGCTTTCGACCCAAAGCTGACCTTTCAGCCGAATTAAGAGGGACGATCAACTGTCGGCTGCGCTGCAATTCGCGACCAGTACAGGGCGAGCGGTCCAAGCAGGATGCCAAACGCCAGCACCGCAAATGCAGCAGTCCAAGCCGACGCGCTTTGTGCTCCTCCTGCAGCATCGAGGGCTACGCCGAGCGCCCATGCGCCAAGCGCCGACAGGCTGAAGCCAACAGTCGAGTGCACTGCCATCGTCGCACCGCGGTTCTTGGGATCGGCGGCCATGGTCATGCCCGAGGTCAGCGCGCCGGAATCGGCGGGCACCGTCAGCGCGTAAACGAGGAGGAGCGGCATCAGCACCCAGGGCGACTGGTCCGAGAGCAGTCCAATCAGCAGCGCGACCGCGGCCGAAGCGAACATGACAGCGGTGATGGCGCGGTGCCGTCCGAGTTTCAGCGCAAGCTCATTGCCGAGGATGCTTGCGGGCATCGCCAGGAGGGAGAACGCGACGCTGACGATCAGCGGCGTAAGTGATGTCGGGTGCCTTGCCGCCACGAAAGTCCAGAACGCAACGATCCAGGTCCGGATGCCGTAGAGCTCGAAACAATGCGCGCCGTAGCCCAGTACAAATCCCATCGCGTTGGTGTTGCGCAAAACAGGCGCGAAGTTCAGCAGGCGGCTCGCCGAGGGCTTCGGCTCGAGCGGCTTCAGCAAGGCGCTTGCCGTGAGCATCAGCAGCGGACCGACGGCGGTAACCAGAAACGCCGCACGCCAACCAAAGCTCTCGGCGACGAGCTGCGCGACCAGGAACGACAGCCCGACACCGAGCGAGAAGCTCGACGTGTAGAACGTCACCGCGCGGGATGAATCGCCTGGCGCAAGGCGGTCGGTCAGCGCCTTGAGCCCCGGCATGTAGGCGCCGGCGAAGCCGATTCCGGCGATGGCATTGCATAGCGCGCCGGACCACAGATCCGTTGCGAACAGGCCGAACAGTGCGGTACCGAACGCGCTCAGCGCCGATCCCGCGATCAATATCTTGCGGGCATCGATGCGATCGGTCAGCGTCGCCAAGACTGGCACCGTGAGCATGTAGCCGGCCGCGCCCGAGCCGGACAAAAGCCCGGCCTGTGCACCCGACAGATGCCATTCCGGAATCAGAAAACCGGCGAGAATTGCGGGCACGACGACATGCGGTAGCAAGCTTCCGAGCTGCCCTACGCACATCGCGAAGATGACCGGCTTTCCTTCCAACCTCATTTTTTCACCCGATCCGGTCGGGGTGCGCGAGGCGCGCCCGCAACCGGCCTTTCGTTGTTGCCGCTTTGGGCAGTATTGAAGGGGACCCTGGCCTATGCCGGCTTCCCCTCGCGCCAGAGCCAGCCGGCGATGGCAACCGCAGCCAGCATGCCAACGAACCGAGCGACGATAAAAGCGGTCGCGCCGCTCGGTGCTATTCCAGCGAAGGTGTCAGAAAGCGAGCGCGCGATTGGCACCGCCGGATTCGCGAACGAGGTTGAGGCAGTGAACCAATAGGCTGACGTGATGTACAGGCCGACGGCATATGGAATCGCCCCCGGTGTTCTGGCGGCGCAACCGAATATGGTCAGGAGCAAGCCAAAGGTAGCGACCGCTTCAGCGAGCCATTGTCCGGTACCCGAACGCTGCGTCATCGAGAGCTGCAACACCGGCAATTCAAACATGAGGTGAGCTACCCATACTCCGGCGACGGCTCCAACAATCTGAGCAGCGATGTAGGCAACGGCAATTGGCCAGCGCAATTCGCTCCGAATTGAGAGCGCAAGACTTACGGCAGGATTGAAGTGCGCGCCAGAGACCGGTCCGAAGACCAATATCAGCACAGCGAGAATTGCACCGGTTGGGATGGTATTGCAAAGGAGGGCGAGCGCAACATTCCCGCCCGCGAGCTTCTGGGCCATGATCCCGGAGCCGACTACGGCAGCCAGAAGAAACGCCGTGCCAAGTGATTCCGCGACCAGACGGCGCGCGAGCGTCGGCATCAATGCTCTTCCGTGGCGTTGGCTGTCGAGCCTTCCATTTGTCCGATCTCCCGGAGCTTGCTTTGCAAGCTGAGCGCGTCGATGGACCGCAGTGGTAGCGCGGTAAAGACTGCAATTCGCTGATTGAGCATGCGGTAGGCATCTTCGAATGCGACCGCGATTTCGGCTGGCGTACCCTTCGCGTCAGCTGGATCAGGAATGCCCCAATGGGCGGTTGCGGGATGTCCGGGCCAGACGGGGCACGCTTCCGCCGCCGCGCTATCGCAGACCGTGAACACGAAGTCGAATTCTGGCTCACCGGCCTGGGCGAACTCGTCCCATGATTTCGAGCGATAGCCCGACGTATCGTAGCCCAAATTATCGAGAAGATGGATGGTGTGCGGGTTAACCCGGCCCTTGGGCTGGCTGCCGGCGCTGTAGGCGCAGAAATGACCCGCGCCCATCTTGTTCAAGATTGCTTCCGCAATGATCGAGCGCGCCGAATTTCCGGTGCAGAGGAACAGCACGTTATAGGGGCGATCAACCATGGCGCACCGTCACGACGCGCAGCAAGCGGAAGAGCTTGGCGTTGCCTGCGGAGCGCAGCACGCCGATTGCTTTTCATGTGCGATGCGCGCTTGATTTTCGCCGGAGCCGTCGCCGTACACAATGCTTTCGCCCGTGGTGTGGAAGGTTTCCCAAGAGATGCCCGCGGGATCGTCGATCCACGACTTCTCGGACTTGGCGTAGCAACAAGCCGTCTCGCCCTGTTCGATGACGTTGCCCCCGGCCTGGCGCAAGCGACCGTAGACCTCGTGAAGCTCCTCTTGGCTCTCAACCTGGATGCCGAGATGGTCCAGGCCGGGCTCGCGGCCCCTGGCCGAAATGGCGAAGTTCACGCGCGGATCATCGAGCATCCACTTCGCGTAGTCTGTCTTGAGAACGGTCGGTTGGGCCGCGAACAAGGCGGAGTAGAAGCCTACGGACTGCGAGAGGTCACTGACGGTGACATGAACATGAAGGCGCTTCATGGAGGGTCCTTTCAGGCTGGGACTTTGGTGCGCTTGCGCGCTGGTTTGCATTCGGCAGCAGGCGCACAGGGCGTGCCGCCACAGCAGTTTTCGGTCAGGAAGCCAAGGAGTGCGTTCATCTGCTCGAACTGCGCTGCGTAGATCATCGACCGGCCCTCGCGGCGAACGGTGACAAGGCCCGCCGTGCGAAGCCGATCAAAGTGAAATGTCAGCGTATTGGGCGCGAGATCGAGAGCGCCGGCGACTGCGCCCGCCGGCATGCCCTCCGGTCCCGCTTGCACGAGCAGCCGGAATATATCGAGGCGATTGTCCTGCGCGAGCGCCGCCAAGGCGGCAACGGCATCGGTCTTTTTCATACTTCAGTATCTATCGAAATATCGCCCGCTGTCAACGATATTTCAGCATTCATTGAAATATCGAGATCCGGGCTCGCGGCCACGCCCTGAACTCATCTTGCTCCAGGGCGTGTGCTCATAAGCGCCTTGCGGCCGCTTTGAGGTGCAGGCCGGAAAGCGTCGGCGCGCTCAGAACCTTACCGCTTTTGACCCACAGCGGAAGTCAGGTCTCTCATTTTGCCGTGCCGCACAACGCCGCTCGTTCAGTGGTAAACGTGGTAGGGTAACGTTCTCCGAATTGAGAGCGCGCATGAGGTGAGGGGAAGTCATCACCCTCATCGGCGCAGCCGCTGCGTGGCTGCTCGCCCGCGCCGACGAGGTGATCGAAACGCGCCTCATCCGAGCGGTTTCGCCTCGCACACAGACCGATTCGAGTGGCACACGCGAAAAGGAGCAGAGCATGAAGGGAGATGTAAGAGTCATCGAATACCTCAACAGAGCACTGCGCCACGAGCTCACCGCGGTGAATCAGTACTGGCTGCATTACCGCCTGCTCGACAATTGGGGCTACAAGGCGCTGGCCAATACGTGGCGCAAGGAATCAATTGAAGAGATGCAGCACGCCGACAAGCTCATCGAACGCACGATCTTCCTCGATGGATCTCCCAATATGCAGACGCTGGAATCCCTTCATATCGGGAAGAGCGTGAAGGCTGTGCTCGATAGCGACTTGCAAGCCGAATTGTCGGCGCACTCCCTCTACGTTGAAGCCGCGACTCATTGCCATTCGGTCAAGGACTATGTGACACGGGATCTGTTCGAGCAGCTCATGCACGATGAGGAAGAGCACATCGACTTTCTGGAAACCCAGATCGAACTCGTCGCAAGGATCGGTCTCGAACTATATGCCCAACGTCATATCGGCGAGCTCGACGGCAATTGATGTGTCAACTGCTGCTTCCGGTCCTGACCCGCCCCGCCGAAGCCACCCAGAGCGCTTTCCAGGCGTTCCGGCGTCGGCCTAAAAGTGCTAGGCTGGCGGTGCTGCCTCTAGCTAAGGGAGATCGATGCAATGCCCATCTCGTATACCCTCGAACGGTATGTGAACGATCTCCGGGCAATCACCGCTAAACAGATGGATCCGCTGAAAATCACTGACCTCGTCGCGCCACTCGCCAAGAAATTTGCTCAATCGGCCGAATGGTTTCGTCCCGAGTATCGTGAATGCGACGCTGAGCAAGGTTTCGGCGTTCACATGCTTCACGAAGAGCCCAACCACGATTTGGCAGTTTTTCTCGTTTCATGGCTGCCCAACCGGGGCACGACGCCGCACAACCATAAAACTTGGGCCGTCGTTGTCGGTATGGAGGGCGAGGAGCGCGAGATCAGTTATGATCGACTCGATGACGGCACTACGCCTGGCTTTGCCGACCTTAAGCATGGTAGCGAGCAAGTGATAACCGGCGGCAAGATAACGCGCTGCTACCCCGAACACATTCATAGTGTCTGGAACATTGGAGAAAGCGTCGCAATATCACTGCACACATATGGCCGGCATATCAACTACACGGGCCGCTCAGAATTCGATCTGGAGCACAAGCGAGAAAAGCCATACGTGCTAAAGATCGCTGTCGAGCATGCGCGAGCGTAGTATTTCGAATGTGACCGTGGGTGCATGTGCCATCACGTCAGCTGATGGCCCACCGCGACATATTGCAACGCCACACGACCTCGGTCGCTGACGGGCCATACCGGAAATCGACAGGCCGCCGTCTACAGCAGAGGACGAAGCTCGTGACCCATTTGAGACATGCTGAGCCCTGAAGCCCGTTTCGCCGACCGCGAATACTTGATGTAATTGCACTTTCCGAAGTATGGATGGCCCACCGAATATGAAGCTGTATGTCACGTTCACCTCACCCTACGCGCGCTTGGCGCGCATCCTGGTAATTGAAAAGACGCTTGAGGATCGCGTGGAGATTATCGCGGCGAAAACCCGTACTGCAGATAGCCCTTACTATCGGATTAACCCATCTGGGCGCGTACCGTACCTCATCGATGATTCAGGTGTTGGCATGGAGGACAGCCAACTCATTTGCGCTTATCTCGACCACCTAGATGGTAAGCCTCGGTTCCACGACCCTAAACGCCAAACGGATTGGGCTTACCAGCAGTTAGAGTTCTCGGCGCGCAACATGTGCGAAGGCATCTGCGGATGGGTGCGCGAGATGGCTCGACCCGCAGGCGAACGTTCGGCCACTGCTTTGGCGCATGAGGTAACGCGTGCGCAGCGCATGGCCGATGTATTTGAGGGTCGTGTAACTGATCCGCTGATGCAGAGCGCGCCAACTATGGCGCACTTGAGCCTCGCAGTGGCTCTCGATGTCGCGGCAAAGCGCGGTTTCGGTGATCTCACTACCGGCCGCCCCCATCTCGCAGCTTGGATGCGCGGCATGTCCGAACTGGCTTCAATGCAAAGGACGGCGCCGCCGTGATGCGCGAGTCTCGTTTTGAATCCGCTGGTCAGGAGCAAAGCGGATATCTGCGCCAGTCTGCATGACGCGCGTCGGATATAGGTGGCCCGGCGGGTAATCGGGCGTATGGCCGAATGCTCAAGGCCTCGCTTGTGGTAGAGGCTGGCATGCCTGGAAAACGCTATCTCTTACGGCGAGGATCGCGGCGAGCCGGTGGGCCGTGCTCATCCCTCCGGCAGCCCGGCCTTGCGCATCCCGTCGCGGATGCGCTCGCGCTGAGTGAGATAGGTCGGATTGTCGCTCGACGCGCGCGCGCGGAAGCGGGAGATGGTGAAAGTGGGATCGAGGGCAAGCCCGGCCTGAACCGCGGACCGCGCCTCATCGCGCCGACCAAGATGCGCCAAGGCGGCGGCGAGATAAAAATGCGCGAGCGGAAAATTTCGGTTCATCTCGACGGAGCGACGCAACCGCGCGACTGCCTCCTCGTCCGCGCTAAGCAGTAGTTTGGCGAAGCCGGCGTACATCATCCAGCGATAGGCGCTCGTATCTCTAGGACTGAGGCGAAGCGCCTCCTGGACATGGCACTCGGTTTCGTCGCCGAGACCCATACTATACTTGGCGAGACCAATAGCTCCGTGAGCCGAGGCCAAATTTCGATCCAACGCCAATGCTCGCTCGCACTCGGCAATTCCTTGGGCCGCCCGGTTGGTAGAGATTAGGATTAGGCCCAACACTTGATGGGCCATGGCGTGCTCGGGAGCCAGGGACAGCGTCTTGGTCAGCGCCGCTTCGGCCGCCGCGAAGCAAGCGGCCCGATCGTCAGTCGTATAGCTGTTGCCGGTCCTCACGTCGACCCACGCGGCGCCGACCCGCGCGTCGATATTGCCGGGGTCGAGCGCCAAGGCGCGCTCGAAAAATCCCCGCGCTTGCGCTCTAGACTCGGCAGTCGATCCCTTGTTCAACCAAGCCCTACCTTGAAAATAAAGGTCCATCGAATCGGGTTGCGATGCCCTTTCGGCGTGGCGCGCCTCTGCGGCGACGAGCTGCGCGTTGAGCGTCCCGGCAAGGCGCGCGACGATTTCGTCCTGCATATCGAAGAGGTCGGCCAAGGGCTTATCGAACCGCTCGGCCCAAAGGTGATTGCTGGTCTGCGCATCGATGAGCTGGACGTTCACGCGCATCCGATTGCCGCCGCGCTGAACGCTTCCCTCCAGCACATAGCGCACCCTCAATTCGCGGCCGATCTGCTTCACATCGAAGGCCTTGCCCTTGTAGGTGAAGGCGGTATTGCACGCGATCACGAGCGAACCAGAGATGCGCGAGAGGTCGGTGGTCAGGTTCTCGGTCACCCCATCGACGAAGTAGTTTTGCTCCGGATCACCGCTGAGGTTAGCGAAAGGCAGCACAACGATGGAAAGATGAGGCAGTGAAAGTGCGCCCGGCTCAGCCTGTGTCGGCGGGCTAGACCTATCCCGGACCACCGCATAGGCTCGGACCGGAAGGGCGATGTTTTTGAGGTTTTGCTCGCCCAGGTCGGCGAACTCAACCCGGACCTTGGCTCGGATTTGATCGTAGACAGCAGATGAGATGCAGATGCCGCCCGGCTCTGCGATGCTCTCAAGCCGAGCCGCAATGTTAACGCCGTCCCCAAAGATGTCATGGGGCTCGACAATTACGTCGCCGATATTAATGCCCACACGGAAGGCAATGCGCCTGTCTTCTGGGTCATCGATTGTAAGTTCCTTGATACGGGTCTGGAACTGCATAGCAGCTCGAACCGCTTCGACCGCGCTCGGAAACTCGGCCAAGAACCCGTCCCCGGTGTTCTTGACGATGCGGCCGCCGTGTTCGGCGATTGCCGGGTCGACAGCGTCCGTTAGGAGCGCGGTCAGTTTGGCATGCGTAGCCTCTTCGTCTTTGTGCATGAGCCGCGAGTAGCCCGCCACATCGGCGGCCAATATCGCCGATAGCCTGCGCTCGACCCGGACTGGCCGCTTTTGCTCCATGGCCCGCAATCCAACCCGAGGTTATTGTACGACGGACCAGACGGCAGCGCCACGCGTTTTGACGCAATGCCCATCCAGGCTGACGTCGGCTATTTGGCCCCAAAGCGGAGGTCCCGGAATGTCCGCCTCTCGCGCCGCTGTTGGGTGCCAAGCAGACGTGAGCCCCGAAAGGGTCTCGTTGCTTTTGCGCCCTACTCCGCCTCCGCGCTCGCGAACCGGACGCCAAACGTGTCGGCGTTGGCTTCGCCCCAATCGTAGAGTGCCTGGAGCATCGGCTTCAGCATTTCGCCGCGCTTGGTCAGGCAGTAGCGCGAGGAGCCGCCGCCGCGCTCCTGCCTGACGAAGCCTGAATTGCAGAGATCGCGCAGCCGCTCGGTCAACACCTTGTCGCTAAGCTGCGGGATGTCGTGGCGGAGTTCGCCGTAGCGCATCGGACGAACCTTCAAACGGCTGAGGATCACGGTCTTCCATTTGCCGCTGAGCTGATCGATCGAGAACTCGACCGGGCAGCCATATTTGCGCTTGGTCTTGCGGATCATCGCAACTCTCCCGCGGCACTTTCCATCTGGTTCGTTGAGAGCCGCCATCGATCCATTTAAGCACGCTTCGCACGGGTTGAGCGAGCTCAGGGATCATTGCACGGCATGACAGACAACAACTCCGCTCAAGGCCCAAACGACGAGCGACGCGAGCGCAAGCGCATCATCGTCAGACGCAACGGGCCCTACGAACCCGAGCCCGGCATTGCGATCGTCGATCATCTCGGCGTGCCTGTTACCGCCGAGGCGCCGGTGCGGCTGTGCCGCTGCGGGCAATCCCGGACAAAGCCGTTCTGCGACGACAGCCACGTCACGCGCGGCTTCACCGACGCGAGGGATCCGCGACGCGTGCCCGACAAGCTCGAGGTCTATGCCGGGCAGCAGGCCTATGTGTTCGACAATCGCGGCACCTGCGCGCATTCAGGCTTCTGCACCGACCGGCTCAGCTCGGTGTTTCATCTCGGCGAGGAGCCTTTCATCGCGCCGAGCGGCGCGCGCCTCGACGACCTCATCAACGCGGTGCGCAGATGCCCCTCGGGCGCACTCGGCATCGGTATTGATCCCGCGCGGGACGCCGACCTGTCCGACGTCAGCCGGCCGCCGCAGATCGAAGTGTCGAAGGACGGTCCCTATCGCGTCACCGGCCATGTCGAACTGGTCGATGGGGATGGCACTCCGATCGCAGGGAACGCGGGTGCATCGCAGGAGCATGCCAGCCTGTGCCGTTGTGGCGCGTCGCTGAACAAGCCGTTCTGCAGCGGTATGCACTGGAATATCGGGTTTCACGACCCCGTCCCCGATCCCTTGCGCGAGCCGACGCTATTCGAATGGGCCGGCGGCTATCCGGCGCTGCTCGACATGACGCGGATCTTCTACAGCCGCTACGTGCCGGAAGATCCGCTGCTCTCTCCGCTGTTCGCCGAGATGTCGCCGGATCATCCCGAACGGGTGGCAGCGTGGCTCAGCGAGGTGTTCGGCGGACCGCGCTTCTACACCGAGCGCTATGGCGGCTACCGGCGGATGGTGTCGCAGCACATTGGCAAGGAGATCCGGCCGGAGCAGCGCGCGCTGTGGGCCACCTACATGGTGCAGAGCGCCGACGATGCCGGGCTGCCATCCGATCCGGAATTCCGCGCCGCCTTCGTCGCCTACATCGAATGGGGCTCACGGATCGCCGTGGAGAACTCCGGCGCCGACGCGAAGCCGCCGCCGAACATGCCGGTGCCGCGCTGGTGGTGGGTCTGCAACGCGACGCCCGCGGCACGCCCATCCGCAACCGCGGGCGATGCGCAGGCCGCGAACGAAATCGGCGTCGCGCTGCCCGGTCCCGATGAGACGGTGCAGTTCGAGCGGCACATCCGGCCATTGTTCCGGCCGATGGATCGCAGCTCGATGCTGTTCGCATTCGATCTCTGGAAGGAGGCCGACGTGGCCCGTCACAGCCGGCAGATCCTCGCCCGCCTGGAGGCCGGCACCATGCCGTGCGACGGCGCCTGGCCGGCCGAACAGGTGGCGTTGTTCGCACGCTGGGCCAATGGTCTGAATCCGCCAGCCTGATTGCGCCGAGGCGACCTCGGAGCAATTTCGAGCGATTTCCGTGAACAGCGCTGCAAATTGCGCAGTGGCGGCGGTCGCTTTGGCGGGTTAGACATGCCCGCCATTCAAGTGGAGACCCAAATGAGCATTCAGCGTTTCGAAACCGGCCCGCGCATGAGCCAGGCCGTCGTGCACGGCAACACCGTCTATCTCGCCGGCGTCGTCGCCGGCAAGGCGGCGGGCGGCAGCGTCACCGACCAGACCAAGGACATCCTGTCGATCATCGACGGCCACCTCGCCAAGGCCGGCACCGACAAGTCGAAGCTGCTCAGCGCGACCATCTACATCACCGACATGAAGACGTTCCCCGAAATGAACGCGGTGTGGGATGGCTGGGTCTCCCAGGGCAACACCCCGGCGCGCGCCACCGTCGAGGCCAAGCTCGCGGCGCCGCAGTACAATGTCGAGATCATGGTCGTCGCAGCCAAGTAAGCCCGCGCAAGCTGATCGAGCGAGACCTCTCGAAGCCCCGGATTGCAAACCGCAATCCGGGGCTTGTTTTATCCGCAGCCTTACGCACTGATCCGTGGTCGTTGAGCCGAGGCATCACCGATGTCGGACTGAAGCCAGCGCGCGATCCGGCGCCATGAGCTGGTCAGCGCCTTGCAGCCCATGAACAGGCCGAGGTGCCCGCACGGTTCGGTGCCACGCTCCAGCCACATCGGCGGCGTGCCCAACAGTCGCGCTGTCGCAAACGCCTGATCGCGCGGAACGACAATGTCGTCGTCAGCGGCCAGCAGGAAGGCCGGCGTCTTCACCTCGGCGAGATCGATCCTGCGGCCGAGCGCGACGAAGTCTCCGCGAGCGATCCGGTTCTGACGGAAAATCCAGTCGATCACCTCGAGATAGTAGACGCCCGGCAGATCAAGCGTCTCGCGATTCCAGCGCTGGAAACGATCGAGCAGCGAACCGGCATCGTCCGATGCGTCGCGCAAGCCCCGTTGCAGCACGGCTTCCACATCCTGCAGGCCAAAGGGAATGCTCCAGCATTGCAGCATGTGCTTACCGCTGATGATGCCGTCACCCTGATGCACCAGCGCCGCGAAGCTCTGCTCGGGCATCGCGGCCACCATCCCGGAGAGTTGCGACGGCACCGAGACATCGATCGGGCTGCTCGCCAGCACGAGCCGCCGCACCTTGCCGGGGAAACGCGCCGCATAGAGCAGCGACAGCCATCCGCCCTGGCAGAGACCGACAAGATCGACCGGCGGTCCGATCGTGTCGACGGCGACGTTGAGGTC
Source organism: Bradyrhizobium sp. NAS96.2 (assembly GCF_001908235.1). GTDB lineage: Bacteria > Pseudomonadota > Alphaproteobacteria > Rhizobiales > Xanthobacteraceae > Bradyrhizobium. The sequence goes on from NZ_LGHK01000030.1 coordinate 15,597, forward strand.
GGAGAGATAGCTGTCGATCGAGAAATAGCGCATCGCAGGCGTGGCCGAGCGCCAATCGGTGAGATACAGACGCGCAATGCCTGACTGTTCGAGCGTCTCGATCAAGCTGTGGCCGGGCGCGAAATCCGCAATCAGCGCGCGGTGCAGCGCGTAGGGCGCACAGATCAGCAGCGGCTGGCCCCGCGCGGCCTGCGAAAAATCCAGCAGATGCATCGACGGCAGTTCGAGCGCGATCCTGTTCGGCGTCGTCCAGGCGAGCTGTGCGTCAGGCGGGTCTGCATGCCCGGGCGCGTGGTCGGCGTACCACTGCCAATATGCGTCAAGCACCAGCCTCGTGGCTTCAAACGGCCACAGCCAAGCATGCTGCGCCCCGACAGCGCCCGTCTCCCGTTCCGGTAACTTCGCGTTTTCGGTCAAAGTCATTCACCGATTGATCGCCGCCGACATAGTCCGGCCAGCACGGGTCGAAACCTTGACCCCGATCAAGAACCGACGAATTCAGATCGAAAATTCTACGCCAAATCAAAGGGTGTAGCCGCCATGCCGGGGTTCACGATCTCGCGACCCCGGGATGACGTTCCGGCCAGCAAGAGGGCCGCCGGCCGCTCCAGCTAAAGCGCGATGAGAACAGGTTGAAGCGTCATCGCGCTTTAGCTCTTTGTTTGAGCATGATCTTTCCGGAAAACCGCTTCGCACTTTGCGCTAACGCGGCCCTTCGGGTCCGGATCATGCCTTAGGCTGCTCGGGCGGCGGTGCGCTCCGCCTCGAGTTTCCGTGCGAACAGCCAGCGGAAATAAGTCAACGGCGCATCGGCGCCGATTGCGAGCAGCTGATAGTCCGGATCGGCGTCAAACACGCGCTGCTGCGCCTCGATGATGTCCTTGTCCTCGTTGAACCCTTCCTCGAGGCTGTGGCGCAGTGACAGCGCGATGTTCGGGTTGTCGATGTCGAAATCGTGCAGGTAATTCCAGAAGAAGTGCGTGGTCGAGCGCGTCTCCGGCGTCATGAACTGTGCATTGCGATAGGACCGCGTACCCGGAACCTGGACGCCCTTCTCTACGCCCTGCCCCGCCGGGGCAAACGTGGTGTCGAGTGTGAAGATGCCGGGCACGATCATGCGGCCGATATTGCGGCGATCGATCTGGTCGGTTTTGTTCGGGATGACCTTCTTGTGATAGGGCGGCGGCTCGGCGCCCATGTGCCAGCGCTCGACGCGGAAGCCGTCGTCCAGCTTTTCGATCGCGACCGGTTTGGTCTTGTAGGCATATTCCTCGGAACCGCCGAGCGTGTTGGTGTGCACGAAGGCGAGATGCGCGAAGTCGCTGAGGTTGTCGACGATCAGCAGCCAGTTGGCCTTATAGTGCATGTAGCCCGGCAGGCCGCGCCACTTCGGATCTTCGAGCGGCGGATAGTCGAGGATCAGCTTCGGATCGGCCTTCTCGGGATCGCCGGTCCAGATGAAGATCAGATTGTAGCGCTCCACCACCGGATAGCTGCGCACGCCGAGCTTGGCGGGGATCGAATCCTGCCCTGGAATCTGGATGCATTTGCCGTCGGCCGCGAACTTCATGCCATGATACATGCACCTGATGTCGTCGCCCTCGATGCGCCCCATCGACAGCGGCGCGGCGCGATGACAGCAACGGTCATCGAGCGCGACGACCTTTCCGCTGGCGCCGCGATAGATCACGATCGGCCGCTCCAGGATGGTGCGCGCCAGCTTCTTGCCGTCGATCAGCTCGTGATTCCATGCCGCCACGTACCAGGCGTTGCGCAGGAAAATTTCGTCGTCGGCCATATCACCCTCCCGATGCACTATTGCTTGCAATCAGGTTAGGTGATCCCGGCCATCGGGATAATCCGATTTGGCTGGACACACTGTACCGGTGGATGGACAATCGGCCATGGAGTGGCGCGACTGGGAGCTGTTTTGCGAGGTTGTCGAGCATGGCGGCTTCACCGCGGCCGCGCGCGTGCTCGGACATCCCAAATCGAGCCTCAGTGCTGCGGTGCAGCGCCTCGAGGCCAACCTCGGGCTGAGGTTGATCGAACGCACCACGCGGCATCTGCGGCTGACCGAGTCCGGCGAGACCATCTATCGCAAGGTGCGCCCGCTGTTCGCCGCGCTGCACGACACCCACAGCGAGGCGCTGGCGATGTCGAGCGCGGTCGCAGGCACGCTGCGGATCAAGGCACCGTACGAATTCGGCGCGCATCACGCGGGGCCCGTCGCCTGCGCCGTGATGGGCCGTTATCCGGAGCTCGCGATCCGGATCGATGTCGAGCACGACATCGTCAACCCGATCGCGGAAAACTACGACATCGTGTTCGCGATGCTGGAGGCGCCGCTGCCCTCGGCCGGCATCGTGATCCGCCGCGTCTTCACCCTCGAGCGCGGCCTGTTTGCGGCACCGGCGCTGCTGGAGAAGTTCGGCGAACCGCGCACGCTGGATGAGTTGAGACAGCTGCCGCTGCTGACCGGCCCCAGCGATCCGCCATGGGCGATCACCGCACCCGGCGGCGCGGTCGAGCATCTCGCGGTCGATCGCGCGCGTCTCACCTCTTCGAATGCCCATGTCCGGCTGCAGGCGGCGCTCGCCGGCCATGGCGTGCTGCGGGTCACCGCGAGCTACACCCGCGCCGCGGTCGCAGCCGGCCAGTTGCGGCGGCTGCTGCCGGACCATGCCTGCGAGCCGCTCAACGTGCACGCGCTGCTGCCGGCGCGGCAATTTGTCCCGGCCAAGGTGCGCTGCTTCCTCGACGCGATGGAGGCGCACGCGCGCGGCGATCCGGAGGCCTATATCAGGCCGTAGCCGCCGATCGGGTCTTTTTGGCTGATCGCGATTTTCTCGGGAACCTGTGCGCCGGCTTGGCATCCAATGTATTATTCAGCCAACAGTGAAGGGCGATCCCGCCATGCGTCAGGCCCATGTCACGTCGCTGCCGCCGGTCAGCTCGGGCGATGCCGAGCTCGTGCAACGCGCGATCGCCCGCGATGAGGCCGCGATCCGCGCCATCATGCAGGCGAATAATCGCCGGCTGTTCCGGCTGGCGCGCGGCATCCTGCGTAACGACAACGAGGCCGAGGACGTGGTGCAGGACGCCTATGTGCGCGCCTTCACCCATCTGGATCAGTTCCGCGGCGACTCCAGCCTCTCGACCTGGCTGTCGCGGATCGCGATCAACGAGGCGCTCGGCCGCGTGCGGAGCAGGCGCAGCAGCGTGGAGTGGTCCGAGCTGCCGAAAGGCAGCCTTGAGGCGCAGATCATCCAGTTCCCCCTGTCGTCAATGGACGATCCGGAAAAATCCATGGCCCAGCGTGAGATCCAGCATGTCGTCGAGCACGCGATCGATGAGCTGCCCGAGGCGTTCCGCCTCGTCTTCATCACCCGCGTGATCGAGGGCATGAATGTCGAGGAGACAGCTGACATCCTAGGCCTGAAGCCGGAAACCGTGAAGACCCGCCTGCACCGCGCCCGGACCATGCTGCGCGACAATGTCGAGCGGAAGATCGGTCCTATCGTGATGGAGGCCTTTCCCTTCGCAGGCAGGCGCTGCGAGCGATTGACCGAGGCGGTTCTGAAACGGCTCGGCGCCGCAGCATAGGTTTTCGGGAACCTTTGGCCGTCTGCACCATCCAACTCCTGTCTAACCAACGACGTGCCGTGCGCATGCCCGGCTCAACAGGAGTGTCAAACCATGTTCGTTCGATTGAGCATTGCGGTCGCCGCGCTCAGCCTTCTCTCAGGGGCTGCGCTGGCCCAGGGCGCCAAGCTGACCGATCCGCAGATCGCGCACATCGCCTACACGGCGGGCGTGATCGACATCAACGCCGCCAAGCAGGCGGAAAAGAAGGCCTCCAACAAGGAGGTCAAGGCGTTCGCCAAGGACATGGTGCGCGACCATGAGGCGGTCAACAAGCAGGCGCTCGACCTCGTCAAGAAGCTGAAGGTGACGCCGGAGGACAACGACACCAGCAAGGCGCTGTCGAAGCAGGCCGCCGACAAGCTCGCCGAACTCGGCAAGTTGAAGGGCGCCGCCTACGACAAGGCCTATGTCGACAACGAGGTCGCCTACCACAAGACGGTCAATACCGCGCTGGAGACGCAGCTGATCCCCTCGGCCAGCAATCCCGAGCTGAAGGGCCTGCTGCAGACCGGCCTGAAGATCTTCCAGGGCCACCAGCAGCATGCCGAACATGTCGCGGCCGACCTGAAGTAAGGAGACGCGCGATGTTGCCAGGACGCTATCTCACGACGCTCGCTCTGTTCGCGCTCGGCGCGATAGCCGTCCCGGCGCATGCCGCCACCATCCAGATCGTGATGGAGAATCTGGTGGTCTCGCCGGCCGAGGCATCCGCCAAGGTCGGCGACACCGTCGAATGGGTCAACAAGGATATATTGGCCCACACCGCCACCGCGAAGAGCGGCGACTTCGACGTGACGATCGCGCCGAAGCAGACCGTCAAGTCGGTTCTCACCAAGGCCGGCACGGTCGACTACTACTGCCGCTTCCATCCCAACATGAAGGCCGTTTTGAAAATCGCGCCGTAGTTCGCGCGATGACCTCCGAGGTAATCGATCGGCACCTGCAAACCTTCGATAGTGAGGACAGCCGCTTAAGTCCGGCGCATCAGAAGGAGAGCACCATGACCGACCACGCAACCGTCGCCCGCAACTACATCGAGCTCTGGAACGAGCGCACGCCGAGCCGGCGCCGCGAGATGCTGACCGCAAACTGGACCGCCGATGCGCGCTATGTCGATCCTTTGATGAGCGGCGACGGCCATGAGGGCGTCGACGCGCTGATCGCGGGCGTGCAGCAGAAGTTTCCGGATTTCAAGTTCAAGCTGATCGGCGAGCCGAACGGCTTCGGCGACCACGTCCGCTTCTCCTGGGGCCTCGGGCCCGACGGCGTCGACAGCCCGATCAAGGGCACCGACTTCGCCATGCTGAAGGACGGCCGTATCAGGAGCATCACCGGCTTCCTCGACCAGGTGCCGGGCGCCTGAGGCGATCCGTCATTCCGGGGCGACGCACCGCTTCCACCCCCGTGATGTCGCTGCTAGTCTTTCCGAAACACAGGGAGGACGCCATGAAGGCCGATTACGCCTTCAAGACTTCTGTCGTCAGCGACATCACGCCGGCGCTGCTGGCGATCGGCCGCGCCAGCTTTCCGCAGGCCTTGATCGACGCGCTGTGCCGCGTCGCCGGCGTCGGTCACTGCATGGTGTTCTCGTTCACGGGCCCACGGTCCGCCGCGTGCCTGCTCGACGTCGGCAACATCCCGACCGGGCACGATCTCGGGATCGCCTATTCCGAGCATTTCCACCAGGCCGACCCGAACCGCGATGCGGTGTTCGAGGGCCAGGCGCAGGCGGCGCCGATCCTGCTGCCGACCTTTGCCCGCCGGATGTACAGCGACGGCTACCGCAAGATCTTCTTCGACGATTCCGACATCGTCGACAAATTCGCTTCCGCGATCTGGACCGGCGACACCTGCTTCTATGTCAATTTCTACCAGATCACCGAGCAGGGCCGCTTCAGCCGCGAGCAGATCGCGCGCCTCGCCGCGGTCGCCCCCGCATTGACCGCCGCCGTGGCGCGGCACTTCCAGCGCGATCCAGCGGCGGATGCCGATCCGATCGCGCGGCTGAAGAGCCTGTTTGCGACTACTGAGCCGCTCGCCAGGCTGACCGGGCGCGAGAAGGAGGTCTGCGTGCGCATCCTCTCGGGCCTCAGTTCGGAAGCGATCGCGGCCGATCTCGGCATCGGGCTGCACTCCGCCCTCACCTATCGCAAGCGCGCCTATGACAAGCTCGGCATCTCCTCGCAGAACGAGCTGTTCGCAATCGCGCTGCGGCTGATGGCATCGGCACGCCAGCTGAACTGAAGCGTCGAAGCGGCCGCTTCCTCCTGTCCCCAACGGTAGGGACAGACCGGCGGCGTCTGCCGGCCTATGCTCAGCTCGAAACCTGAACGCCACCTGAGATCGCGCTGTGAGCACCGCTCCCCATTTCGACATCGATGTCCCCGCCTTCTGGCAGGATCCCTATCCGACGCTGGCGCGCATGCGCAAGGAAGCGCCGATCGCCTTCGTGCCGCAGCTCGGCAGCACGCTGCTGTGCAACCGCGACGACATCTTCGTCTCCGAGAAGCAGATCGACGTATTCTCATCGCACCAGCCCGAAGGGCTGATGAACAGGCTGATGGGCCACAACATGATGCGCAAGGACGGCGATGCGCACATGAACGAGCGCAAGGCGATCTTCCCGGCGATCTCGCCGAAGACGGTGCGATCGCACTGGACCGCGCAGTTTGCCGGACATGCGGCGCGCATCCTCGACGGATTGTCGCCGGACGGCGTGGTCGATTTCGTGCAGGCCTTCGCGCTGCCGTTCTCGGCCGAATGCCTGAAATCGATCACCGGCCTCACCAATATGCGCTTCCAGGACATGAATGCCTGGTCGCAGGGCATGATCGACGGCATCGCCAATTATGTCGGCGATCCCGCGATCGAGGCGCGCTGCCACGCGGCGACCTCGGGCATCGACGCCGCGATCGACGACATGGTGCCGGTGTTGCGCAAGACGCCCGACCTCAGCCTGCTCGGCGTGCTGTTGCAAACCGACATGCCGATGGAAAGCGTGCGCGCCAACATCAAGCTGGCGATCTCGGGCGGCCAGAACGAGCCGCGCGATGCGATCGCCGGCGCGGTGTGGGCGCTGCTGACCCATCCCGACCAGCTTGCGCTGGCGAGGAGCGGCACGATCCCGTGGTTGCAGGTGTTCGAGGAATATGCGCGCTGGATCTCGCCGATCGGGATGTCGCCGCGGCGGATCGCAAAGCCCTGGACGATCCGCGATGTCGGGTTCGAGACCAATGAACGGGTGTTCCTGATGTTCGGCTCGGCGAACCGCGACGAGAAGCATTTCAGCGAGCCCGACCGGTTCGACGTCCGCCGCGACGCCAGCAAAAGCATCGCGTTCGGCGCCGGTCCGCATTTCTGCGCCGGCGCCTGGGCCTCGCGCGCCATGGTCGCCGACGTCGCGCTGCCCGCGATCTTCGAGCGGCTGACGAACTTGCGACTGATCGAGCACAAGCCGCCGCGGATCGGCGGCTGGGCGTTCCGCGGCCTGCTGGATTTGCCGGTGACGTGGGACGCGTAGCCTACCAAGTCTTCTTTCGTCTTACCCAGAACTTGCTTGTTGTTTGAATAGGCGTGGATGGCGCTGATGAACACCACTGCGCCAGCCGTGGCGAGAGCGTCAAGCAAATCTGTACGGAGGACGTCACTCTTTTCGATGAGGATTTGCTTTTGGTTCTCCAGGCCATGGGCCGCAAGCGGACGATCCAAGTCACGCATATTCCATTTGACCGGACAGTGGCTGTCTAGGCCGTGTTTGGCCTTGAACGTCTGTACCCTCTCCAGCAGGCCAGCGGTCATGTCGCGCCGTATGGCATAGCCGCCGATAACGAGGATGTCTGGGGCTTCGGATCCCCAGATACCGTTAAGCTCAGAATTGTCACCTACCAGCTCCATCAAGTCACAACATAACTCGACTACCACCGATTACGAAAGCCAATTATGCAACCAGCCGGCTTTCTGGCGAGCGCTGATGGGCATCACAGGATCATCCGCCGAGATGCCCGGGGCTCCTCGCTTTCATAAAGAAAGCCCTCGCAGAAGCGACCTCCCCCGCAAGCGGGAGAGGTGCAGCGAGTACGCCGCTTGAGCCGATTCAGCTTTTAGCGTCCCCAGCGCAGCACAACCGGATCGAGCGAGCGCGCGATCTCGATCAGCCCGGCGCGTGTGGCCGGATGCAGCGGCTGCAGCGGGTGCCGTACCGCATCCGACTTGATGACGCCGCCCTCGCGCATCAAAACCTTGCAGGCCTGCAGCCCGCATTGGCGGTTCTCGTAATTGATCAGCGGCAGCCAGCGCGCATAGGCCTGCACGGCCTCGTCGCGGCGGCCGGCGAGGAACGGATCCATGATCTGGCGGATGCCGTCGGGATAGCCGCCGCCGGTCATCGCACCGGTGGCGCCGGCATCGAGGTCGGCCATCAAAGTGATCGCCTCCTCGCCGTCCCACGGTCCCTCGATCACGCTGCCGCCCTTCTCGATCAGCCCGCGCAGCTTGTTCGCGGCCATCGGCACCTCGATCTTGAAATACCTGACATTGGCGAGCTCCTTCGCCATCCGCGCCAGGAAATCGACCGAGAGCGGCGTGCCCGCGACCGGCGCATCCTGGATCATGATCGGGATGTTGATCGCATCGGAGACCACCCGATAGAACTCATAGATCGCCGGCTCGCCGACGCGGAAGGTCGCGCCGTGATAGGGCGGCATGATCATCACCATCGCAGCGCCGGCGGCCTGTGCCTCGCGGCTACGCGCGGCACACACCGCCGAGGAGAAATGCGTGGTGGTGACGATCACGGGAATGCGGCCCGCGACGTGCTCGAGCACGGCATGCATCACGGTCTCGCGCTCGGCATCGGTCAGCACGAACTGCTCGGAGAAGTTGGCGAGGATGCAGATGCCGTGCGAGCCGGCATCGATCATGAAGTCGACGCAGCGCCGCTGTCCGTCGAGGTCGAGATTGCCGTTGGCGTCGAAGATGGTCGGCGCCACCGGGAAGACGCCGCGATAGGGGCGCTGTGCCGAACTCGTCATGTCAAATCCTCCCTCATGATCTTGTCGCAGCTTGTCGTGTCACGCGCTGCGGAACGGCAGCGGCGGACCTTCGAGCCTGCGCAGGCCCGGTTCGCGCCGCTCCAGCCACCAGCCATACTGCTTCGGCCAGGATGCAAACACTTCGCCGCTTCCGCCGCCAAGCGCAAGCTCGGCATGCAGCGGCCAGTTCGGATCGAACAGCGCCTCGCGCCCGATCGCGACCAGATCGGCATGGCCGTTTGCCAGCACATCCTCCGCCTGCTGCGGATGCAGGATCAGGCCGACGGCAATGGTGGCGACCTCGGCGGCACGTCGGATTTCGTCCGCATAGGGCACCTGGAAGCCATAGCCGCGCGGAATCCGCGCCGCGGTTGCCGAGCCGAGCAGGCCACCCGACGAACAATCGATCAAATCGGCGCCGCGCGCCCTGGCTTCGCGCGCGAACGCAATCTGGTCCTCGAGCGTCAGGCCGCCGTCGACACCGTCGACCGAGGAGATCCGCACCGCCAGCGGCCGCTCGGCAGGCCAGGCCGCGCGGACGGTCTCGATGATCTCGAGCGGATAGCGCATCCGCCCGGCGCGGTCGCTGCCATAGGCGTCGCTGCGGCGGTTCGACAATGGCGAAAGGAATTCGTGCAGCAGATAGCCGTGCGCGCAATGCACCTCGACGAACTCGAAGCCGGCCTCCACCGCGCGCAAGGTGGCGCGGCGCCATTGCTCGCGCAGCGCAGCGAGCTCGGCGACATCGAGCGCGTGCGGCATCAGCCAGCCTTCCTCCATCGGGATCGCGCTCGGCGCCACGGTCCGCCACGGCAGATCGCCACGAGCGTGGTCCGCCTCGTCGAGCGCGGCATTGCCGTACCACGGGCGCTGCATGCTGGCCTTGCGGCCGGCATGCGCGAGCTGGATCGAGGGCACCGCGCCATTGTCCTTCAGGAAGGCGGCGATGCGTTCGAGCGGCGCGATCTGCTCGTCATTCCAGATGCCGACATCGCCATGGGTGATGCGCCCCTCGGCAGCGACCGCCGCGGCCTCGACCATCACGAGCCCGGCGCCGCCCTGGGCAAACTTACCAAGATGAACAAGATGCCAATCATTGGCGAGGCCGTTGGTCGCCGAATACTGGCACATCGGTGAAATCAGGATGCGGTTTCGGGAGGTCACGCCACGAAGCGTGATCGGCTGAAACAGAAACGGCTGCGGCATCGGGACCTGCGGTAGAGCGTGGTGGCGGAAAGTATGGCGGCCGAAAGCTAGGCGGCGCGTCCCGCAATCGCAAGACGCACGACAGCGCAGGCGGCAGGACCTGCACGCATGCAGCGCACCCGGGCGACAGCACGATCCACAAAACCCGCAACATTTGCCGCGGGATATTCACGCGGCTGGTAAACAGATTCCACTATCCCTTGATGACTTTCAGTCATCCCCGGCTGACTTTCAGTCATGCCGGGGATCACGCCACGGATCGCAATTCGCATCGGACATGCCTACATTGCCGACATGAAAAAAATCGGTTTCCTCTCGTTCGGGCACTGGACGCCCTCCCCGCAATCCCAGGCCCGTTCGGCCGCGGACGTGCTGCTGCAATCCATCGACCTTGCGGTCGCCGCCGAGGAGCTGGGCGCGGACGGCGCGTATTTTCGCGTCCATCACTTCGCGCGCCAGCTGGCTTCGCCCTTCCCGCTGCTGGCGGCGGTCGGCGCGAGGACCAGCCGGATCGAGATCGGCACCGCCGTGATCGACATGCGCTACGAAAATCCGCTCTACATGATCGAGGACGCCGGCGCGGCCGACCTGATCGCGAAGGGACGCCTGCAACTCGGCATCAGCCGCGGCTCGCCCGAGCAGGTGATCGATGGCTGGCGCTATTTCGGCTATCAGCCGGGCGAAGGCGAGACCGACGCCGACATGGGCCGGCGTCATGCCGAGATCTTCCTCGACATGCTGCGCGGACAAGGTTTTGCGCAGCCCAATCCACGGCCGATGTTTCCCAATCCTCCGGGTCTGCTGCGGCTCGAGCCGCTGTCGGAAGGTCTGCGCGAGCGGATCTGGTGGGGCGCTGGCTCGAACGCCACCGCGGTCTGGGCCGCGAAGCTCGGCATGAACCTGCAGAGCTCGACGCTGAAGAGCGACGAGACCGGAGAAGCCTTCCACATCCAGCAGGCCGCGCAGATCCGCGCCTATCGTGCCGCCTGGAAGGAGGCCGGCCACACAAGCGAGCCGCGGGTCTCGGTGAGCCGCAGCATCTTCGCGCTGATCGACGATCGCGACCGCGCCTATTTCGGCAACGGGCAGGAGGAAGACCAGATCGGCTTCATCGATGAGCGGACACGCGCGATCTTCGGCCGCGGCTACGCCGCCGAGCCGGACAAGCTGATCGAGCAGCTCAAGACCGACGAGGCGATCGCGGAGGCCGACACGTTGCTGCTGACCGTCCCCAATCAACTCGGCGTCGCCTACAACGCGCATGTGATCGAGAGCATCCTGACTCACGTCGCGCCCGCGATGGGTTGGCGCTGAATCCAGCGGAGAAATGCAGCGATCCCCTCGTCACGGATCAGGACCCGCGGCGGCCGTCCTCCAGGGGGGTGTGGTTGAGGGCGGACGACCGGCCGCGGGCTTGAACCGGCCATTCTCCGCCGGAGGTGAGCCGGTTCTGCCGGGCTAACCCCGGAACACGCAGAAACGTTCCGGCGGAACTCCGTTCTCAAACGCGGAGAACTACGGAAACATAACTGCGCGTTGTGAGAAGAACAGGTTGAGTACAGTTCGTTAGGCGCGCACGTTGCGTGAACAGATCGCCGTAATATCCCGGGACCCTCGCGCGAGGTCAATCAAGGGTCCCGGTCACGCGTGCGGCGATTGAGATCGAGGCGATCGATACGCTCATCGATCCGCCGGTTGAGTTCCTGATCCTCGTTCGAATCCCTGCCGCGCCGGGCGCGGACGACGAACACGCACCCGATCAGGACGACGACGGCAAACAGCGCGTAGTACCACCATTCCATGCATCGATCTCGAATGAACGCTCGCAGGGACGAGCGGAAGGGTCATCGTTCAGGCCTGGCAGGACGCCCCGATCTTGGCGCGTAGAACGGGTTCACCAGGCAGGTGGCCGGATTGCCCGCCATGCTGGCCTGGCACTGCTGCAACGATGTGAAGATACAATCCATTCGCTCGCCGAGCAGTTCCCCGTAAACATGCATGCAGACGGGATAGCGAGGGTCATACATTTGCGCCGATGCCGGCGTCGTCGTGCAAAGCGCGCCGAGCGAGAGCAACAGCGCTGCAAGCAACCTCACGTCTCGTCTCCTGCTATCGCCGCGAAATAAATTGCTGCTGCGAAATGCATTGTCTCGCCGACAAAACCATCGCGTGCAATTTTGCCTGAGGGCTGGAGCGGGCGAAGGGAATCGAACCCTCGTATGCAGCTTGGGAAGCTGCCGTTCTACCATTGAACTACGCCCGCGATCTCAATTGCTTGAGGTCGAACCCTGTGGGTGCGACCCGCCGGACCATAGCCCGGGCGGCGGTCGAGGATCAAGCGTGCAGTGACGCCGGTCGCGGCACCGCCGCCCGCTACTGGCCCATCCTCACCAGCACGTCATTGATGACAAAGGGCGCTGCGGCCGATGCATCGCAGCTCCCGCCGCGGGCATAGATGCAGGCTTCGCTGAAGCCGACGCGGGCACAGCTTTGCTGCGAAAAATCCGCCGGCAGATCGCCTGCGGCCTCGGGCCGCGCCAGGATGCGATTGAAGGCCGGCCTGGCCGCCTGCAGCAGCAGCGGCGGCAGGATCAGCTCGGCGAGCGGATCGGCGGGCTGCACCGCATAGAGCGGCACCGGGCCGACCAATCGCTCCCGCCCCGGCAATTGCTGGAAGCGAACGTTGTAAAGCGCAAGGCCGCACATCTGCGGATCGCTGCGCAGTTCGGCGGCGAGCCGCGCTGCGCCGACGCCGCGCATCCAGTACTCGCGCATCCCGTCGCTGGCGCCGGCCATCGCCACCGACAGCAACGCCCAGCCGCCGAGCACGATCGGCAACGCCCAGCGGCGCCACGCGGCTTTCGCGCGCAGCCATTGCACCCAATCGGCCGAGCCCAGCGCCGCGACGGTGATGAACAACACCAGCGACAGGAAGACGAAGCGGTATTCCTTGTGCGTGATCAGGCTGTGGAAGACGAGGTTGACCAGCGCCACGGTCAGCAGCAGCGGCGCATGCCGCCAGCCGCGCCAGATCGCAGCAAGCGGCAGCAGGATCGCCACCGACCACACGGTCAGAAAGTCGATCAGATAGGCCGACGGCGGCGACACGCCGAATTCGATGGCGCGATCGTGGACGAGGTTTTCCTTGATGTTCGCGATCAGCCAGGCGAACGGCACGGCGCCATGTGCAAGGTCGATCGCGGAGGCGAGCAGCAGCGCAACGAGCCCGCCGGCGACCAGCGGAACGAGGTTTCGCCAGCGTGTCCAGCACGCCCCGAGGGCCAGCACGGCGATCGCCGGCGCATACTGGAAGCGGCAGACAAAGGCGAAAGCGAGCAAGGCTCCGCCGATCGCGAGACGCCGCTGTGACGGATGGTCGGTGATCAGCAGCGCCGCCGGCACGATCAGCGCGGTCGCCAGCGGCTCGCCCAATGTGTGGGGCGCGAGCATGAACAACTCGAACCAGGTCGCGGCGGCAAAGGCCGTGACGACGGCATGGGTTCGCGAGATCCGCGCGCCGACGAACCAGGCGCTGATCACGATCGACAGCGAGGCGCAAGCAGCGATCAGGCGCGGCACCAGGAAGGCGCCTGCGCCACCAGGCGCAATCGCATCACCCAGCGCAACCGGCCCGGCCAGCAATGTCGGCAGGAACCAGCCGCGAATACCCTCGCGCCATTCCCACGTCAAAATGCCGTCATGGCCGAGCATCCGCCACGCCGGCTCGAGATACTGAAAGACCTCGTCGGGATAGATCACGTTGGGCCAGACGGCGACCGCAAGGCGGATCACCAACGCCAGCAGCAGCAACGCGAACAGCGGGTGCAAACGCCGGCTGGCGCGCGCGACCATGGCAGCGCGGCCGGGCGCAGCCCCGGCGCTCGTGCTCGTCATCGTTCCGCCGATCGTCCTTTGGAGCAGCATGCCGGCGACCAGATTGCGGGCAAAGCCTTTAAGATGCGTGACTGGACGATGCGTGACCGGACGTCGTCGAGGTCACACAGCGCCGGCCGTAACATGCTTAACTAAACGTCAAGATTTTCGGATGCGCCGGACCGCGACGATGTTATGCTCGCCCGCGTGGGGGGCTCGTGGCGTCATGGCGGGGCGTGGGTACACCATTTTCGACACGGCAATCGGCCGATGCGGCATCGCATGGGGCGAAGCCGGCGTGGCCGGTGTCCAGCTTCCGGAGCTCCGCGAGATCGAAACCCGCAAGCGGCTGTTCCAGCTCTACCCCGACGCGCGCGAGATGCGGCCGCCCGCGGAGATCGAGCTCGCGATCGAGGGCATCGTCGCGACCTTGCACGGCGGCGATGCTGACCTCACAGGCGTGGGGCTCGACATGAGCGGCATCCCGGCCTTCAACCAACGCGTCTACGAGACCGTCCGCAGCATTCCCCGCGGCGAGACCCGGACCTATGACGAGGTCGCGAGCGCGCTCCGCGCGACCGGCGCGGTCTATTCGGTGGCGCAGAGGCTCGGCCGCAATCCGTTCATGATCATCGTGCCCTGCCACCGCGTGCTCGAAGCGGGGCACTATCCCGACCGGATTTCACGGAACGGCGGCAGCATCTCCAAGCGGCGGCTGCTCTCGATCGAAGGCGCCCAGCCGACCACCAGCAAGACCCTGTTCGACGTGCTGCTGCCCGTTGCACGGCCCCGGCCGCACGCCTAAATCTCGGGTATGACCCGAACCACGCTGTTGCAGCGCGATCGCATCACGGTGAACGAGTTTCGCTGCACGGCGGAGCCCGGCGACAAGCCGTTCGCCGAGCAGTTCGCCTGCCATTCCGTGTCCTATGTGCGCAGCGGCAGCTTCGGCTGCCATTGCCGCGGCCGCTTCCATGAGCTGGTGGCAGGCTCGATCCTGGTCGGCCACCCGGGCGACGAATACACCTGCACGCACGACCATGTGGTCGGCGACGAATGCCTGTCGTTCTTCCTGGACCCGGAGCTGGTCGAGACGATCGGCGATCGCACATCGGTCTGGCAGGTCGGCTCGGTGCCGCCGCTGCCGGAATTGATGGTGATCGGCGAGCTCGCCCAAACGGCGGCAGGTGGCAACAGCGATGTCGGACTCGACGAGGTCGGCCACATCCTTGCCAGCCGCCTTGTCGAGCTGGTGTCCGACCGCAAGGCAAAGCCCCTCACCGCCGGCTTGCGCGATCGCCGCCGCGCCGTCGAGGCCGCGCTGTGGATCGACGCCAATTCGCATCATCAGATCGATCTCGACGATGCAGCCGAACAGGCCGGGTTGAGCACCTTCCATTTCCTGCGGCTGTTTTCTGCCGTGCTCGGCGTCACCCCGCATCAATATCTCGTGCGCTCGCGGCTGCGCCATGCGGCGCGGCGGCTGGTGGATGACGACAGCCCGGTCACCGACATCGCCTATGGTGTCGGATTCGGAGATCTCTCCAATTTCGTGCGCAGCTTCCACCGCGCCGCCGGCGCCTCGCCGCTCAAGTTCCGCCAAGCCTCGCGCGGCGACCGCAAGATTCTCCAAGAACGCCTTGCGCTGCAATAGCTAGGCTTCTCCAGTCCGCGCGTCCGTCGACGCGCCCAGCGACTGGAGACCTCATCATGTACGACCATATCGGATTGCGCGTCGCCGATCTCGACGCCAGCGTGCGCTTCTACACCGCGGTGCTGGCGCCGCTCGGCTTCGTGCTGTGCTCGCGCGACGACAGCGGCGCGGGCTTCGGCCCGAAGGGCGAGCCCGCGCTCTGGCTGCATCTGCACAAGGGCAAGGCGCAAAGCGGCACCCACATCGCGTTCCGCGCGCCGAGCCACGAGGCGATCAAGACATTTCATACCGAAGGCCTGAAGGCCGGCGGCAAGGACAACGGCGCGGCGGGCCATCGCAAGGACTACAGCCCGACCTACTACGCGGCGTTCCTGCTCGACCCCGATGGCAACAATGTCGAGGCGGTGAGCACCTAGGTGCACGCCACGATCTCCGCCGTCATTGCGAGGAGCGAAGCGACGAAGCAATCCATACTTCACTCAGCTGCGGCATGGATTGCTTCGCTTCGCTCGTAATGACGGCAAACTCAAATAGCAAGGACCCACTCCCATGGCCTCCATTCAAAAAGACATCCCGATCGACGCGCCGGCCGACCACGTCTGGGACGCGCTGCGCGATTTCGGCGCACTGCATACGCGGCTGGTGCCGGGCTTCGTCACCGACACGCAGCTCGACGGCGACGTCCGTACCGTCACTTTCAGTAACGGCACCGTGGCGCGCGAGACGATGGTCGATTGCGACGACAAGCGGCGACGGCTGGTCTATGCGATCACCAGCGAGCGGTTGAAACAGCATTCCGCCTCGGTGCAGGTGTTCGTCGAAAGCGATGCGCGCTGCCGGGTGGTGTGGATCGCCGATGTGCTGCCGCACGAGATCGCGCCCTACATGGACGCGCAAATGGACCTCGGCGCGGCGGCGATGCAGGCCGCGCTGGCGAAATCGGCCAGGGAGAAGAGCGCGGCGTGACATTCCCGGTCGCGCAGCCTACGACAACGCCGGCTGCACATCCGCGACCGGCGCGGACTTGCCCCAGCGGGTCAGGATCACGCTGAGGCACGAGAGCACGCCGAGCACGCCCATCGAGGCGGCGGCGAGTGCGAAGAAGTTTTGCGCGCTCGCCTCATCCGTCGACAGCCACCAGCCGCCGGTGCCGATGAAGATCAGCCGCGCGGTCTGCGCCAGCACCGGGCCCAGCACCTTCGCGGCACCCTGCGAAGAGAAATACATCGACATCGCAAGGCCAATGAAGGCGTACATCGGCGCGGCGGTCGACAGATATTGATGGCTGGTCGCCCGCACATGCGGATCGCTGGTGAACAGGTTGACCCAGAGGTCGGGGAATACAGCAATGAAGCTGCCGACCACGCCAACCGACAGGAACGACACCGTGCCTGCGGTCCAGGCGATGCGCCGGGCACGCGCGACGCGTTCGGCGCCGACCGCCATGCCGATCATCGGCACCGAGGCGATGCCGACCGCGAAGGCGACCGAGGTCAGCATGAATTCGAGCCGCGCACCGATGCCGTAACCGGCGAGCACCGCGGTGCCGAACTGCGCCAGCATGTGGGTGAAGATCGAGATCGTCAGAACCGATTGCAGCGGCGAGAAGCAGGAGACGGCGCCGACCCTGAGGATGTCGATGAACATCGCCCATTGCACGCGCAGCCCCTTGAGCTTCGGCTTGACGCGGGCGCGGCCCGAGAACAGATACCAGCCCATCACGCTGATGCTGATCGAATAGGCGATCAGCGAGCCGGCGGCGACGCCGCGCATGCCGAACTGCGGCACCGGCCCGAGGCCGAGCCCGAGCGTGCCGCCAAGCATGATCTGCCACACCGCCGAGGACAGGATCATGGTCGACGGCAGTTTCATGTTGCCGGTGCCGCGCAGGATGCCGGCCATCGTGTTCATCAGCCAGGGCAGGATCGCGCCGCCGAAGAAAACCTGCGTATAGGCGATCGCCTGTGCCAGCACATTGCCGCGGCCGCCGAGCAGTTCGAGCAGGCGCGGACCGAAGATCAGCATGCCCAGCATGAAGGTGACGCCAAACGTCAGCCCGATCAGCAGCGCATGCATCGCCAGCGTCGAGGCGCGCTCGATCTCGCCGGCGCCGAGCGCGCGCGCGATCGCAGACGCGACGCCGCCGCCCATCGCGCCGCCGGACATCGTCATGGTCAGGATCACGCAGGGAAACACCAGCGCCATCGCCGCGAGCGACTCGACGCCGAGCCGGCCGATATAGGAGGTCTCCGCGATCACGACACAGGTACCGGCGGAGAGCGCGATCACGTTCGGCCACGCCAGCCACAACAGCGTGCGTAGAATCGGCCCGTCGAGCAGCGCATTGCGCGCCGGCTTGGTCACCGGCGGCGGCAGCGGCCGCTCTTGTTCGTCGACAGGTATTTCGGCGAGGCCGAGATCGGACATTTCTACTCCACTGCGCATGACCCGCCAAAGGGCGTGCGGTTTGGCGAAAAGGTCATGCGCCCAAATTTATGATTCAGAGCGCGATCGGACGCAAAACCGGCAACCACTTTTGCTGATCGCTCTCTGCGCGATCTGGGGAGCCGCGCCATGGTGTTTCCCTACCATGGCAGCGACGGATTCCACGTGCGCGGGACGCAAGGGGGGGCCTGCGCGATTGCAGGTGAACCCAAGTGAACCTCTGGTCTAGCCGATCGACCAGACGAACGGGGAGATCAGAGGTCACCCTCCCTGGAGGGGGAGGGTCGGCTCACCGCGAGCGAAGCGAGATGTGAGCCGGGGTGGGGTGATCTCTCCGCTCGGGCAGCGCCCGATATGAGAGACTTTCACCCCACCTCGGTTCGCATTTCATGCGAACCGATCCCAGAGCGAGCTCCGCTCGTCTCGACCCCTCCAGGGGAGGATGTCTGAGCTAGCCGATCGACCACACGAACGGCGCGCCGGCGGTGCTGTTCGGCTTCAGGTGCACCGGAATATGCCGTCCGCAGCCGGCTGCGAGGCCCTCGAACAGGCCGGTCAGCACGCTGGCGCAGGCCGGGTGATAATCGGCGACATCGGCCATCAGCTTCCAGCCCTGCTGGCGGATTTCGAACTGGCCCTCGGACTCGCTGATCTCGGCGACATCATCCTGCGACTCGAAGAGCGTGCGCAGAAATGCGGCAAATTCCGCGGCACGGCCACGGCTGCCGCCGAGCGCCTGCGCGACCTCATCGAAATACTGCATGCCAATCAGCCTGCCGGTGAGATGCAGCAGATAGCTCGCATCCTCAAGGCCAAACACCTGCACGATGACCGGCGCGGCCGTCTTCACATATTCCATCGCGTAGTTGCGATAGGCCTTCTCCAGCCGCTGACGCGGCCAGCTGTCGACCGGCAGCGCCGGCGCTGTGTTCGGATCGAACAACGGCGCCTCGAGGTGGCGCGCGAACACCAGGCGCTGGTCGAGCTCGAGCGGATGATCGTACTCGCAGTAATAGCCCTCGAGGCCATCTTGTCCGTCGACGCTCTGCTTGGTGCACACGAAGCCGAGCCTGAGATCGCCGAGCGCGACGCCGTTGTTGGCGTGCCAGCCGCGCAGCATCGCGCGTGAGACCTCGCCGGGCACGCCGCAGATCGCCGTGCCCTTCCAGATCCAGCGCGGCGGCGGATAGCGGATCCAGGCCTTGCGGTCGGTCTCGACCATGTATTCGACATGCACGCCGCCGATCCAGTTGGAGAGATAATGATACTGCGCGGCCGCCACCGCCGGCGGCAGGCCGTCGAGGCCGAGCTTCTTCAGGCCGGGCAGGAATCGCTCCTGCTGCTGCCGGCGAAACACGCGGAACACGAACTCGGCGGCATCAGCAGTGCCGCGCCGCGTGACCACGGTGAGGATCAGCCCGGTGAAGAAGGCGTGATAGAGATCGGCGACGCTGCGCCACTTCCGCCACTGCGCCTCGCGCGCGTCCTGATCTCCGCTCATGTTTGCTCCCGCTGTTGTCGTTGGCGAGATCAAGGCTCGCGCACATGATCGTAGCCCGGATGCAGCGAAGCGCAATCCGGGGCAGCTCAATCCGCGTATGCAGCGTCGCGGATTTCGCTAGCGCTTCATCCGGGCTACGTACGGAATATCGCTATACGCGAAAATGCTTGGAGAGCTTCAGGCCCTGCGCCTGATAGTTCGAGCCGATGCGCTGGCCGTAGAGCGCGTCGGGACGCTCGAGCATGCGCTCATAGACGAGACGGCCGACGATCTGGCCATGCTCGAGAATGAACGGCACCTCGCGCGAGCGCACTTCGAGCACGGCGCGCGCGCCCTTGCCGCCGGCGCCGGCATAGCCGAAGCCGGGATCGAAGAAGCCGGCGTAGTGGACGCGGAATTCGCCGACCAAAGGATCGAACGGCACCATCTCGGCGGCGTAGTCCGGCGGCACCTGCACGGCCTCTTTCGACGCCAGGATGTAGAACTCGCCGGGATCGAGAATCAGGCTGCCGTCAGGGCGCGCCTTGATCGGCTCCCAGAAATCGTCGACGGCATAGCCGCCGCGGCGATCGACATCGACCACGCCGGTGTGGCGCTTGGCACGATAGCCGACGAAGCCGCCCGAGCTCTCGCCGGAGAGATCGACCGAGAGCGCGACGCCATGGGTGAGATCGGCATTGTCGGCATCGACCAGCCGCTCGGCGGCATGCAGCGCATCGAGTTCGTCGGCGGTCAAGGTCGCCTCACCGATCCGGAAGCGCACCTGGCTGAGCCGCGAGCCCTCGCGCAGCAGCACGGGAAAGGTCTTCGGTGAGATCTCCGCATAGAGCGGGCCGTGATAGCCGGCGCCGATCATGTCGAAACGGCGGGTGCCGTCGGCGATCACGCGGGTGAAGACGTCGAGCCGTCCGGTCGAGCTCTTCGGATTGGCCGCCGCCACGATCTCCGGCGGCAGCGCGAGACTCTCCAGCAGCGGGACGATGTAGACGCAATTGGTCTCCAGCACCGCGCCGTCGGAGAGATCGATCTCGTGCAGCTTCAGCTGGTCGATCCGCTCGGCGACGGTGGCATCGGGTCCCGGGAGGAAGCTGGCGCGGACGCGGTAGGCGATGTCGCCAAGGCGCAGGTCGAGGCTCGCCGGCTGGATCTGGCTCTCGACGAAGTCGTAGGCGGGCAGGATGAGGCCGGCCTCCGCCATCTCCGCGATCATGCGGTCGGGCAGGATTCCGTTGGATTCATCTTCCAGCGTGAACGACACGATACGGTCCCTCGGCGATCCCTCGAGATGGCCCAAAATCATACTCTCCGCGGCCATCAAGCCCCAAAATATGGGCTTTTACGGGTTATCCGATGACCGTCTTGACGGAAAGGGCGCGAGGGAATATCAGCTGCACTTATCCCGTGGTGATTTGAGCCGGCCGGCTTGCAGCCACGTTAAATAAGTCGCTAAACAGGCCGGGGACAGTGTGATCCCGGCTTGTGGAGGTTTCTCCAGGCCGGTTTTTTTTGTGGCCATTTCCGAGGGAAATGGCCACTTCGGAGGTCACATGTCTGAATCTGAAGGTACCGCCCGCTTCCGTCCCGAAACCCGCCTGGTCCATGGCGGCACGCTCCGCTCGCAATTCGGGGAGACGTCGGAAGGGCTTTTTCTCACCCAGGGCTACGTCTACGACACCGCCGAGCAATGCGAGGCGCGCTTCAAGGGCCAGGATCCCGGCTTCATCTATTCGCGCTATTCCAACCCGACCATCGCGATGTTCGAGCGCCGCATGATCGAGCTCGAGGGCGCGGAAGCCGCGCGCTCGACTGCGACCGGCATGGCCGCGGTGACCACCGCGATCCTCGCACCGCTGAAGGCCGGCGATCACGTGGTGGCGTCGAAGGCGCTGTTCGGCTCCTGCCTCTATGTCGTGCAGGACCTGCTGCCGCGCTACGGCATCGAGACGACGCTGGTCGACGGCCTCGATCTCGACCAGTGGCAGCGCGCCTTGCGGCCGAACACAAAGAGCTTCTTCCTGGAGAGCCCGACCAACCCGACGCTCGACGTGCTCGATATCGCAGCGATCGCAGAGATCGCGCATAGCGGCGGCGCCCGGCTGATCGTCGACAACGTGTTCGCGACGCCGATCTGGCAGAGCCCGCTGTCGCTCGGCGCCGACGTCGTGGTCTATTCCGCGACCAAGCACATCGACGGCCAGGGCCGCTGCCTCGGCGGCGTCATCCTGTCGTCGGAGGCCTTCATCGCCGAGCACATCCATAATTTCATGCGCCAGACCGGTCCGTCGCTGTCGCCGTTCAACGCCTGGGTGCTGCTGAAGGGGCTGGAGACGCTCGGCGTCCGCGTCCGCGCACAGACCGAAAACGCTGCGAAGATCGCCGAGGCGCTGGCCAGGCATCCGAAGATCACGCGGCTGATTTATCCGGGCCGCCCCGATCATCCGCAGGCCGCGACGGTGAAGAAGCAGATGGGCGCCGGCTCGACGCTGGTCGGCTTCGAGGTCAAGGACGGCAAGGCAGGCGCGTTCCGCTGCCTCAACGCGCTGAAGATATCGCGGATCTCGAACAATCTCGGCGATGCCAAGAGCCTGGTCACGCATCCCGCGACCACGACGCATCAGCGCCTGGCGCCGGAGGCCCGCGCCGAACTCGGCATCAGCGAGGGCTTTATCCGCTTCTCGGCCGGGCTCGAGCACCCCGACGATTTGATCGAGGATTTCGAGCGCGCGCTGGAGCAGGTTTGAGGCGACTCTAGAAACCGCAAAGCAAGTCGAACTCCCTCTCCCGCTTGCGGGGGAGGCATAGGCGGCCTTCGGCCGCCGTTCCTGAGAACACGCCGATGCAAAGCATCGGCTACGGGTGGGGGCTCTCTCCACGAGTCATTCTGTGGAGAGAGCCCCCCACCCGGCGCTACGCGCCGACCTCCCCCGCAAGCGGGAGAGGTGAAGAAAGTGAGCCGCGCCCTAAACCAACAGCCCCTTCTGCTTGGCCAGATCCTTCAGCGACACCAGCGGCCGGGCGCCGATGTGCTGGATCACCTCGGCGGCGGCGAGCGCGCCGAGACGGCCGGCATTCTCATGGCCGACATTGCGGACAAGGCCGACCAGGAAGCCGGCCGCGAACAGATCGCCGGCGCCTGTCGTGTCGACGAGCTTGTCGATCGGAGAGGCCGGCGCTGAAGTAACGTCATTCCCGGAGATCACGACGCAGCCCTTTTCGCTGCGGGTGACGACGCCGAGCCTGGTGTCCTTGCCGAACTGCTTCAGCGCGGTGTCGAAATCGGAGGTCTGGTACAGCGAGTGCAGCTCGGACTCGTTTGAAAACACCAGGTCGACGATACCCTTGCGCATCAGATCGAGGAATTCGTCGCGGTAGCGATCGACGCAGAACGAATCCGACAGCGTCAGCGCGACCTGGCGGCCCGCGCCATGCGCAATATCAGCCGCCTTCACGAAGGCGTCCTTGGCGTTCTTCGGATCCCAGAGATAGCCTTCGAGATAGATGATGCTGGCGGCTGCGATCTGGGCCGGATCGATGTCGTCGGGCGTCAGGTCCTGCGCGGCGCCGAGATAGGTGTTCATGGTGCGCTCGCCGTCCGGCGTCACCAGGATGTAGGAGCAGCCGGTGGCCGGGCCGGCCTTGGCCGGCGCGGTGTCGAAGGTGACGCCGGCGGCGCGGATGTCGTGGACGTAAAGCTTGCCGATCTGGTCGTCCTTGACCTTGCCGACATAGGCGGCGCGGGCGCCGAGATTGCCGACGCCGACGATGGTGTTCGCAGCCGAGCCGCCCGACATCTCGGTCGCCACGCCCATGTCGCTGTAGATCGCGGTAGCGCGCGCTTCGTCGATCAGCTGCATCGAGCCCTTGGTCATGCCGTGACGGGCGAGGAATGCCTCATCTGTTTGCACCAGCACGTCAAAGATCGCGTTGCCGATCCCGAGAACGTCATATTTTGCGTCAGCCATAGACCTGCCCTGTGTTAACGCCACCCAACAAGAGCCGCGACCTATCACGTTACGCCTTGGGGCAGCAAGGGAAGCGGGCTGCCAGTTCCGTCATTCGCCGCGCGCTCGTTAGCCGTCACCCGCAAAGGCTTCGCCTTTGTCGCTGGAGGTGCGAGCCTCTTCGGCGAGCCTCGAAGGGTGCACGGCCCATCTGTGGCCGATTCATCCTTCGAGGCTCGCTCCGCTCGCACCTCAGGAGACGGGTTTGATAGGGCGGGCGCTGGCAGCAACGCAGGCGGCTGCTATAGAGACACCATGTTCCGCTCCTTCCTCACGGTCTCCTCGGGAACGCTGGCCTCGCGACTGCTCGGTTTCGTGCGCGATTCCGTGATCGCGGCGCTGCTCGGCGCGGGGCCGGTGGCGGATGCGTTCCTGGCGGCATTCCAGCTTGTGAATGTCGTGCGACGGCTGCTGGCTGAGGGCGGGCTGAATGCCGCTTTGGTGCCGGCATGGCTGAAGATGCGCGATGCTGATGGCGCGGCGGCAGCGACCGCGTTTGCCGGCCGCGTGCTCGGCACCATCAGCGCCGCAGTCATCGCAGCCGCGCTCGTGATCGGCGCGCTGATGCCGCTGGTGATCGCCGCGATCGCGCCCGGTTTCGTCGGCCGCGACACCCTGCAATTCGCCGTCGACAACGCAAGGCTGATGCTGCCCTATCTCGCCTTCGCCGGTCCCGTCACCGTGATGATGGCGCTGCTCAACGCGCAGGGACGCTTCGCGCTGACCGCGTTCTCGCCGCTGCTGTTCAACATCGCGCTGATATCAGTGATGGCCGTGCTGCTGGCGCGGCAGCAGGAGCCGGTGCAGGCCGCGCTTGTCATGGCGGCCACGATCGGCGTCGCCGGCTTCCTGCAACTGTCGATGCTGGCGCTGCGCGGGGCAAAGCTCGCTTCGCCGGTCCGCGTCTCCTTCGATCCCGAGATGCGCGGCTTTCTCGGCCGCGCGGTCCCCGGCATGGTCGCGAGCAGTGCGCCGCAATGGCTTGTCGTGGCAGGCGCGGTGATCGCATCCACCTCGCCATCGGCGGTGTCGTGGCTCTATTTCGCCAACCGCCTGCTCGAGCTGCCGCTCGGCATCGTCGGCGTCGCGATGGGCACGGTACTGATCCCGGAGATGACGCGCGCCGTGCGCAGCGGCGAGCCCATCGCGATCGCGCATGCGGAATCGCGCGCGCTGGAGCTCGCGGCCGGGCTCGCGCTGCCGGCAACGCTCGGCCTGATGGTGCTGAGCGAGCCGATCGTGCGGATGCTGTTCGAGCGCGGCGCGTTCACCGCGGAGGATACCGCCGCCACCGCGCAGGCCCTGATCTGGCTGACACTGGCGCTGCCCGCGCATGTGCTGGTGAAGGCGCTGTCGCCGGCGTTCTTCGCCCGCGAGGACACGCTCACGCCGCTGTTTGCGACGCTGAAGGCCGTCGTGGTGGCGATCGCGGCGGCCTTCCTGCTTGGCCATATCTTCGGCGCCAGCGGAATTGCCGCAGGCATTGCGCTCGGCGCCTGGAGCAATGCGCTGGCGCTGATCCGCAAGGGGGCGGTGACCTTCGGCTTTTCGATCGACGCCGAGGCGCGCCGCCGGCTGCCGCGCATCCTGGGCGCAACGCTTGCGATGGGCGTCCTGCTATGGCTCGCAGAGGGCGCGCTGCCGGCCGCCGGCGACCACGGTTTGGTGCGCGCAGCCGCCCTGCTCGTGCTGATCGCGGCCGGTATCGCCGGTTACGGGCTCCTCTTGCAGCTTTTCGGCGTCACCGACTGGCGCGATGCGGTTAACGCCATCAGGCAAAGACGTCCCGCCTGACTTGCGCGCGCGGGGCTTAAGTGGCAAACGACGCCGCAAAAGCAGCGGCCATTTCCGGGAAATAACACCATGGCGTTCGTTGAACGGGTCTTCTCAGGCGTCCAGCCGACGGGCAATCTGCACCTCGGCAACTATCTCGGCGCCATCGTCAACTTCGTGAAGATGCAGCAGACCCATAACTGCATCTATTGCGTCGTCGACATGCATGCGATCACGCAGGGCGTCGAGGTCTGGGGCGGCCCGGCCGAGCTTGCGCGCAACACCCGCGAGGTGACCGCGGCCTTCATCGCCGCCGGCATCGATGCCAAGAAGCATATCGTGTTCAACCAGAGCCAGATCGCCGGCCATGCCGAGCTGACCTGGATCTTCAACTGCGTCGCGCGGATCGGCTGGCTGAACCGCATGACGCAGTTCAAGGAGAAGGCCGGCAAGGACCGCGAGAACGCCTCCGTCGGCCTCTACGACTATCCGGTGCTGATGGCCGCCGACATCCTGCTCTACCGCGCCACCCACGTGCCGGTCGGCGAGGACCAGAAGCAGCATCTGGAGCTGTCCCGCGACATCGCCCAGAAGTTCAACAATGACTTCGGCGATTCGATCCGTGGCCATGGCTTTGCCGACGGCCTGCTCTTCCCGCAGCCCGAGCCGCTGATCACGGGGCCGGCGACGCGGGTGATGAGCCTGCGCGACGGCACCAAGAAGATGTCGAAGTCGGACGCCTCGGACAATTCGCGCATCAACCTCACCGACGATGCCGACACCATCGCGCAGAAGATCCGCAAGGCGAAGACCGATCCGGAGCCGCTGCCGTCGGAGGAGAAGGGCCTCGAGACCCGCCCCGAGGCCGACAATCTGGTCGGCATCTACGCCGCGCTCGCCGGCATCTCCAAGCAGGAGGTGCTGACGCAGTTCGGCGGCGGGCAATTCTCCAGCTTCAAGAACGCGCTGGTCGAGGTTTGCGTCGCAAAACTGGCGCCGATCGCCTCCGAGATGAAGAAGCTGGTTGCCGATCCCGGCCACGTCGATTCGATCCTGGCGGACGGCGCCAACCGCGCCCGCGGCATCGCCGACGAGACCATGCACATCACCAAGGACATCGTCGGCTTCATCCGCCCGCGTTGACGCACAAGCCGGCAACTGTGCACTCCCTCTCCCAAACGGCGAGGGAGTATGGCAGCATGGGTTGGTTTGGTTCAGCACCGGGACATGCATGACCACCCAGCGACGAAGCTACGAGACAGGTCACAAGCCGAAATGCCTCGTCATCGTTGACGACACGGCTGAATGGGACCGCGCGGTGTATTACGCCAGCCGATGGGCCATCCGGGTCGGCGGCGGCGTCGTGATGCTGCGGGTGATCGAGACCGAGGACCAGAACCAGCAATGGCTCGGGGTCGCCGACATCATGCGCGCCGAGGCCGAGGAGGCCGCCAATGAGGCGCTCGACCGCGCCGCCGGCCGCGCCAACGGGATCGCCGCGATCACCCCGGAGCGGGCGATTCGCGAGGGCGACCCGACCGAGCAGATCCTCGACGTGATCGAGAAGGACGTCGATATCGCGATGCTGGTGCTGGCGGCCAATCCGGGCCCCGAGGGGCCCGGGCCGATCATCACCACCATGGCCAAGACCATGGGCGCGTTCCCGATCCCGGTGACCATCGTGCCCGGCGGCCTGACCGACGCCGAGATCGACGCCCTGTCGTAGGCGCTATCGGCCCCGAAACCGCTCCAGGGGCATGGGTACGGGCCTGGAACCGCGGTTTTGCGGCTTGATCGCGGGCTTTTTAATTGCCATTTCATACGGGGAACCCAACGCGCCGGCCTTGAACCGGCGACGCCGGAGACAGCAAATGTTCATTCAGACCGAAGCCACACCGAATCCCGCCACCCTGAAATTCATCCCGGGCCGCCTGGTGCTCGACAGCGGGACCATGGAATTCTCGTCGCCCGAATCCGCCGCACGCTCGCCGCTCGCCGAACGGCTGTTCGCCGTCACAGGCGTCACCGGCGTGTTCTACGGCGCCGACTTCATCACCGTGACCAAGGCGGACGGCGACTGGCAGCACCTCAAGCCCGCGATCCTCGGCGCCATCATGGAGCATTACATGTCCGGCGCGCCGCTGCTCGCCGACGGCACCGCTGGCAGCGACGACATCAGCGATGAGGCAGACGAGTTCTTCGACGAGGCCGACGCCGAGACGGTCGAGCAGATCAAGGACCTGATCGAGACCCGGGTGCGTCCGGCGGTCGCCAATGACGGCGGCGACATCACCTTCCGCGGCTTCAAGGACGGCATCGTCTATCTCAACATGAAGGGCTCCTGCGCCGGCTGCCCGTCATCGACCGCAACCTTGCAACACGGCATCCAGAACCTGCTCCGGCACTTCGTGCCCGACGTGCAGGAAGTCCGGCCGATGTGATGGAGAGGCGAATATTGAGTGGCGAATGGCGAATAGCGATCCGCGCTGAGACCCTATTCGCCATTCCCTACTCGCTATTCGCCCTCCCATGATGATTCTCGCCATCGATACCGCGCTCGACGCCTGCTCCGCGGCGGTGCTCGACACCACCTCCGGCAATACCATCGCGATCGAATCGCAAGCGATGCAGCGCGGCCATGCCGAGGCGCTGATGCCGCTGATCGCGCGGGTGATGAAAGAGAGCGGCATCGGATTTGCCGGGCTTGACCGCATCGCCGTCACCACCGGCCCCGGCAGTTTCACCGGCCTGCGCGTCGGCCTCTCGGCGGCGCGCGGCATTGCGCTGGCCGCGTCCAAGCCGGTCGTCGGGCTGTCGACGCTCGCCGCTTACGCTGCGCCCGTGGTTGCCGAGAATGGCGAGAATCCGATCCTGTCGGCGATCGATGCGCGTCACGATCATGTCTATTTCCAGTTGGTGGGCGGCGACGGAAGCTTGATGCTCAAGCCGAAAGTTGCGCCGATCGCGGAAGCGCTCGAAGCCGCCCAATACGGTGCGCTGCATCTGGTCGGCAACGCCGCAAATATCCTCGCCGAGCGCTGGCCCGCCGACGCAACGCCGCCGGTGAAGATCGACCGGCAACCGGCGCCCGACATCACCTGGGTCGCCTGGGTCGGCGCCGCCGTGGATCCCGAAACGGCGCCGCCGCGTCCGTTCTATCTGCGCGCCCCCGATGCGAAGCCGCCAAAGGATCGCCTCGTCATCAGCGCGCCGCCATCGACATGAGCGGCTGGCTGTCGCGATGGTGGGGCGGCGGCACGCCCGCGGTCGAGCCCGCATCTCTGCGTGATGCGGCGCGGCTCGCCCAATTGCACGGCGCGTCGTTTCATCGCGGCTGGGGCGAGGGCGAATTCGAGGCAATGCTGACCGAGCGCAACACGCTGGTGCATCGGCTGCGGCAGGGCCGCAAGGTGATCGGCTTTGCCGTCTCGCGGATGGCCGCGGACGAAGCGGAAATCCTGTCGATTGCGATCGATTCCAATCAGCGCGGGCGCGGCCTGTCGCGCGACCTGCTGTTGACCCATCTCGGCCATCTTGCCGGCCGCGGCATCCGCACCATCTTCCTCGAGGTCGAAGAGAACAATGCGCCGGCGCGACGGCTCTATGAAAGGGCCGGATTCGGCGTGATCGGCCGCCGCGAACGCTATTACAAGCAGCCCGGTGGGGAACATTTGAACGCGCTTCTGATGCGGCGCGACTTGTCGTAACATCGGCGCGATGGCAGAACAGCGCCCTGCTCTGCCACCCAAGGTTTGAAGAATACGGCCTGAAACCCATGACCACGGTGAAAATCCCGCCGGCGCAGAAAAATACCGGCATCGAGGCGCGCTGCGCCGCGACCGGCATGCGCATGACCGAACAGCGCCGCGTGATCGCGCGGGTGCTGGCGGAGGCGATGGACCATCCCGACGTCGAGGAGCTCTACCGCCGCTGTGTGGCGGTCGACGACAAGATCTCGATCTCGACGGTCTATCGCACCGTCAAGCTGTTCGAGGATGCAGGGATCATCGAGCGTCACGACTTCCGTGAGGGCCGTGCGCGCTACGAGCAGATGCCCGAGAGCCATCACGA
Organism: Bradyrhizobium sp. NAS96.2; assembly: GCF_001908235.1. Lineage (GTDB taxonomy): Bacteria > Pseudomonadota > Alphaproteobacteria > Rhizobiales > Xanthobacteraceae > Bradyrhizobium. Next base: position 44,799 of record NZ_LGHK01000030.1, read on the forward strand.
CCACCTGATCAATCTGCGCGACGGCAAGGTGATCGAGTTCACCTCCGAGGAAATCGAGAAGCTGCAGGCCGAGATCGCGCGCAAGCTCGGCTACAAGCTGGTCGATCACCGTCTCGAGCTCTATTGCGTCCCGCTCGACGACGACAGCAAGTCGTAGGCGCGCGTCACGCATCGCCAGATCATGAGCTTCGATCTCGTCATCTTCGATTGCGACGGCGTGCTGGTCGACAGCGAGGTGATCTCCTGTCGCGCGCATGCGGACACGCTGACGCGGCACGGCTTTCCGATCACGCCGGACGGGGTGCTGAAGCGTTTCCTCGGCGTTTCCGACCGCGAGGCGCGGCGGATCGTGGAAAGCGAGATCGGCCGCGCGTTGCCCGAGAGCTTCGAGGCCGAGGTCAAGCACGCGACGCTGAGCTTCTACGCCAACGATCTCAGCGCGATCGCGCATGTCGGTGACGCCATCGCCGCGCTCACCTTGCCGAAATGCGTGGCGTCCAGCGGAACGCCGGAAAAGATCCATCACGGCCTGACCTGCGCCGGGCTCTACGACCAGCTCGCGCCGCATATCTTCTCCGCTGCGCAGGTCAAGCGCGGCAAGCCGGCGCCGGATCTGTTTCTGTTCGCGGCCACCCAGATGGCTGCACGGCCGGAACGCTGCGTCGTGATCGAGGACAGTGTGGCTGGCGTCACCGGCGGGTGCGCCGCCGGAATGACCGTGCTCGGCTTTTACGGCGGCAGCCATTGCACAGCGGAACACGAGGCCATGTTGCGCGAGGCCGGCGCGGCCATAACCTTCGCCGATATGCGCCAATTGCCCGATTTGATCGCCCGGGCCGGCCAAAAACACGGCTCGATCGCTGGATTTTCCCCGGTTTAGGCTATATTTCAGCCCCGGCGCCCGGATGGCGCCGTTTCCTTTCCGCAATCAGGGTTCCATGACGACGCCGCGCAAACTGCACATCAAGTCCTATGGCTGCCAGATGAACGTCTACGATGCGCAACGCATGGTGGACACGCTGGCCGGCGAGGGCTTTGTCGAGACCGCGAGCGCCGAAGACGCCGACCTCGTGATCCTCAACACCTGCCATATCCGCGAGAAGGCGTCGGAGAAGGTCTACTCCGAACTCGGGCGGCTTCGCGTCGCCAAGGATGAAGCCGCGCGGGCAGGCCGCGAGATGAAGATCGCGGTCGCCGGCTGCGTCGCGCAGGCCGAGGGCGCCGAGATAATCAACCGCGCACCGACCGTCGACATCGTGGTCGGGCCACAGAGCTATCATCATCTGCCTGAACTGCTGAAGCGCGCAAAGGAGAACGGCCGCGCGCTCGAGACCGAATTTCCGGTCGAGGACAAGTTCGGCTTCCTGCCGCAGCCGAAGCCGGATGCGATCCGCGCCCGCGGCATCTCCGCCTTCGTCACGGTGCAGGAAGGTTGCGACAAGTTCTGCACCTTCTGCGTGGTGCCCTATACGCGCGGCGCGGAAGTCTCGCGTCCGGTCGCCAGGATCATCGACGACGTGAAGCAGCTCGCCGACAATGGCGTGCGCGAATTCACCCTGATCGGACAGAACGTCAACGCCTATCATGGCGAAGGCCCCGACGGCGGCGCCTGGTCGCTCGGCAAATTGCTCCAACGGCTTGCCGAGATTCCCGGCGTCACCCGGCTGCGCTATTCGACCAGCCATCCGCGCGATGTGGACGATGATTTGATCGCGGCGCACCGCGATCTGCCCCAGCTGATGCCGTTCGTGCACCTGCCCGTGCAATCGGGCGCGGACCGGATCCTTGCGGCCATGAACCGCAAACATACCGCCGATGACTACCGACGTGTCATCGACCGGTTCCGGGCGGCGCGGCAAGACATTGCTTTTTCATCAGATTTTATCGTGGGCTTCCCCGGCGAGACGAGGGAAGAATTTTCCGCCACCCTCGCGCTTGTCACGCAAATCGGGTACGCTGCGGCGTATTCATTCAAGTATTCGCCACGGCCGGGCACGCCGGCGGCGGAGATGCGGGAGACGGTGTCAGCAGCCGAGATGGACGAGCGCTTGGGGCGGCTTCAGGAATTGATCGACAGCCAGCAATCGGCCTTCAACCGTGCTGCGATCGGCACAACGGTCGATGTGCTGTTCGAGCGCGCCGCGCGCAATCCGGGCCAGATCGTCGGGCGCACCGCCTATCTGCAGCCCGCCCATGTGATGGCATCGCCTGACATCATCGGCCAGGTCCTCCCGGTGAGGATCGACAGCCTCGAGCGCTACAGCCTGATCGGCGAGCTTGCGACACCGGCAGCGCCGCGCCTCTTTTCGCAGACCATTGGAGCCTGAAATCCTTGCCAAAAAGCGCATCGGATTCGTCTTCGCTCGCTCCCAGCCGCAAACCTGACCGCGACATGCAAATGCCACCTGAGACCCGGGCCCCTGAGACACAGGTCGTCATCGATTTCGACGACAACCGCGCCGCATCCGCGCTGGTCGGCCCCTACGGACAGAATCTGGCGTTGATCGAGCGGCGGCTCGGCGTCGTGGTCGATTCCCGCGGCAACCACGTCACCATCGCGGGCTCCCGCGACGGCTGCGACGCGGCCCGGCGCGTGCTGGAGACGCTTTACGCGCAGGCCGTCGCAGGCCACGACCTCGATCAGGGCGAAGTCGAGGGCGCGATCCGCGCCGTGATCGCGCAGGGCTCGCTGTTCGAATTCGACAACAAGACCGCCAAGCCGACCTTCGAGACGATCAATCTGCGCAAGCGTCCGGTGCGCGCCCGCACCGCTGCGCAGGATTCTTACATCCGCGCGCTGAAGCGGCATGAGCTGGTGTTCGGCATCGGCCCGGCCGGCACCGGCAAGACCTGGCTCGCGGTTGCCCACGCGGCGCAGCTGTTCGAGCGCAAGGAGGTCGATCGCATCATCCTGACGCGGCCCGCGGTCGAGGCCGGCGAACGGCTCGGCTTCCTGCCCGGCGACCTCAAGGAGAAGGTCGATCCGTATCTGCGCCCGATCTATGATGCGCTGTACGATCTGATGGATGCCCGCGTCGTCGAGCGCGCGCTGCAGGGCAACGAGATCGAGATCGCGCCGCTCGCCTTCATGCGCGGCCGCACCCTGACCAATGCCGCCATCATCCTCGACGAGGCGCAGAACACCACGACGATGCAGATGAAGATGTTCCTGACGCGTCTCGGCGAGAACAGCCGGATGATCGTCACCGGCGACCCGTCGCAGGTCGACCTGCCGCATGGCCAGGCTTCGGGGCTCACGGAAGCCGTGAAGCTGCTCGATGGTGTCGAAGGCATCGCGCAGGTGCATTTCAAGGCCGAGGACGTCATCCGCCATGAATTGGTGGCGCGCATCGTGGCCGCCTATGAGGGATTGCCGCAAAAGCCGGCAAACGCCAGATCTTGAGACCAATAGCTTCGGCCGCGAGCCCGCGCGATGCGGGTTCCGGCCATAACGCAGATTTTGAAACGAACGTGTCCGCTTTTCCTGCAACCGAGGTTCTCGTCACCGCCGAATGCTGGCAGGCCGAGCCCGACGCCGACGCGGTGATCCATCGCGCCATCGAGGCTGCCGCCGCAATCGCCGATGCCGATGTCGCCGATGCCGAGCTTGCGGTGATGCTGACCGACGATTCCGGGATCCGCACCCTCAACGCCAATTGGCGCAGCATGGACAAGCCCACCAACGTGCTGTCGTTTCCGGCGCTACAGCCGGAAGGCGGCGGCGGGCCTGACGATGCCCCGCGCATGCTCGGCGACATCGCGATCGCCTATGAGACGACGCGGCGGGAAGCCGATGAGGAACAGAAACCGTTCGACCATCATTTGAGCCACCTCGCGGTGCATGGCTTCCTGCATCTGATCGGTTACGACCACGAGAACGACGACGATGCCGAGGACATGGAGTCGCTCGAGCGCGAGATCCTGTCCTCCCTCGGCATTCCCGACCCCTATGCGGATCGGATCGCCTGACATGCCGGATTCCGAACCGACCCACGACAATCCGCGCAACGTGAGCAACCTGCCCGCGGTCGTGCACGACGGCGAGGTGCAGCGCCCGGCCGCCGAGGGCTGGCTGGTGCGCGCCATCCGCACGCTGTTCGGCTGGAAGGCCGGCTCGGTGCGCGACGACCTTCAGGTGGTGCTCGACGCCTCGACGCCCGACGATGTCGGCTTCTCGGCGATCGAGCGCACCATGCTGCGCAATATCCTGTCGCTGAACGAGCGGCGGATCGCCGACGTCATGGTGCACCGCGCCGACATCGTCGCGGTCAAGCGCGACATCCCGCTCGGCGAGCTGATGAGCCTGTTCGAGAGCGCCGCGCATTCGCGGCTCGTCGTCTACAACGAGACCCTCGACGATCCCGAAGGCATGGTGCACATCCGCGACCTGCTCGCCTTCATGACCGCGAAGGCGCGCGTCACCGATGCGACCAAGACCAAGCGCAAGAAGCCGTTCCCGGCCGGGCTCGATCTGCGCAGCGTCGATCTCGCGCTGCCGCTGGCCGAAGCCCATATCATCCGCAAACTGCTCTATATCCCACCGTCGATGCGCGCGATCGACCTCTTGGCGCAGATGCAGGCCTCGCGGATCCATCTCGCGCTGGTGGTCGACGAATATGGCGGCACCGACGGGCTGGTGTCGATCGAGGATATTGTCGAGCAGATCGTCGGCGAAATCGACGACGAGCACGATTCCGACGAGCCGCCGTCCATCGTCCGCCAGCCGGACAACTCCTTTGTTGCCGACGCACGCGCCAGCCTGGACGATGTCCGTTCGGTGATCGGCGAGGACTTCGTGACCGGCGAGGCCGGCGAGGAGGTCGAGACGCTCGGCGGCTATCTCGTCTCGTTCGTCGGCCGCCTGCCGGTGCGCGGCGAGGTGATTTCCGGTCCCGGCAATTACGAGGTCGAGGTGCTCGACGCCGATCCCCGGCGGGTCAAGCGCGTGCGGGTCACAACGCGCAAGGAACGGCCGGCGCCGCGCAAGGAACGCGAACGGCGCCGCGAGCAGGCACCGGACTCCGGCAACCCCCAGGCGAATGACAACATGCCGCCGCCCGGCGAGGGAGCCGGTCCGCAGTGAGGCTGTCAGACAAACTCCGCTCGGTCGGACTTGCGATCATTTTGACCTGGGGATGGACGCGCGCGGTCCTCGCGCTCACAGCCGGCGCACTGTCCTCGCTGGCGATGGCGCCGTTCAACGCCTGGCCAGTGCTGTTTCTGACGTTTTCGATCGCGGTCTGGCTGATCGACGGCGCTGCTGCCGGGCGCTGGCGCGGCGTGCCCGCCGCAGCGCTGTCCGGCTTCTGGTTCGGCCTCGGCTATTTCGTGCCGGGACTGTACTGGATCGGCTACGCCTTCTTCGTCGATGCCGACACTTTCGCCTGGCTGACGCCGTTCGCGGTGCTCGGCCTGCCCGCCTATCTCGCGCTGTTCACCGCGTTCGGCTTCGGGCTGGCAAGGCTGATCTGGCCGCGCGACGCCTCGCGGGTGCTGGCGCTGGCGGTCAGCCTGACGATCTCTGAGTGGCTGCGCGGCCATCTCCTGAGCGGCTTTCCGTGGAACGCGTTCGGCTACGCGCTGACCGAGCCGCTGGCGCTCGCGCAGACCGCGTCGCTGATCGGGCTGTGGGGCATGACGTTCCTGGCCGTCGCGATCTTCGCAAGCCCGGCGGTGCTGATCGACGGCGCCTCGCGCGGCCGCAAGCCGTGGCGCGCGCCGGTGGCGGCCGTGCTGGTTCTCGCCGCGATGCTGGCGTTCGGCGCGGTCCGCCTCTCGCAGCAGCCGACCAGCATGGTCAGCGGGGTCAAGCTGCGCATCATGCAGCCCGATCTGCAGCAGGACGCCAAGTTCAACTACTCCGCCAAGGCGGCGGTGATGCAGAAATATCTCACATTGTCGGATCGCGCGTCCGGGCCGCATTCGACCGGCGTGAGCGATGCCACCATCCTGATCTGGCCGGAATCCGCGTTTCCGTTCTTCCTGACCAAGGAAGCCGACGCGATGGCGCAGATCGCCGATCTCCTGCCGAAGGGAACCGTGCTGATCACCGGCTCGGTGCGGGCACCCGATCTGCCGCCAAACGTCCGCGTCACGCGCGCCTATAATTCGATCTACGTCATCGACCACGACGGCAGCGTGCTCGCGGTCTACGACAAGCTGCACCTTGTGCCATTCGGAGAATATCTGCCGTTCCAGGACTGGATGGAGAAGCTCGGCCTGGTGCAGCTCACCAAGGTGCAGGGCGGCTACATTGCCGGCACGATCCGCCGCACGCTCGACATTCCCAATGCGCCGCGCGCGCTGCCCTTGATCTGCTACGAGGCGATCTTTCCCGGCAATGTCGTGAGCCGCGACGATCGTCCCGGCTGGATCGTCAACGTCACCAATGACGGCTGGTTCGGAATCTCGACCGGCCCCTATCAGCATTTGCAGCAGGCCCGGCTGCGCTCGATCGAGGAAGGCCTGCCGCTGGTGCGTGCCGCGAATACGGGCATCTCGGCCGTCATCGACCCGCTCGGGCGAATCGTTGCGCAACTTGGGCTCGGCACCGAAGGCGTGCTCGATGCCGGACTGCCGGCGGCGATCGCGCCGACGATCTATGCGCGCGCCGGGAACATCCCCGCCGCCGTGATTGTGTTGGTTGCCCTCGCAATCGTATTGCGGAGACGTTTTGTCAGGCGAAAAGCCTGATCCTGCATATCGCCGGTTGTCGCGAACCCGAAAAAACGTCGAAATTTACCTCAGCGCGATTCCACCAGTTGACAGATCGACCGTGCACTTCGCATTGTACGGGTCCACGCGAAATCACAAGCCAAGTCAGCCCCTTTGCGCAAATTGTCCGCATTTCGTCCCGATCCTCCTTGCAGGATTTGACGGCACCGGCGCCTGAGGCATACTCCACGTCCAACTTGCCTCACCCCCGGGCGCGCAATCCCTTAGGAGAGTTGGAGATGTCCACCAAAGCGCCCAATCCTGTTGACAAATATGTCGGCAGCCGCGTCCGTATGCGACGCATCATGCTCGGCATGAGCCAGGAAAAACTGGGCGAGGCGCTAGGCCTGACGTTCCAGCAGGTGCAGAAATACGAGAAGGGCACCAACCGTGTCGGCGCGAGCCGGCTGCAGCAGATCTCCGAGATTCTGCAGGTGCCGGTCTCTTTCCTATTCGACGGCGGCCCGAGCGGCGTCAAGACCGCTGACGGCTTCAGCGAGGGCTCCTCGCCGGCCTATGTGTCCGACTTTCTGGCAACCGCCGAAGGCCTGGCCCTGACCCGTGCGTTCACGCGAATCGCTGACGCCAAGCTCCGCCGCAGCATCGTCGAACTGGTCGAGCAGATCGCGGCGCGCGAGGCGGCCGAACAGGTCTGATCCAGCCTTATCCGTTTGAGAGCTCGTCAAATCTGGAATATGTCATTCCGGCGTACGTTAAGGCGTGCGCTGAATGACAACGCAATTCCTGAGCGACGACAACAGCATGTCCAGCAACCCGTTCGAAACCGCTGATATCCTCGACGGCATTCGCCGCTGGGTCGAGATCGAATCTCCGACCGAGCGGCCGGACCAGGTCAACAAACTGGCTGATCTCGTCGCGTCTGAATATCGCGACCTGCCGGCAACCGTCGACCGCGTTGCGGGACGCGACGGCTGCGGCGATCACCTGGTCACGCGCTCGTCCTGGGGACAGGACGCCCCGGGCATCCTGGTGCTGAGCCATCTCGACACAGTTCATCCGATGGGATTCATCGAACGGCTACCATTCAAGATCGAAGGCGACAGCGCGTTCGGCCCGGGCGTCTACGACATGAAGGGCGGCGCCTATCTCGCCTATCATGCGCTCCGGCAGATTTGCGCCGATGACGCGCGCCCGCCGCTCGGCATCACCCAGCTCTACGTATCGGACGAGGAAATCGGCAGCCCGACCTCGCGCGCGCTGATCGAGGCCGAGGGACGCAAGGCCAAATACGTGCTGGTGACCGAGCCGGCGCGCGATGGGGGCAAGATCGTTACCGGGCGCAAGGGCGTCGCGCGCTTCGATGTGCACATCAAGGGCGCGCCCGCGCATGCCGGCACGCGCCCCGAGGATGGCCGTAGCGCGATCCGGGAACTCGGCAATGTGATCCAGACGCTGGAGGCGATGAACGATCTCAAGCGCGGCGTCACCGTCAATGTCGGCGTGGTCCGCGGCGGCACCAAGCCGAACGTGATCGCTGAAGAGGCCTATGCGGAAGTCGACATGCGCGTGCCGTCCATGGCGGACGCCGACGAGTTGGTGCCGAAGATCCTCGGCATCACCTCGCGCACCGAGGGCGTCAGCGTGAAGGTGACCGGGGAATTGAACCGCCCGCCCTATGAGAAGAGCAATGCCGGCGCCGCGCTCTACGAGCACGCCCGGGAGCTTGCCACCGAACTCGGCTTCGAGCTGCTCGATGTCTTCACCGGCGGCGGCTCCGACGGCAATTTCACCGCGCCGCATACTGCAACGCTCGACGGCCTCGGCGTCGACGGCAAGGGCGCGCATACCCATTACGAGCAGCTCTACATCTCCTCGATCGAGCCGCGCGCGCGCCTGCTCTACCGGCTCTATCAGACGCTGCGATGACACCCGCTCCGAACGACACCAGCGATCGCGATTCCCCAGAGGACGGCGCGATGGCCCATTCGCGCGGCTCGTTCTTCGGACGGCGCAAGGGCCACAGACTGCGTTCGCACCAGGCCGACCTGATCGACAATCTGCTGCCGCATCTTTCGGTCGACATCGCGCTGCCGGCGCCCGCGGCGCTGACCGAATTGTTCGATGACGGCACCGAGAATGTCAGACTCGAGATCGGCTTCGGCGGCGGCGAGCACCTGATCGCGGAAGCGCAGGCATTTCCGAAGACGGGCTTCATCGGCTGCGAGCCCTATGTCAACGGAATGGCGAAGATCCTGACCCAGATCGAGGCGCAGAATATCGGCAACATCCGCCTGTTCGCCGGCGACGCCGCCGAGCTATTGGCCTGGGCGCCAGCGCGCTCGCTCGCGCGCATCGACCTGATCCATCCCGATCCCTGGCCGAAGCGGCGGCACTGGAAGCGGCGCTTCGTGCAGGATGCAACGGTCGCCGCGATGACGCGGCTGCTGCCGCCCGGCGGCGAATTCCGCTTCGTCAGCGACATCGACGATTACTGCGCCTGGACGCTCGCGCATCTGATGCGCTCGCCCGACTTCGCCTGGCTCGCCGAGCGCGCGATCGACTGGCTCGAGCCATGGCCGAACTACACGATGACGCGCTATGGCGCCAAGGCCGAGCGCGAAGGCCGCAAGGCGGCGTATTTGAGGTTCAAGCGGTTGCCGTAGCCTGTCATTCCGGGGCGTGCGACGCGCGAACCCCGGAATGACGAACTGCTATCCCTGCTCCGCCATCCGCGCCTTCCTGACGTCGGTCGCCTCCCACACCATGCGCTTGCCGCGCTCGCGGCCGAGCAGCTCGATCGGATCGTGGTTGTTGATGTGGCCGAACTGGCCCTTGTAGACGCTGTATCCGCACAGTTCCTGCAAGCGGCGTGGAAAGCGCGCCGCGGTCTCGCGCGGAATGCCGAGCTGCAAATTCTCCTGCTGCCGCATCCAGCCCCAGCAATAGGCGCAGGAGAACGCGAAGCGCCTGGTGTCGCTGGTGTTGGCGCCGCCGCCATGCCACAGCGCGCTGTCGAACAGCATCACGCTGCCCGCCGGCATGGTCGCGGTGACCGCGTCGTAATCCCCGCCGTATTCCGGCGACGAATCGAATTTGTGGCTCGCCGGAATGATCCGTGTCGCGCCGTTGTCATCGCGGAAATCGGACAGCGCCCAGATCGCATTGATCGTGATCGGAATGTGCGGCCGCGGCAGCGGGATCAACTGGGTGTCTTCATGGATCGGCTGCGCCTCCTGGCCGGGGCCGAGCACCAGCGAGCAGAACGACGACAGCAGGCATTCCCGGTCCAGCACGCGCTCGACCACCGGCAGCACGTTCTCGTGCAGCGGCACCTCCCAGAACAGCTCGTCATAGGTCAGGAGGTTGTTGATGCGCAGCGTCTTGAAGCCTTCGAACTATGTCCGGGCAAGGCCGAGATTGTGCTCGCGCTCGATCCGCTCGACCGCCGCCTTCAATCCCTCGACCAGGTCAGGCGAGGCGGCGCGCTCGATCACGGTGTATCCGTCATCGCGAATCCGCTCGGCGTGCGATTGGATGTCGGCGTCCGTCAGCATGGCGATCTCTCCGTTGGCGCTGTGTCGCGCCTTGCGGAAAGCATAGCGGTCTGGTGCGGTTTTTGGGAAGGGATTTTGATGCTGCCGCCCCTCTGCCGTCATTGCGAGCGAAGCGAAGCAATCCATCGTGCCGCGCGCATGGATAGATGGATTGCTTCGTCGCTTCGCTCCTCGCAATGACGGGGAGAGAGTTTTCCGCCGATGGTGGCGTTGGCGCTTGAACTACCGCGACTTCCAGAAATCCACGACACGCTGCGCAGTCGACGGCATCAGGCGAACGAAGTTCACCCGCGCACCTTCGATATCGGCCGGTGACGGCACGCGGTTCGGCCCGAGCCGCATCAGGATCAGGGCACGCACGGTCGGCCATTCGAAGCCGATCGTCTTGCTGGCGATCAGGATCGGATCGTAACGATCGCCGGAGATCAGACGATCGAGCGAGACGATCTTCACGCCGGTCATCGCGGCGAGCGCGGCGACGCATTCCTCGTATTTGAAGGCCTTTGCGAAGCCGAGCACAGCGGCCTCGTTCAGCTCGCCGGCGCGGTGCAGCGCCAGGATCGTGCGCTGCGCGGCAGCGAAATCGCGGCCCTCAACCTGCACGACGACGCCCTCGATCTCGTTCAGAGCCAGCCTGATCTCGGCCTGCCGTTCCGGCTTGGCGACGACTTGCAACCGGCGGCGGATCACGTCGATCGAGCCGGCCAGCAGGCTCTTCAGATGCACGGGCGGGAGATCGTCGCGGCGGCCGATCCGCAGCGTCAGCACACCGTCCTGGCCGGCGCGCCGCACCAGCGTCGTGAAGGACGCGTCCGAGAACGCGGCGCCGGCATTGCCGGCCGCGCATCGGATCACATCGCGATCGCCGCGGCGGACGAGGACGTCGGTCAGCGCGGTCGAGAGCTTGGATCGCTCGGCCATTGCCAGCAGATGGCCCTGGCCCTTGGCATTGGCGATCTCGACCAGCGCCTTTTCGTCGATCACCGGCGATTTGCGCAGCACCGGGCCGGCAATCGCGACCTCGTCGTCGCGGGCGAGTTGCCCGACCAGGTGGCGCGGCGCGTTGGCGAGCGGCGCGAGCCGTTCGGCGAGATCAATCCGCGCCGCAAGCTCGGCGTGCGGCACCAGGCTGGTCAGCACGCCGTCGAACAGGTCGATATGATCGGGGCGAAAGCTCGCGGCGCCCTGCAGAAACAGCTCGCCGAGCCGCCGTGCGGCCTCGGCGCGGCGCTTGGGGTCGCCGCGGCGAACGATATCGTCGAGTTCCGGGATCAGCGCGGGGGCTGTCGTCATGAGCCTTGTCCAACCGGCGACTTCTGCCGATTTTCGGCAATCTATGGCCCCGTTCGTAAACGGAGGGTTAGGTCAAACCTGCACCCGGGGAGGGGCAAAATCGCCGTCCGCGGGGAAGGGAGGCCTTGCCGGACCCCGGCAAAAGGGCTATATCCACCGCAACTTATGGTATCTCATACGATCGCGTAGGAGAGTGGGCCCCCCGGGACCCGCTCTTTTTTATTACCTGACGGGACCCAGCGAGGCCGAGTCCAGTTTGGGTAGCGTTAGCGGCCCCTTAAGGCCACCTGAACAACACAACAGACCTCAGCAGCCTCTAGACCCAAGAAAACCTAAGACAGCCTTTGACACTAGATATGACCGACCCGACCGCCACGTCCGTGGACACCGAACTGCTCGCCGAGCCCAGGCTCGTCGTCGAGCCCGGGGTCGCGGCGCGCGTCGCCGCGGTCGCAGTGCCCGTGCTGCAGGGCATGGGCTATCGCCTGGTGCGCATCAAGGTTTCGGGCGATGCCGGCTGCACCGTGCAGATCATGGCGGAACGCCCCGACGGCTCGATGCAGCTCGAGGATTGCGAGGCGATTTCGCGCGCGCTGTCGCCGGTGCTCGATGTCGCCGACCCGATCGAGCGCGCCTACCGGCTGGAAATCTCGTCGCCCGGAATCGACCGGCCGCTGGTGCGCCGCTCCGACTTCGAGCGCTACACCGGGCATCTCGTGAAGATCGAGATGGCGGTGGCGCATCAGGGCCGCAAGCGGTTCCGCGGCCTGCTCGCCGGCGTCGAGGGCAATGCGGTGCGCATCAAGCGCGACGATCCGCGTCCCACCGAGGACGCCGAGGTGCTGCTGGTGATGGAAGACATCTCGGACGCACGGCTGGTGCTGACCGACGAGCTGATCGAGGAATCGATGCGCCGCGGCAAGGCCGCCGAGCGCGAGCTGCGCCGCGAGCTCGGCCTCGCGCCGCCGCAGCCGGCCCACGCCAAGAAGAGCGATCCGGCGAAGAGTCAAAAGCCGAAACCCAAGCTTGGTCACACGACCGGCAAGAAGCCGGCCCCGACCAACACGAAAAAGCACCGCCTGGCCGCCGAGCGCGCGCGCCGTGGCGAGATCGATCCATTCGAAGGAGACTAAGCCATGGCAGTCAGCGCCAACAAACTCGAACTGCTGCAGATCGCAGACGCAGTTGCGCGCGAAAAGTCGATCGACCGCTCCATCGTGATCGCGGCGATGGAAGACGCCATCGCCAAGGCCGCCCGCGCCCGCTACGGCAGCGAGACCGACGTCCATGCCGAGATCGACGCCAAGAAGGGCGAGCTGCGGCTGACCCGCCACATGCTGGTGGTCGACGTCGTCGAGAACTCCTCCAACCAGATTTCGCTGTTCGATGCGCAGCGCGCCAATCCGGGCGCCCAAGTCGGCGACACCATCGCCGACACGCTGCCGCCGCTGGAATATGGCCGCATCGCGGCGCAGTCCGCCAAGCAGGTGATCGTGCAGAAGGTGCGCGAGGCCGAGCGCGACCGGCAGTACCAGGAATTCAAGGACCGCATCGGCGACATCGTCAACGGCATCGTCAAGCGCGTCGAATATGGCAGCGTGATCGTCGACCTCGGCCGCGGCGAAGCGATCGTGCGCCGCGACGAGATGCTGCCGCGCGAAGTGTTCCGCAACGGCGACCGCGTTCGCGCCTATATCTTCGACGTCCGCCGCGAGACCCGCGGCCCGCAGATCTTCCTGTCGCGCACCCATCCGCAATTCATGGCCAAGCTGTTCGCGCAGGAAGTGCCGGAAATCTATGACGGCATCGTCGAGATCAAGGCGGTCGCCCGCGATCCCGGCTCGCGCGCCAAGATCGGCGTGATCTCGCGCGATTCCTCCGTCGACCCGGTCGGCGCCTGCGTCGGCATGCGCGGCTCGCGCGTGCAGGCCGTGGTGAACGAGCTGCAGGGCGAGAAGATCGACATCATTCCGTGGTCGCCCGACATCGCGACCTTCGTCGTCAACGCGCTGGCGCCGGCCGAAGTCGCCAAGGTCGTGATCGACGAAGACCGCGAGCGCATCGAGGTCGTGGTTCCCGACACCAACAACCAGCTGTCGCTGGCGATCGGCCGCCGCGGCCAGAACGTTCGCCTCGCCTCGCAGCTGACCGGCTGGGACATCGACATCCTGACCGAGCAGGAAGAGTCGGAGCGCCGCCAGGCCGACTTCGAGAACTCGACCCGCGTGTTCATGGAAGCGCTCAATGTCGACGAGGTGGTCGGCCAGCTGCTCGCCTCCGAAGGCTTCACCTCGGTCGAGGAACTCGCGCTGGTCGACGTCAAGGAACTCGCCGGCATCGAAGGTTTCGACGAGGAAACCGCGACCGAGCTGCAGACCCGCGCCCGCGAATATCTGGAACAGCTCGAGGCCGAGCTGGAAGCCAAGCGCAAGGAACTCGGCGTCGAGGACGCCATGAAGGACGTCCCCGGCATCACCGGCAAGATGCTGGTGAAGCTCGGCGAGAACGACGTGAAGACCGTCGAGGATCTCGCCGGCTGCGCCACCGACGATCTGGTCGGCTGGACCGAGCGCAAGGAAGGCGGCGAGCCGACCAAGCATGCCGGGTTCCTCGATGGCATCGAGGTCTCGCGCGACGAGGCCGAGGCCGTGATCATGCAGGCCCGCCTCAAGGCCGGCTGGATCACCGAGGCCGATCTTGCCAAGCCTGCCGAGGAGGCCGAGGCCGCCGAAGCAGAAACGGCGTCGTAAGGAGATGCCCCACGGATGCTGGCTCAGGCTGACCCCGATCTCGACGATGGACCGCGGACGCAGAAGTCCGCGACCACGCGGATGTGCGCGGTCAGCCGCGAAGTGCGTCCGATCGACGAGCTGATCCGGTTCGTCATCGCGCCCACGGGCGAGGTGATCCCGGATCTGAAGCGCAAGCTGCCCGGCCGCGGATTATGGGTTTCCGCATCGCGGCGCAGCGTTGCGGAAGCGGTCCGCCGTCACCAATTTAGCAAGGGATTCAAGCGCGATGTCCGTGTCGCGCCGACCCTTCCCACCGACACCGACGCACTCCTGGTGCGCAGCGTCACCGAGGCCCTGGCGATGGCCGCCAAGGCCGGTCAGGTCGTCGCGGGCTTCGGCAAGGTCGAGGACGCACTCAACCGGAACGAAACTGCAGCCCTGATCCACGCTTCCGACGGCGCAGCGGACGGAATCCGCAAATTGGACGCGATCGTCAGGCAAAGGGGCGAAAAACGTGGTGAATCGCCGGTAATCGCCATCGTCAATGTTTTGACGTCGGAAGAATTGGATTTGGCACTTGGGCGGTCAAATGTGATACATGCTGCGCTGCTCGCGGGCCCAGCGAGCAAGACGTTCCTGTCGCGCTGCCAGATGCTGGTCCGATACCGGATGGCCGACGACGACAAGACCGCCGAAGCGGCCAGAAATTCCAGAGCCTGATCCAGGAAGGCGGACGCCGTCTTTCCGGCCGGATCATGCTCAGCAAACGACGACAGGTTGAACGATTTGTGCGGCAAACGCACAGCGAAACGAGATTAGGACTGCTGAATGGTTGATACCAAGACCCCTGGCGACAAGACTTTGAGTGTCCCGAGCAAGACGTTGTCGCTGAAGCCGCGCGTCGAGACGGGCACCGTGCGCCAGAGCTTCAGCCACGGCCGGACCAAGCAGGTCGTGGTCGAGAAGCGCGGCAAGCGCCGCGTCGGTGGCGATGGTCCCGGCGAGGCGCATGCACCGGAGCCCGTGGTTGCAAAGCCTGCGGCCGCGCCGCCCCCTGCCGCCAAGCCGCCGCTCGGCCGCCCCGCAGCTCCGTCGTCGGGCCAGCCGCAGCGTAACACCCGCTCCGGCGTGGTGCTGCCGACCCTCACCGAGGATGAACGTTCGGCGCGCGCCAACGCGCTTGCCGACGCCCGTCAGCGCGACATCGAGGAGCGCCGCCAGGCCGAAGAGGAAGCCAAGCGCCGTGCCGTCCGCGAAGCTGCGGAGAAGGCAGAGCGCGAGGCCGCCGAGGCCCGCCGCAAGGCGGAAGAGGAACGTCACCGCCACGAGGAAGAGGCCAAGCGCAAGGCCGAGGTCGAGGCCAAGCGCCGCTTCGGCGAAGGCGAGGCCAAGCCCGGCGCGGCGCCC
>NZ_LGHK01000300.1 GCF_001908235.1 Bradyrhizobium sp. NAS96.2
CACGAAAACATCCTTGCCGCCGTTGTCGGGCTGGATGAACCCATAACCCTTGGTCGGGTTGAACCACTTCACGGTACCTGTAGCCACAGAACAAATCTCCCTTGAGCCGATGGTGACAGCCTAATTTGATAGCGCCTCGCCCCGCAAGAACAAACCCCACCCCGAGGCTGCTAGGGATTTCAGTGCGCCTAGGCTGGTAGAACAGAGCGCCGCCGGGACAAACCCATTTCGGGCCGGCCCGGCGGCGCAGTTTTGGGAGGCACGGTTATTCGAGCGGTAAGGAAAGCGCCGGAGGCGACTTATTGCCCTGCTCGCAGCCTGTTCGTCCCTTGAGCGGCAGAATTGGAATTGCGGCAGCCTCGGCCACCTCAGCCCGGCTCGAGAAGCGGGCCAGGTTAGCGGCCGACGACCACTCAACATAACGAACAGCCGCGAAGACAACCGCCACCACGATGAGGGTGCCGAGCACAGAGGCGGATGCTGCGGACCAGTTCTCGCTGCTGAATGGGGACATCACGATTCTCCGATGCCGAGCTGTCGCCCTGTCCCTCATTAAATCGGCTCGCGATTATCAAATGTGAACAGCCTCACATCTCACGCGTACTTGATGGCGAAACGAAAGAAGGGCCGCGCGGCGCGTGAATCCGGCGACCCTGTCGACTGTCATCGGCCTGTGGCTTGGTTCGTGCGGGACGATTATGGCTGGGGATTTCAGTGTCCCGGTTCAGGAAGAAACCGCCGCCGGGCGTGTATTTTTGAGACCGGCGGCGTCTTTTCTTGGGACGGGTCAAGCCCGATCGCTGGGCTCGAGCCGGTGCACGACCGACAATGTCAGTGCCGGCGCCGGGGTTGCTTGTCTCCCCAACTGGTCCTGGATCGATCGCGCGTGCTCGCCGATGATTTGCGCAGCCTTGTGCATTCCATCGATGGCGGTTTCGGCGTCGGGCTGCGCAAGCAGAATGGCGAGCAGATCAGCGAGGTCGATGACGCCTGTGAGGTCCTCGGCGATGGTGTTCATCCCATGCCTCCCTGTTGCCAAGCCTGCGTACCGGCCTGCTCGAGCAAGTCATCGTGGTCGCCGATGCCCGGCTCGGCGGGGTCCTGCTCGAGATCGCGGCGCCCTCCTGCCGTCCAATGGGTCTGGTCGCCTGTCGGCTTAGAGCCGTCCGGCCATCCGAGGCAGTACGGGTGCCACTCAACGGCCCCAAGGCTCGGCTCATCGTCGCTGCGGTCTAGCTCCAGGTCGCCGTCGCCCGGCCCCCACGAATGGGCACCGTGGCTCCAGCGATCCTGGTTCGCGGCCCGATCGAGCGAGCCGAGGGATGGCTCCTCATCGCCTATCGGCTCGCAAACGTCGCTCTCCTCGAGGTCCGGATCGATGTCGCTGGCATCGAGGAAGTCGATCAGCCGGTCTATTTCCGCACCAGCCTTTTGCCGGAGCCTACGGAGGCGCTGGAGCGCCCTTTCACGCTCCCGCGCTTGCCTGGCCAGCCGGGCCGCCAGCGCTTCCTGAGTCAATTCTGGCACGTCTACGGGCGTGCCTTCCGGTGGTGGAACGTGCTTCATCGATCACGCCTCCACCAGTACCCGGCGGCCGATCGCGGGGATCGTCTCCCCGGC
The DNA here is from genome assembly GCF_001908235.1 of Bradyrhizobium sp. NAS96.2. Classification (GTDB taxonomy): domain Bacteria; phylum Pseudomonadota; class Alphaproteobacteria; order Rhizobiales; family Xanthobacteraceae; genus Bradyrhizobium. The sequence goes on from NZ_LGHK01000300.1 coordinate 1,621, forward strand.
GCCGCCGTCGAGGGTGTGGGGATGGTCGGTCTCGACCAGCTCGCCGGTCAGGCCGTCGCCTTCGGCGCGACGGAAGGCAGCCGCGACGAAGGGGTCGCGACGAAGGGGTCGCGGAATAGAGAAGACAGTTTTGTGCTATGATTTGCGGTAGCTCGGGCCATGGATCTCTCCTTGGCTCTGGGTTAGAGCCGGGGAGGAAGTTGACGCTTCCCTCCGGCTTTCTTTTTTGGTACCATGTTTTCATGAAGTCAGCAACCAAAAAAGTTACCAAAAAATCGAGGGGTCGCCCGGCCACCGGCACTGGTATCCAGGTCGGTGAGCGATGGTCTCCGGAATCCATTGAGGCGATTGATAATTGGCGCCGCGCTCAGGCCGATCTGCCCGGCCGCCCCGAGGCCATCCGCAGGCTCGTCGAGATCGGGCTGAGGGCCAAGGGCAAATAGCCACCCACCTGCCAATCCCGTGACGCGTGAGACAAAAAGAAGGGCCTCAGAGCGGAGATTGGGACAGCTCTGGGCCCGAGTTCTTCATTTCCAACACTTTCCTAACACCACGCGGGTCATCCTATTCCCAGTTGGTCCTAATCTCCCTCCCGCCAGCGCTGAATCGTCGTTATCCAGGAACACAGCGCAGATCCCTGACGTTGCCACTCGCGCAAAACGACGAATGCGAGGAGGAACGAAATGGGACGAGGAATTTTGCTTTGGCTTTTGGGCGTGCCGATCCCCATAATCATCCTGCTGTGGCTGTTCTTCGGCCATTGATGGCGGCTCCGATCGCGTGACTGCGCGGGTCAAGGCGACTTCTCTCCGCGCGTGATCGGCGCGCTCATGGGCGCGTGCCATCGTGCCCAAACTCACTTCCTCTGCTATGTCAAAGCGCGATGACCGTCGCGGTCGCGAAGCTTGCGCGCTTAGTAATTCCCATCGTCGCGCTGGGGTGCTTTTGGGGCTAATTCGGAATTGCAATTGCCATCGGCATTTTCAAGTTTAGCATGTCGATAGTCGTGCGAATTGGCCGACACCCACACACCGACCATGCACATCGCGCGATAAGGGATCGCCGCTCCGGGACTGCGGGGCGCCGGTCCCGCCCAATTATAAAAGGGCACTCCCATAAGGCTGATGAGGATCGAAGGCGAACTCTGCGCGTTGCCCAATGGAGGTCAACGATGATCAGTGACCGAGAACGGCGGGCCCCCACGGCAGCGGAACGGGAAGCCCGCAAGGTATTCAGGCAGGCCGAAGCGAAGGAAGCCTTGACAGATTACGCCAAAGCGCAAAAAGCGCTCCACGATAATCGAGAGCGCTTGAAAGCAGAAAGGTTGGCGCGGGAGGCTGAAGCAGCCCGACAAAACGGTTCGAGCGTGAGAATCACATAAGTTGTGGCTGTCTGGGCAGAGGGGATCGATCTTTTGCAAACCGACGCACCGACTTTTCGAATTGGCGACAAAGTGCGCCTGAGTCAGCTCGGCGCCGACCGGATCAGGAAGGCCCCTTCCAAGACGGGCCGCGTGGTGGGCGCCGGCAAGGCGAGCAAGCTGGCATTCCGAGTCTTGTTTGACGGAATGAAATCTCCGGTTAGCCTGCATCAAAGCTACCTCGAATTGGATGACTGATCGGGGCGGCAGCGAGGGATGGGAAGGGCGTGAGAGAGCCTTGGCGACGACGTTGCCGGACGTTACACCCAGGCTCACAACCCTTTCGGTAGTGCCTTAGCCAGGCGGGAGGTAACCGCCTGGCTTCAGGTCCTTCACCATCGCTAGATTCTTGTCGATCGCCGCCAATAGCTTGTCAAAGGCATTTGCAGGAACACTGACCGGGCTGGACGGCTTACCTCCCGAAACTGCTCCCAGTTCGTCGGCTGACAGTTCACGAATGCTCGTCATTTTCATCTGCTTTCCCTCTTGTTGCCGGCGGCTCCAGTGCGACCGGGTGCGGGATAGATACGAACTCCAAGCCAAGGTCGCTGTGACGTGCGTCACACGCGCATAGGTGCAAGAGTCGGGATTGCCGCCACCCCGCTGTCCTCTACGTCATGGTCGGCGGCCGCCGTACGTTCAATTTCTCGTGCGAGTATTCAGTCGAGCCAACTAGTGATGGCAAGACGATCGTTACGGCGCGTTTCAGCGTATCTCTCCGGCGAAGGCCGCCTTGTGTAGTTTGTGAGGCGGCCTGAGGATTTGTCAATCGGCTTGCAAATTTGACCCCTCATCGGCGTCCAATTTTGACCCCTTTGCGCGGCGAGCTTTGCTGGTAGCGCTCGTCTCGTCGGAGCTGGCCGGGATAGCGGAGGCGAGACGAGCGCGGGTGGCGTGATCGTCGTCTCGGCTCTTGAACCGCCAGCTATCGTTGCCGGTCTCGACGATGTC
>NZ_LGHK01000301.1 GCF_001908235.1 Bradyrhizobium sp. NAS96.2
CAGCCTCGTGACCGTCGGCGGGCGGCGTGGCGCGCTCGGCCTGCGCGTTCTGGTCCCGCATCGGCGCGTTCATGGCGCGGCCTCCACCGGGGCGCGATCGTGCAACCTGTCATTGACGTACTGCGTGACGAAGCTGGCGAGCGCACCGAAGTCCGTGGTCTTCAGGATGACCTTGGTATCGGGGCCTGCTTCGATCGCGGCGTGAAAGGTCTCGATCTCGCTCAAATAGTCCACATAGGCCGACGCGTCGATCGAGAGGCGGGCCCACGGGCAGCGTGAGATCGTCAGCCACAATGGATCGTCAGCGGGCTCGCGGCCGGCGACGTACCTGCGCAACGCATCCGCGAGCTTGATCAGCAGGGCCTCGCCGTGAAGCGGAAATGCCACCACCTCGCCGCGCGGTTCCTCGCGCACGTCCGCGGCAACCGGCGCCAGCGGAAGCTCCGCGCCCATACCGGCGCTGATCGACGCCTGCGACACCGGCTCGGCGCGCGTGACATCCGCGGCACCGCAGCCGTGATCGCAACCTTGATCGGACGATCGCATCATGCTGCTCAGCCACGACCGCAGCGTCCTGCGCTCGGTCAGTGGGATGGGTGCTGGCTGGGTGATCATGGCGTCGCTTCCGGCCCGCTCACTTCACAAGCGGCTTGGTGGCGAGACCGACCTGGCTCAGGCCGATGCGGCTGAGCAGGTCGAACACATCCATCACGCTCTGGTACTGCGCCTGTGCATCGCCGCGCAGCACCACGGGAAATTCGGGCGTCAGGGCCTTCTGCTGCACCAGCCGCTGCTCGAGCTCGGGCAGCGTGACCGGGATCGTGTCGAGGAAGATCTTGCCGTCATTGGCGACCGTGATCGCCTTGGTGGTCTGGGTCGCAAGGCTCGGCGCTGCCGAGGCCTTCGGCAGATTGACCTTCTGCCCCTGCACGGTCGCGGTCGTCATGATGATGAAGATCACCAGCAGCACGTAGGCGAGGTCCAACATCGGCGTGATGTTGATGTCGTCATAGGGTTTGGAGTCGGCCTGGATCTGCATCGCTCTTACTCCGCAGCGATGCGGTGTTCGATCGGGTCCGGCCGGTCGGCGGAATAGAATTCCGCCATCTTGGTCACGAACTCGTCGACGAAGACCTGAATGTCGTTGGTCAGGTCCTTGATCCGGGAGATCAGATAGTTGTAGCCGAACAGCGCCGGGATCGCGACGCCGAGACCGGCGACGGTTGCCACCAGCGCCGCGGCGATGCCGGGGGCGATCGCGTTGACGTTGACGTCGCCGCTCGCCGCGATCGCCGCGAAGGTGATCATGACGCCAACCACGGTGCCGAGCAGGCCGAGGAACGGTCCGCCGGAGATCGCGATGGTCAGCACCACCATCATGCGGTTGAGCCGCTGCATCTCCTTGACGACGCCGGAGTCGAGCGCCGCGCGGATCGCCGCAATCGAGACCGCCGACAGCACCGGAGCGCGCTGCGAGTTGCTGAAGCGATGACGGATTTCCGCGGCGCCGATGTGGTAGATGCGGTAGAGCGAGGACGAGCGCATCATCTTGGCGTCGGCTTCGGTGAGCCGTCCGCCCAGCGTCGAGACATCGTCGGCATCGCCGCGATCGAGCATGGTAAGATCGGCGGCGATCTCGCGGAAGCCCTTCATGAACTGGGCGTTCGCCTTGGCCTGCTTGTTGAGATACGAGGCCTTGTCGATCATCACCACCCAGCTAATCGCGGCCATGATCAGGAGAATGCCGATCACCACCCAGCCGTCGAGCGTCACCGACTTCAGGATCACCGCGAAGTAGCCGGACAGCCAGCTTGCGGTCTCTTCATCGACGCTGAACGCCATCAGCTTGGCCTGGTCGGGGCCCTGCCCGATCGCCATCACCTTGATGAGCCCGGCGGGCCGCGCGACCTTGCTGATCTGCAGCTCGTCGATGTCGCCGACAAAGCCGGCCATGGCGGCAACAGGCGCCGGTGCCGGCGTTGCCGCCGCATCCGGCGTCGCCGCGGGCGCGGCGCCACCGTCCGCAGCCGACGCATCAGGGGGCAATGACGGTGTTGCTGCGGACGGGGCCGTCGCAGGCGCGATCGGAGAAGCGGAGGTCGACGAATCCCCTCCGATCAGGCCAACAGTATTGAGAGCCGGCAGGCTCGCGCTGAGCGCGGCATAGGATGCGCCGTCCAGATAGAGTGTGACCTGGCCGTTTGCCGCAACGACGGCGACATGATGCCAGCTGCCGGCCGCGACCGGTGCGCCAGCAGTCGAGCGCTGCACGGCGCCCGCCTTGGTGACTTCAACGAACGGGCTGCCACTGTCGACACCGATCACCAGGGCGTTGGCGCCATCACGCCGGCTGAACAGCGCAGCGTTCGGCTGCAGCGCGGCCGGCTTGATCCAGGCCGACCAGGTCAGCGCGGCGCCATCGGGCGATGCGAGCGACGGCGAGGCCGGAACGG
>NZ_LGHK01000302.1 GCF_001908235.1 Bradyrhizobium sp. NAS96.2
CTGGCCGTCTCGGGCGCGCGCGATGATGCCGTCGACGATCGCGCCCAGACGGCTCTTGTCGGGGGCGGCGAGATAGCTGGCCGCGAGCTCATCGACATATTGCGGGCCGTAGTCGGCCAGCACCTTGGCAAGCTGGGCGAGATCGGGATCGCTCTCCACCAGCCGGCGCCAGGTCTGCCGGTCGTAGGGCGCATCCGCCTTGTCCGGCCAGGCCACCCGGCGAGGCTGACGCTGCAGCCCGTTGTCCTGGCCGGTGACCGGGTCGACGGTCGGCGGCTGCAGCCCGGGGCTGAGGCGCGGAGGGGTAAATCCTGCGGCGCCCGCCGGCACAGCATGGTCCGCCGGGCGGCGTCGGCGTTCGGCGACCTGCAGCGAGATCAGGCCGACGCCCATCAGCAGGAAGCCGAGCGCGGCCCACGAAATCGTGGCGCACAGCAGCCCGCCGATCAGCAGCAATACCCAGCCAGTCAGTCGCACGATTTGCCTTTCCCATGCCCGGATCGGACGTCCCGACGCGGGCCTAGCAGACAAGATGGGCTATCTTATGCCGACTTTCGGAAAAACGGCTAGCCGGGGCGTTTTCGAGCGAAGTGGGCACCGGTTCGCGTGAAGAAAACGCCTCAAGACAAGAGTCCAGAGCTTCGATTCTGATTCAATCAGAATCGAAGCTCTAGCCGCCCGCCGTCAACACCTTAACGCCGCCGAACGCGGTGACCTGGCCGCGGCGCAGCATCACGATCTGGGTGGCGAGCTGGCGCAGCTCGGCCGCGTCGTGGCTGACATAGACCATCGGGACGCCGGCCTCGTCGCGCAGCCGGACCAGATAGGGCAGGATCTCGAGCTTGCGGCTTTCGTCGAGCGCGCCCAGCGGCTCGTCGAGCAGCAGCAGCCGCGGCTTGGACAGCAGCGCCCGGCCGAGCGCGACGCGCTGGCGCTCGCCGCCCGAGAGCTTGCCGGGGCGGCGGTCGAGCAGGGCGCCGATGTCGAGCAAATCGACGACGCGCTTGTGCTGCGCGGGGTCTTCAGTGAGGCCGTTCATGCGGCGGCCGTAGTCGAGGTTCTGCCTGATATCGAGATGCGGAAACAGCCGCGCGTCCTGGAAGACGTAACCGATGCGGCGGCGCCAGGTCGGCACATGGATGCCGGCCGCGGTATCGTCGACCGTCTCGCCGTCGATCACGATGGACCCGCGATCCGGACGCAGCAGCCCCGCGATGGTGTTGATCAGCGAGGTCTTGCCGGAGCCGGATGCCCCGAACAGGCCGGTGACGCGGCCCTCGCTGGTGAACGATGCTGTGAGCGAGAAATCTCCGAGCTGCTTGGTGATGTCGACGCGCAGCATCGCTATTGCCCGTGCAGGCGCGCCGTGGCGCGGCGTGCGAACACTTCGGCCGCGACCAGTGCGCCGACCGCGAGCACGACCGAGATGATCACGAGCCGAACTGCGGCGGCGTCGCCGTCCGGCGTCTGGATCAGCGAATAGATCGCCGATGAAATGGTCTGGGTCTCGCCGGGGATGTTGGAGACGAAGGTGATGGTCGCGCCGAATTCGCCGATCGCCTTGGCGAAGCCGAGTACCATGCCGGCCAGCACGCCGGGCAGCGCCAGCGGCAGCGTCACCGTCGCGAACACCCGCCAGGGCGCGGCGCCGAGCGTCTCGGCGGCCTGTTCGAGGCGGCGGTCGACCGCTTCAATCGACAGACGGATCGGCCGCACCAGCAATGGAAACGACATCACGCCGCAGGCGAGCGCGGCGCCGGTCCAGCGGAATGCGAACACGATGCCGAGGTGATCGGCCAGCCAGCCGCCGACCAGTCCACGCTTGCCGAAGGTCAAAAGCAGCAGATAGCCGGTGACGACGGGCGGCAGTACCAGCGGCAGATGCACGGCGGCATCGAGCAGCGACTTGCCCCAGAAATCGCGCCGCGCCAGCAGCCAGGCGAGCGCGATCCCGAACGGGGTCGCCACCAGCGTTGCGACGACGGCGACCCGCAGCGACAGCAGGATCGCCGTCCATTCGGTCGGCGAGATCTCGAACACTAGTGTCTGTTCCCGAAGTTCGTATGCAAGTGCGGCTCCTCAGTTACGAACTTCGGGAACAGACTCTAGTAAGAGTCAATAGGCCAGTGCCGCTGATCGATTTGACGTTCCTCACGGTGCTTGCGGCAATCACTGGAGGAACGTCAAATCGGCGGCGCCGGGCTTACGTCGTCGGGCTGATCAGGAACTTGAAGCCGTATTTCTCGAGGATCGTCTTCGCCACGGACGAGCGCAGGAAGGCGAGATAGTCCGCGGTCTCGGGCTTCGCGGTCGTGGTCGCGGCAACCGGATAGATGATGGCCGGATGGGTGTCGGCCGGGAAGGTGCCGACGATCTTGACGCCCGGCTCGACCTTGGCGTCGGTCGAATAGACGATGCCGAGCACGGCTTCGCCGCGTGCCACCAGCGTCAGCGCCGCGCGCACGCTCTCGGCCATCGCGAATTTCGGCTCCGCCGCCTGCCAGGCGCCGAGCTTCTCGAGCGCGGCCTTGGCGTATTTGCCGACCGGCACCGCCTTGACGTCGCCGGTTGCGATCTTGCCGTCACCGGCGAGCTTGGCGAGATCGAAGCCGGGTCCGATGTTGACATTGTCGATCTTGGAATCCTTCGGCGCGATCAGCACGATCGAGTTGCCGAGCAGGTTCACCCGCGTCGGCTCATTGATGTTCTTCTGCTTGATCGCATAGTCCATCCAGTCGGTATCGGCGGAGACGAACACGTCGGCCGGCGCGCCCTGCTCGATCTGTCTTGCCAATGCCGAGCTCGCGGCATAGCCGGCGTTGATCTTGACGCCGGTCTTGGCGGTGTAGGCCGCATCGATCTCGTCCAGCGCGTTCTTCATCGAGGCGGCGGCAAACACGGTGAGCGTCTTGTCCTCGGCTCGCGCCGGCGAATGGATCGCGCCGAGCAGGATGATGAAGGCGGTGAAAAGTCCGGCAAGCCTTGAAATTGAAAGTCGTGACATCGAAAGCGCTCCGTGCGTGTTCGCGCGCGAACGGCACGCGCAAATCAGGCGTTGAGTGAGGTCTGGCCGCGACGGACGGAAGCGCTGTTCCGGGGGGCCCCGAAGGACTTACGGTCCTCAGGGATATCGCACTGCAAACATAGCAGGCTGGGACTTACGGTAAAGGCGACCCTTTGTCTAACGGGCCGTCCTATTCGGAGGGCTGGATCGCGATCGACAGCGAATTTTCCCTGACGCCGGTCACTTGCAGCACGAAAGGGCTGGCGGCGAGGTCAAATTTCATGGTCTTGCGGATGCCGTCGCAATCGGTCGCGCCGCTGAATGCCTTCGGCTTCAGGAAATGCCCGTCCTGCACCACATCGACCCAGGCGCCGGCCGACAGGCTGACCGTATAGAGCCCGGCCTTCGGCGCGGCCTTGACGCTGGTGAAGCCGGCGAAGGTGCCGTCCTTCGGCGCGCGCTCCGGCGGCGACGGCAATTTGGCCTCGCTTGGGGCCACCAGCGCCAGCGTGATGGCGGTCGACGGCAGGGCCGCCTGCTCGCTCCCCGAAGCAAGCTTGGCGCGATCCGGCGCGGTGAGCGCGGCGCGGGCGCGGTCGATCGACCATTTGAACTTGTCGCAGCCGCTCGGCTCCTCCGCCGCGAAAGCGGGAGCCGAGACGAGCAGGAGCGATGCGGCGAGGAGCGATGTGCGCATGTCTGGTCCAATGCAATTGTGACGGATGAAATAGATCAGCGGCCCCGATCCATCGCTCGATCGCGCTTACGGCGCGACGACGCGCGATCATAACGTACTTCCAGCCGGCCGGCATAGCCGCCTGACGAAGATGCTGTTGCTTGGGCCTCTTGTTTGAGCATGATCTCCGCGCAAACGCGTTCCGCGTTTGTCGCGAGGGAAAACCGCTTCGCACTTTTCCGGATCATGCTTACGGCTTGGCGTCGGCTGCGTTCAGCACCGTCTTGCAGGCCGCCGGCATCTGCGCCAGCGTCATCGGCGGGCGCGGTTTCGGCGGCTTCGGCGGCGGCTTTGGATGCAGCACCGAATCCTTGAACCAGAAGGCGAGGTCGGACGGCTTGCAGCCCTCGCCTTCCGCTTGCTGCTTCTGCCCCTCGCATGCGGGGCTTCCCGACGGGCATCGCATGCGGATGTGGAAGTGGTAGTCGTGGCCCCACCACGGCCGGATCTTCGACAGCCAGCCGCGGTCGCCCTTGGCCTCGCGGCACAGCGCCTTCTTGATCGCCGGATTGACGAAGATGCGCTGCACCGCCGGCTCCCGCGCCGCATCGCGAAGCACGAGCACATGGCTTGGCGTGAACACGTGCGGATCGATATCGAGCCGGTCGTCACGCACCATCATGACCGCCGACATCTCCTCGCGATCCTCGCGCGACAATTTGCGATCGGGCATTGGCGTCAGCCAGACGTCGGCGTCGAGCCCGATCTGGTGGCTGGCGTGACCGGACAGCGCGGGGCCGCCGCGCGGCTGGCCGATATCGCCGACCAGGATACCGGGCCAGCCGGCGTCCTTGTGCGCGTTGGCCGCCAGCCGCTTCAGCAGCGCGACCATCTTGGGATGGCCCCAGTAACGGTTGCGCGACAGGCGCATCACCTGCCAGGTGTCGCCGTTGAGCGGCATCTGCGCGGCGCCGGCGAGGCAGCCCTTGGTGTAGCCGCCGATCGATTGGGTCGGCATCGCTGCCGGCAGCACCTTGCGCGCGAACAGCTGCTTCGCCCCGATCGTTGGATCGTTAGGGTTAGCGAGGGGCGGCAATGGCTGCGGATTGAGCGAGCCCTTGTCCTGCGCCCGCGCGGAGATGGTGCAGGCGATGAGGGCGGAGATCAGGAGCGGGATCAGACGCAGGCGGGGTGTCATTCGGATCACTCTGTCCAGGCAACGCTAGCATGGATTCGCGCCGGACGAACCGCGCTCTCATCCCATTTGCTTGATCGCCCACAGGGCGGATCAAGATTACCCGCGTCGCCCCGTTCCGGATGTGAGCCACGCCACTTTACAAGCGCGCGGCGGCCGACATGATGCGCGCAATAATTTTCAGGGCAGGCATTTTTATGACAAGCGTATCTTGCGTGCGGCTGGCAGTTGCCGCCGCCATTGCCGCGTCGACACTGACGCTCTCGCCGGCGCGAGCCGACATCGTCGTTCACATCGACAAATCATCGCAGCGCATGGCGGTCAGCGTCGACGGCGCGACGCGCTACAACCGGCCGGTATCGACCGGACGGCGCGGCTATGGCACGCGCGAACGGCGTGTTCCATCCGCAGCTGTTGGCACGTCGCTGGTACTCGCGGGAATACTACAACTCGCCGATGCCATACGCGATCTTCTTCCACGGCGGTTTCGCCATCCACGGCACCTATGAGCTCACCCGTCTCGGCGGACCGGCCTCGCATGGTTGCGTGCGCCTGCATCCCTCGCACGCAGCGCAGCTCCTTGGGCTGGTCGAGCGCAACGGCCGCGGCGGCACGCGGATCGAGATCACCAACTAGCCGCGCAAGACGGCGTGAGGCCGGTCGCGCCTTTACCTCGCGATAACCCTGTCACACGCTGGCAAACATTGATGCGCTTGCAGCGTTTTCGGCGCATTCATTGTGCAGGCAGGCGCAGGTTTACCCTTCCTTCACCACGCTCCGGCGCCGCCGCGCTGCAAATCTGCGCTACGGGCCGCTTGCGCACCACCGGCCGCTCGCGTGCGGCCTGAACGCGCCTGCAAAGCAGGCAATGCCCGGACGTCTCATACAGCGCAGCTCTTCGCCAAGAGATACCAATTTTTCAGAGACTTATCGCAGAAATGTCGCCGAACTGGAATGCGCGTGGGGCGTGCGAGTGCGATGATGCGGCCAAAGAAAATCAAGAAACCAAATCAGGTCAGAGCGAGCCGTCCTCGGGGCCGCCGGCCCAAGGCGATGCCGAAAATGTCCGGCACCTCGCGCCGCTCCGCCGTCGAGATCGGCGAACTGGTGCGCCAGCGCGCGCAGGCCGAGGCCGCGATTGCCGAGGCGCGCAAGTCGAACGCGCGGCTGCGCGAGGCGATCGACATCCTGCCGCAAGGTATCGTGTTCCTCGACCACGAAGGCCGTTACACGCTCTGGAACAGGAAATACTCCGAAATCTACAAGCGCAGCTCCGATCTGTTCGAACACGGTGCGCGGCTGGAAGACACCATCCGCATCGGCGTCGCGCGCGGCGACTATCCCGAGGCGGCCGGCCGTGAAGAGGAGTGGATCGCCGAGCGGCTCAGGAAGATGTACCAGCCGGGCGAGCGGCACGAGCAGGTATTGGCCGATGGCCGCGTTGTCCTGATCGAGGAGCGATTGACCTCGGATGGCGGCATCGTCGGCCTGCGCGTCGACATCACCGAATTGAAGCAGCGCGAGGCCTCGTTTCGCCTGCTGTTCGACGGCAATCCGGTGCCGATGATCCTGTGCGCGCTCGACGGCGAACGGATCCTCGCGGTCAACGACGCCGCGATCGCGCATTATGGTTATGTGCGTGCCGAATTCGAGAGGATGACGATCAGGAGCCTGCAGGCGTTCGATGCCGAGTTGCCCTGGGCCGCCGGCCGCAGCAGCGACGAGCAGGCGGCGCGGACCTGGAAACATGTCCGCGCGGACGGCACGTTGATCGACCTTGCGATCTACTCGCGCCAGCTGATGCATGGCGACCAGCCGGCGATGCTGCTCGCGCTGATGGACATCACCGAGCGCAAGCGCGCCGAGGCGCGGCTCGCCTTCATGGCCCAGCACGACAGCCTGACCGGCCTGCCGAACCGCAATCTGCTGCGCCAGCAGATGGAGGACATGCTGCAGCACACCCGCCGCTCCACCGACAAGGTCGCGGTGCTGATGCTGGGGCTCGACAATTTCAAGGCGGTCAACGACACGCTCGGCCATGGCATCGGCGACAAGCTGTTGCGCGCCGTCGCCAAGCGCCTGCGCTCGACGCTGCGCGAGGAGGATGCGCTGGCCCGCCTCAACTCCGACGAGTTCACCATCGTGCAGAGCGGCGTGATGCGCCCAGAGGACGCGGTGCTGCTGGCACGGCGGATCCTGGATGCGATCGGCGAGCCCTATCTGCTCGAAGGACATTCGGTGGTGATCGGCGCCAGCATCGGGATTGCGATGTCGCCCGGCGACGGCGAGGATTCCGAAAAGCTCCTGAAGAGCGCCGACATGGCGTTGTCGCGCGCCAAGAGCGAATTCCGCGGCACCTTCTCGTTCTTCGAGGCCGAGATGGATGCGCGCGCGCAAAGCCGGCGCAAGATCGAGATCGATCTGCGCGATGCGATCCAGAACGAAGGATTGCAGCCCTATTACCAGCCGCTGGTCGATCTTGCGAGCGGGCGCATCACCGGCTTCGAGGCGCTGGTGCGCTGGCCGCATCCGGAGCGCGGCATGATCTCGCCCGGCGAGTTCATCCCGGTGGCCGAGGAGACCGGCCTGATCAACCCGCTGGGTTCATTGATGCTGCATCGTGCCTGCATGGACGCGGCGCAATGGCCCGACGACGTGCGCGTCGCCGTCAATCTGTCGCCGCTGCAATTCCGTACCGGAAATTTGCTGGCGCTGGTCACCGACGCGCTGCGGCAATCCGGCCTGCCGGCGCGGCGGCTCGAGCTCGAGATCACCGAGACGCTGCTGCTCGAGAAGAGCAGCCAGGTGCTGGCGACGCTGCATGCGCTGCGCGCGCTCGGGGTGCGGATGTCGATGGACGATTTCGGCACCGGCTATTCGAGCCTGAGCTATCTGCGCAGCTTCCCGTTCGACAAGATCAAGATCGACCAGTCGTTCGTGCGCGATCTCGGTGCCAACCCGGACGCGCAGGCGATCGTGCGGTCGATCGTCAGCCTCGGCGTCGGGCTCGGCGTCACCATCACCGCCGAGGGCGTCGAGACCGAGGCGGAGCTGAGCTGCCTGCGCGCCGAGGGCTGCCATGAGGGCCAGGGCTTTCTGTTCAGCCGCGCCCGCCCGAATGCCGAGGTCGTCAGCCTGCTGAAAGCGCAGCGCGTCGCGACCGCGCTGGTGGCGTAGAAAAGCTGTCTCCACCTCGTCATTGCGAGGAGCGAAGCGACGAAGCAATCCATCTATCCGCGCACCTGGCGAGATGGATTGCTTCGCTTCGCTCGCAATGACAGTTCGTAGGGTGCGCAAAGCGTCAGCGGCCCACCACCACGAGCAGTGCGCGAAAGGTGGGCACGTCGCTGCGCTCCCTTGCCCACCCTACGAAGTCTGCGACGCCTTCTTGTTCAAATGATAGGTCAGCGCCAACGCAACACAATGGCGCAGCGCGGCCTCGGGCAGCTTGCTACCGACATCGAGCAAAATCGCGCGGTTGCCGCTGTAGCTGAGCTCGGGATAGAGCTCGCGGAAGGTCTCGACCAGATTGGTCTGGCAGTGGAAGTAGACCGCGACCTGGTCAGCGGCCGGCTTCACCTGATCGATCCGCACCGTGCTGCCGCTGCCGGTCTCCGCCGTCACGTAACTCGGCTGGCCCCATTTCGACGTCTCTTGCAGCGCGCCGACGCCCTTGGTCGTCTTCGCGGTCTTGAAGATCAGCCGCCGCAGCGCCAATAGCTTCGCCCTGACTGGGGCAGGGTAGGCGTCGAACAGCGCATCTGCCGCTTTTGCTTGCGGTCGTCGTACCGCCTTGCTGATCGATGTTGCCGGCTTGCGCATGGGTAGGCTCCGCGATGACGTCTGGCGCCTATCTACCACAGCGCCTTGAGCGTCATATAGACCGCCGCCGGTCAGGCGGCGTTGCGCAGTCCGGCGAGGAATGTATCGACGCTGTGCGACAGCGCGGAGGCGTGATCGCCGAGCTGGCCTGATGTATCCAGCACATTGCCGGTCAGTGCGCGGGATTGGCCGGCCGCCTCGCTCGCGCCTGCGATATTGGCGGAGACCTCGACGGTCCCGGAGGAGGCCTGCTGCACGCTGCGGGCGATCTCCCGCGTTGCCGAGTCCTGCTGCTCGACCGCGGCCGCGATCGCGGTGGCGATGCCCGAGATCTCGCGGATGGTGCCGCTGATGTCGCCGATCGCACTGACGCAATTGCCGGTCGCCGACTGGATCGCTCCGACCTGGCCGGCGATCTCGTCGGTCGCCTTGGCGGTCTGGCTCGCGAGTTCCTTGACCTCGGCAGCGACCACCGCGAAGCCGCGGCCGGCTTCGCCGGCGCGCGCGGCCTCGATGGTGGCGTTGAGCGCCAGCAGATTGGTCTGGCTGGCGATCGCGCTGATCAGGCGCAGCACGTCGCCGATCTTCTCCGCTGACGCGGCGAGGCTCGTCACCATCTCGGTGGTCTCCATCGCCTTGGCCACGGCGTTGTCGGCGACGCGGCTGGAATGGGTGACCTGACGGCCGATCTCGGTGATCGAGGACGCCAGCTGCTCGGTCGCGGCCGCGACCGCATTGACGCTGGCCGACGCCTCCTCGGACGCGGCGGCAGCCGCCGCGGTCCGTTCGGAGGTGCCGTTGACGCTGGTGGTGATCTCGCCTGCGACGCGCTGCATGGCGCTCGACGAGCGTGCGACGGCGGCGACCATGCCCTTGACGTCGGCTTCGAAGCGGTCGGCCATCTGCCGCTGCAGCGCCTGCTTGTCGGCCGCAGCCTTCACCTTGTCGGCTTCCTGTGCATCGCGCAGCGAGGAGGTCTCGATCATGCTCCGGCGGAACACGTCGACCGCCTTCGCCATCGTGCCGAGCTCGTCGCGGCGCTCGCTGCCGGGGATCGTGACGCTGGTGTCGCCGCTGGACAGCCGGTTCATGACCGCGGTGATCGCGGCCAGCGGCCGTGACAGGCCGCGGCCGAGCAGGAATGCGAGCAGCACCGCCGCGGCCAGGATCGCGACCGTGCCAAGGATCAGGTTGCGCTGCGCGCTCGCCGCGGCCGCTTCATAGTCGCTGGTGTCCTTGACGATCTCGAGCACCGCGACCGGCTCGCCGGCATAGTTCTTGATCTGGCCGAGATAGAGCTCGACCGCATGGCCGTCGAGAACAGCGTCGCGCAGCACGGCGGCACCGCTCATCACGCTCTTGAGTTCGTCCTGGGTCGCGACCACGGTGTCGCCGAAGGTCGAAGACAGCCGCTTGAAGCTCTTGCCGTCGAATGAATGCACCGCGAGGTCGATGCCGAAGCGCTTCTTGGCGCGGTCGACGAATTCCTTGCCGAAGGCGACGCCGATATCGACATTGGCGAGCGTCTTGCCGTCATGCATGACCGGGGTCATGCCGAAGATCGAAAGTGCTTCGCGGGCGGGCTCGACGCCGACGATCGGCTTGCCGGCCTTGATCGATTCCACCACGGTGATGCGCCGTGTGGAGGCGTCGTCGCCGAAGATTTTCGGCGTGTGGATCCGGTAGAAGCTCGTCGCCGGAGCCTGCCAGAACGAGATCAGCGGGATGCCCTGCGCCTTGATCGCCGCCCAGGGCGCGCCGAGCAGCTTGCCGAGGCCGTCGCGGTCGCCTTTGGCGATCGCCTCTTCGACCGGCGGCAAGGCGGCGATGACGGCGGAGACCGCCAGCGCAGTGCGGCCTTCATAGTCGATGGCTGCAACCACGCTGTCATACTGCAGCTTGAGCTGCTGATCGAGCGCGAGCCGGGTCAGTGCGCGCTGCTGGCTGATGGAGAAGCCGCCGAGGATCGCGCAGGCGACCGCGACGGTCAGGGAAATCGCCAGGATCAGGCGGGCGGCAATCGATCGAAGCGTGAACATAGTACCAGCGTAACTCCAGGCATTAGCGCCGTCCGGAACGTCTCAGAAAAAGCTTAACAACCAGATGTTGCGCCGCCGGAATTCATGCCGTGACCGGTGTCGCCGGTGCCTACTTTCGTACCATGGGGTAAGTCGGGATGAGGTTTGGTTGCATCAGTCGGACGGCAGACTCGTGGCCCGATGTCCGCTTCCGGAGAATAAGCGGACATCGCGGCTCCATTTCGAACTGCGGGTTTCGATAAAGTTTAGAGTCGAACGGCCAGGATGTTTTAGTAGGTTTGCCGCATAAGGGAGGCGTGCGAAAAGCGCGCGAGGCGCATGTGAGTTTCATAAGGTCGACGGTCCCTGTCACGGTCTTGTTTGCAAGCATCGGCTTTCTTTGCTTTGGCGTGATCGACATGCTTGGAGGGAGGCTCTTCAGGCAGTTTGTCGCCGATCCTCGACCCGCCACCTTTCTCTCTGCACTGCTGGGCGCGGCAATAGGCTATGGCATTGGCTGGTTTGTGGTCAGAAAGTTTGGTCTCCCGCACAGCGCGACCCCCTATGATGTGGATGCCGCCGCCGACCGAGCGAAGCAGGGCCAACAGTAAGGTCGGTCTGAGCACTGCTCGGCGTTATTGGACCGGAGCGGATACTTGGTGCCGCAGCTCGGCAGATTTTCTTAGGGATTGCCGAACATCCCAAATGGCTGAGCCTGAGCGGTGTTGAGAGGCTGAGGAATGCGAAACACAACAGTGGCCGCGCTCGTGTACGAGCTTCTGTTCGAGGTTTATCGGAAGATGGATCTCGACCGAAGGGAAGGGTGGCTCCGGTCCTTTCCTGATGAAAACGGCACGCCACGTGAGGCCTTCTTCCATGAATTTATGACTTGTTGGGAGTGGCCCAGCGGTACGCTTGAGGAAGTTGGTATTCTAAAAGCTCTCCAACCAAGTCCGCGCCGATGGGGGCCGAATTTTTACCCCGTGATTAATTTGGACGAGTGCGCGGCGGCCGACTTCTTAAGATTCGAGACTTTCGACAACTATTGCGTTGCGATGTTCTCATTCGACGAGTTGCAAAGTCAT
>NZ_LGHK01000303.1 GCF_001908235.1 Bradyrhizobium sp. NAS96.2
ACACGTAGTCATCGGTGATTCGCACTGCTTGCCGAAGGTTTTCGAGGGTCGAGATTGCGTCGAGCTTCGCTTGCAGATCGGCTATTTCGACTAAGCGAATGTTGCGATTTTCATCAGTGAGCGCGCATCCTTCCAAGGAAAGGAATTCCGACGACATAAGCTGAAAAAGGCGAAGCCACTCGGCACTCCCCTGACCGGCTTTCATGTCCTCTTTACGGAATAACCCGACAGCCTCAACGGCTGTTGCCCACGAGTGTTGCAGCCTAGTTCTGATCTGGATCTCAACTCTACGATCGTTGTAGACCTCGGCCTCACCCTCGCCCCTAAATTTGAACACCATGTGGTGGCTTCGGTAGCCATCCGGCTTTGGACGAACAATGTAGGCGTCCTCGCGCGCCAGTTCGTGCGCAGAGTTGAGCCTCAACGCGCCGATCAGCGAATTGACATCGTCCATGGTTGGCAGCACGGCGCGACAACCCGCCAGATCCTGCACTTGGTTGAGATTCGAAGAAATCTTGCGCAATTTGCGCCTGATCGACGGCATGCGCTTTAACCGCGCAACGGTAAAGCCGCCCGTAATGCGCTGCTTTCGAATAAGCCCGCTGACCTCGTAGCGGAGCCGCCGCATCGGATACGCGTGAGAATCGCGATAGTTGTTGGCAATCCGAAAGACCTGCCTGATGTGTTCAGCGGTCTCGTCAGTCCAAACCAGATCGCCCGCGAGCGCCTCACCCGCACGTCGGACGTCCCTCATCGAATATTCGAAGCGCGGAAAATCCGCCATGCGCCAACTCTCGAAGCATCGAAAACGGCAATATACCAGAAGAATCGACGAGATTAACTGTTGCGCTTTGTACACCTCACGTGTACATTGTTTTCAGCGTTGGGATTGGCCCGACGCGAAAAGGAAATGGAGTCCTTCAATGGCTTTCTTCAACAGCGATCCCCTCCGGAAGATGCAGGCCCTGCGTGATCAGGCCGAGCGCATCGGCGTGCAGTATCTTGAAGGTCACGCCGTCAAGGGGACGATCAGCCGCCAGATGGTGCTCAACGTCGCCAAGACGCTGAACTTTCACCCGAGCGAGCTGATCGAGATGATCCCGGATCGCCGCCGTGCATCGCGCCATGCCAAGGCGATGGACGGAATGCGCAAGGCGAACCTGCTCGGCGATCGCGGGCAGACCTTCGCAGACTACCACGACCAGAACTAAGCGAACCGCGGCTCCCGGACACGGGAGCCGCACTGTCCATTCACATCACCAGAACGGAGCGTCTCGCATGTCAACGAGCGTCTACAACCTCCTGCGCGAAGCCTGCGGCATTTCACAATCTGAGGCCGCCGACCACATTCACGAGACCCGGCTCGACACCGTCAAATCGTGGTCCAGCGATCGCAGACCGGCTCCCCAATGGGCCATCAACCAGATGCAGTCGATGGTGCGCAGGATCCGCGCCGCTGGCGAGACCTTCGCCGAGCAGATCAAACAACGAGCTCAGGGCCAGAACGTGTTTGTGATCGGGCTGCCGCACGATGACGACGACGCACGCGCTTGCGGATTCCCGTCGAGCGCCGCGCAACACCAAGCGATCGCAATCGCGATCTCGCTGCTGCCTGATGACGCCGAAATCCGCCTGGTTGCACGGGTCCGCGGCTCGATCCCCGCCCCTGTACTTCAGCTCGAGAAGGTGGAGCCTACAGCGACTGACAGGCATGTCCTGATGACGATGTCCTTCCTCGGTAACCAATGCACAACGGAAGGCAATATGAACCGACGCAAATTCGAGCGCCTCGAGGATATTGGCTGGATAAAGGGCTTTGCGGTCAACCTAAGCGACGTCACCTACGAACTCACGGCAGCCGGAAAAGAAGCCCGAGCCGTTAGACCCGGCGACCGATTCCGGCTTGCTGTAGAAACCGGTGGCGAGGAGCGAGCGTTCCGAGTTGAAGAGGTAACGCCAGCGCCGCGTCCAAACATGTTCTCAAAAGACAAAGCAAATATCACATTGGTCGATGACAGCGGCATTCGGATCACCCGGCTTGATAAGGAAATTCGTTCGTATTTTATCGGCCCGGCGGGTTGATGACAAAGCGAGACGATGGCGCCGATGCCACGCAGGCGATCGGAGACTTGACGACAAGCTGGAGCAGCTGGCGCAGCTTGTAGCCCGGCGGAAAACATCAACGCTTGAGATGGATGTCGACGAAGTTGGTCACGATCCAGCCGACGCCGCCGCTCAACCCCACGGCGGCCCAGTAAAGCCAGCGGCTTGCATTGCGCACGCCGGTCGCCTGCACCTGGACATTCTGGACGGCCTGGACGGTCGGCTTCATGTCCGCGATGTCTTTGGTCGCCGTCGCGACCTCGCCCCGCATGGTCGTCACCTCGGCCCGCAGCGCCTCGACCTTCTGATGCAGATCCTTGCGACCCTCGGAGGCCTTCGCCTCCATTTGCGTCCAGGTATGCAGCAGCGTCGCGACGGTCGACTCGAGGCCGCCGATTTTGGCGGCCATCTGCAGCAAGGCGGCATTCACGCTCGCCATTTCGTCGCCGCTCATTTCGCCTTCTTTCGCTTGAACAGACCAAGGCGCGGCGCCGGCGTTTCTACCGGCGCGATGCTCTCGCAGGCGGCCCCCTCGACGCGGCCGATGCCCTCGCGGACGTCCTGGTATTGGCAGACGGCGCGGCGCAGGCAGGCATTGACCTTTGCCAGCGCGGCGCGGTCGGTTTTCCAGAGCCGCTCGATCTCGCCGGCGTCGAGCTCGCGGTCCGGCGTATCGACCGGCGCGCGCTCGCAGGCCGCGACGTCCACCGGCAGTGCCGGAATGTTCGGTGCGTCCGGAGGCGGAGGCTGCAGCCGCTCGACGCTACCGGACCCCACGCACCCGGCGAGACATGTCGCGAGTAAAACACTTGTTAGGATTAGCCGGCGTTGCATCGATTGCCCCCTGGTTGGATTTGAGCTGCCCCTCGGCCGCCGCAGCACGCTTGGCGTCGCGCTGCTGCAAGGCGTTGGCGAAAACGAGCTGGCGATCCTTCTCCTCGAGGCGCGCCTGCAATTGAGCGTTCTGCGCGGCGGTCTGCGCCGCCTCGCACTTGTCGTCGGCCGAGCGATATCCTGCGTTGTAGAGATGCACGGCGCCGGCGATCGCGCCGCCGCCGGCGAGCAGCGCCAGGCCGCCGG
>NZ_LGHK01000304.1 GCF_001908235.1 Bradyrhizobium sp. NAS96.2
ATGTGTCGTGATTCAATTTCAGCTCCGAACAACAATCGGCATAACCAGGAAAATCAGTTGCACGCGGAATATGGCCCGGGAAGCCTTTGGAGGCCGGTACCGGAATCATCGACCAGACCCGAATTCTAATCGGGTTGATCGACGTCATCATGATACGAGCGCGGCGCGGCCTGCAACCGTCTCGGTCTGCATGGCAGCACGGCGCAGCCGCGGACAGTTGGAACGTTCGCTGCTGTGTGCCGTTCAGTCGTCGTGCTCTGAATCATTGCCCCAGAGGCACACAACACCTCCTGCGGCCCCAGTCGTCACGCTGGGGCCGTAAAATCTTCGAGTTCCACGCACCCCGGGGAGCATGTTGAACGAGTGCGCAGCGATCTTGCGGGAACCGCGCATCAATAACGCGACGTCAAGGCGCCGATCCCTAGCCCAAATGGGCTACGCCCGCATGACCAATGTCAGATCCGCGCGAGGCTGGCCGCGCCCGCGGCGATCGCTTCGTTGAAGCTCGTGTCCCAGAATCTTCCGACCTCGGCGCGCGCGTCGAGCACGCCGAGCTTGAGGAAGGTGTCGGCGACCTTCTGGTGGGTGTCCGGCACGTCGGGCGTCACGCCGGCGAGCGAGAAGTCGTCGCTGCGGCGCGCGAACTGGTCGAGAATGTCCTGCAACGGCAGATGGGTTTCCGCCACCTGCGCGGCCGCATAGACCGGAAAATTCTTGTTGGCGAACGCATAGGCGCGCTGGATCCGCAGCAACAGGTCGCTCACGGCCGCGTGGCGCAGCGGATCATCGACCACCCTGGGATTGGCGTAGATCGGAAAATTTCCCGAGAGATAACCGACGCCGGTCTTGAGCAGCCGTGCGCCCTGCTTGGCGATCGCGAGCTGCCCGTTGTAGCCGTAGATCGCCCAGGCATCGAGCTTGCCCGAGGCGAACGCCGTGTAGCCGTCAGACGGCGTCAGATTGATCGCCTCGATATCGCCGAACGCAAGCCCTGCTTCCTCGAGTTGCTTCGCCAGGAAATAATGCGCCGTCGTCGCGCGCACATAGCCGACGCGTTTTCCCTTGAGGTCGGCGATCGAATGGACCGGTGCATCCTTCGCCGCCACCGTGACCTGGATGTTGAGATCCTCATGGGTGACGGCGATGAAGCGCACCTTGGCATTCTGGCGCGCGGCGAACATCGCCGGAATCTCGCTGCCCGATCCGATGTCGAGCGCGTCGCCGTTCAGCGCCTCGATATGGAGCACACCATTGTTGAGCTCCTTCCATTCGATCCGGTACGGCGTCTTGTCCTCGCCGGCTGCCTGCAGCAGCGGCCGCCAGCCGCCCTTGTAATACGCGACGCGCAGCGTGACGCCGCCGAGATCGGCGCCCGCCCCCGCCCCGGTCTCCGCGCGCGCACCGCCCGCGAGCAGGCTTCCGGCGAGCACGCCAAGTGCGGAACGTCGAGAGAGAACAAATGGCGCGGTCATCGGCGAGCTCCTGATCAGCAATTACAACGCTGCAAGCTTAGGAGAAAAACCGCCGATGTATATGAGACGCTATTTCGTTTTTCGCAGCGCGCACGAAAAGCCGTTCCAAGGATCGAGGCATTTGCGTGGTGATCTGTTTCCAATCGCGCATAGCCCGGGTGAGCGAAAGCGACATCCGGGACCGCTCTGTCGGCTGACCTTGCCGACACCCGTAGATCGCAGAGCCGGTCGTCAGACGCGGTCGCGCGACCCGAAGCGCACCGCTTACGGAATCGCCCAATTTACGCATCGCATACTTCCCAAGCGGACGGCTGTCGCTACTTCGCGACCTCATACACGTCAGGATCGTAGCTCGAGCTCGGATTCTTGAACGCATTGCGCAGCGCCGGCGACATCGGGACGTTGTAATTGATGCCTTTCGGCGGGGTCGGCGCTTCCAGCCACTTCTTGTACATCACTTCGATCTCAGGGCTCTTGTAGAGCTCCGCCGTGGCGCGGTCGGCGAGCGCCTTGAACGGCGCGTCCTCCCGGCGCAGCATGACGCCGAACGGCTCCGCTTTCGAGAAGGCCTCGTCGCTGATCATGTAGAGCGAAGGCTGCTTCGACCGCGCGATCGCGACCGCGAGCTGCACGTCATCGAGCGCGTAGGCCTGGGCGCGGTCGGTGTCCAGCATCAGGAACGCCTCGGCCTGGTCCTTGGCCGGGAGAACGTTGATGCCGAGCTTGCGCTCGG
The DNA here is from genome assembly GCF_001908235.1 of Bradyrhizobium sp. NAS96.2. Lineage (GTDB taxonomy): Bacteria > Pseudomonadota > Alphaproteobacteria > Rhizobiales > Xanthobacteraceae > Bradyrhizobium. The sequence continues at coordinate 2,206 of NZ_LGHK01000304.1, forward strand.
TATTGACCTTGACGAGCTGCGTGAGGTTCACCGAGCCGGCAACGGCCGTGACCGATTTCCCCTTGAGATCGTCGATGGTGTTGATGTTGGACGCCTTCTTGGCGGCAAAGCGCGTTGCGCTCAGGAAGTGCGTGTTGGTGAAGGTCACCTGCTTCTGGCGCTCGGCGCTGTTGGTGGTCGCCGAGCAGTGCAGATCGATCGTGCCGTTGACCATCAGCGGGATGCGGTTCGACGAGGTTACAGGCAGATAGTCGACCGCGATGTCGGGCATCCCCAGCTCCTTCTTCACGGCGTCGACGATCCCAAGGCAGATATCGAGCGCAAATCCGATCGGCCGCGCGTTGTCGTCGAGATAGCTGAAGGGAACTGAGGCCTCCTGGAAGCCGAGCGTGACCTTCCTGGTCTCCTTGATCTTCTGCAGCGTGCCCGACAACTCCTCGGCTGCCACGGGGCTCGCGGCGAGCGTGAGAGCGAAAAGGACGGCGGGCAAACGCATCGGCGGTTCCTGTGCGGTGATCAGACGACGTTGATAACCCGCACACAGGCCCGGCGATAGATGACGACGTGTCTAACAGCTATCGCGCTTTGCTATAGTCTGCCTGCCGTTCGCCGAACGCTGTCGCCGGCAGGGTTACTGCTGCGCCCCGCCCTCGAGCAGGCGGTCGCTGACCAGATGGACCGCGCCGCGGGTCCAGGAATAATCGGCGCCCATCCGCAGGCCGCTGTCGCCGCGTGAGACGACCTCGCCGCTGCGGGCGTCGCGCACCTGGAAGCCGACGGTGTATTCGGTCCGGCTGACCCGCCTGATCACGCCGATCAGCGATTGATCGGCGCCGAGCTCTTTCGCGATCGCGGCCTCGCAGCCGTTGCAGTCGCGCAGTGCATGCGCCTTGACGGGCTCGGCGGTCGCGCCGGTGGTATCGACCAGGCGATAGCGGCCCGACTGCGCAAGCCGGTCACGCACGCCGCTGGTCACGTCGGCCAGATATGCCGCATCGGAGCCGGCAAGGCCGGATGCCGGCGTGGCGGAAGTGTCCTCCAGCTCGAACTCGAACACCGCAAGCCCGATCGGCGCTGCGGCCGTGGCCTGTGCCCTCGGCAGCGCGGCCGCAAGGGCAGCGCGCACCTCGCGCGACACGAACATCCGCGCATGGTCCCACGCCTCGTCATTGTCGCCCCGAAACGTGTAGAGCTTTTCGTACAGGACACGGCTCGCGCCGACATCGATCACCGCGACCTTGGCCCATTGGATCAGCGTGCTCATCTTCTGCACGCCGCCGACAACCTTGATCTGGGCCTCGCCTGCGGGCGCCGCTGACGGGACCAGGCGATAGCGCGGCTCTGCGGCCACATCGGCGCGCAGCGCGGCCATGAATGCATCGAGCCGCTTCTGATGCGCGGCGGTCTGATCGACCACCTCGCCCGAGGTGTCGACATAGCTGAAGTCGTCGATGCTGACGCCGAGCGGGGATGCCTGCGCGGCGGCTTCGGCGCGAAGCGGACAAGGTCCGGCCAGGAGGCCGATCAACGCGAGGGCATACAAGACGAGGCGGGACTGGCACATGTTCCGGGCCTTTCAGGTGCTGGTGCGGGCGGGTCGACCGCAGCTCTAGGACGGCCACCTCCGCACCGCAGCGGAGCGTCTCCCGGCCGGTGCCGGGAAAATTTCACGACCGCGGTCCGCACCCGCCGCGGCGCTTCTCGCCCCGTCCATTCTGCCGTTTAATGCGCATGACGGCCCTGCCCGCAACGGGCGCCGAAGGCCGCCAGCGACCCCGAGGATACGCCAATGCGGAATTGGTCCGGAAGCGATCTGAAGCTGCGGCTGACCTTGCGTGTGGCCGCCGTGGCCACACTCTGCTTTGCCGTGATCTCCGGCTACTTCCTGTTCGACTCCGACCGCTCGGTGCGCGCCAGGATCGCCGCCGTTGCCGATGTCGCCGCCCGGACGCTGGAGCTGCAGCAGAACAAGATCCAGTGGCTGAACAATCCGCGCGCCGAATTCCCCGATCTCGAGGGCGTGGCCGCCTCGGTCATGGCGCCGGGCCTGTGCCTCGCATTTCGCAGCAATGGCGGCGAGATCAGCCAGCGCTTCTGCGGCGGCGCGCAGACCGACACCGCCGCGCCGCCACTGGCCTTCGCGGCGCTCTATCGCCGGCTGTTCGATCCCGGCCGCGAGGCCGTGCGCCCGGTGGTTGCGCGCGGCCATGCGATCGGCGAGGCCGTGGTCTGGGTCGATCCGGCCGTGCTGACGGCCGAAGCCTGGCACGATGCCGGCCGGCTGATGGCGGTGCTCATGATCGCGCTGCCGCTGCTTTGCGCGCTGGTCTATGCGGCGCTATCGCGTGCGCTGCGTCCGACGCGGCTGATCCGCGACGGCCTCGAGCGGATCGCCGCGGGCGACCTCGCCACACGCCTGCCGCCGTTCGATCTCGCCGAACTGTCGGCGATCGGCGACGTTTTCAACCAGCTCGCCGAGCGCCTCGCCGCCGCGCTGTCCGACCGCAACGCGCTGACGCAGAAGCTGATTGCGGTGCAGGACGACGAGCGCCGGCATCTCGCGCGCGAGCTGCATGACGAGTTCGGGCAGTCGCTGGCGGCGATCCGCGCGCTTGCCGCCTCGGCGCGCCTGACTGCGGCCCAGGATTGCCCGCCCTTGCTTGCCGAATGCGACGGCATCGCGCGCACCGCGACAGACATGATGGAGACGTTGCGCGGCGCACTGTTCAGGTTGCGACCGCCCGATGTCGACGAGCTCGGACTTGCGGCGAGCCTGGAGGGCCTGATCGCCGGCTGGAACGGCCGCCGGGGGCAGCCACGGTTCGAGATCGCCCTATCGGGATCGTTCGCGCGCCTTCCCGCTTCCGTCAGCGCCAATCTCTATCGCATCGTGCAGGAGGCGCTCACCAATGCGGCCAAGCACGCCGGCGCCACGCGCGTGGTGCTGCGGCTGCAGATGCGCGAGGCGGCTTCCGGCGACAGCGAAATCGCGCTCGCGGTCGACGATGATGGCCGGCCCGGCGATCCCCACGGCGATCTACAGGTCAAGTCTGGCATGGGCCTGCTCGGCATGCGCGAGCGGGTCGCCGCGCTGGGCGGACGGTTGAGCTTCGAGGCCGTGCAGCCCCATGGCGCATCGCTCCGCGTCGTCGTTCCCGTTGCTGCCGGCGCAGAGACCGCAGCCGTGGAACGCGCGGCATGAGCAATGCGGCGCGAACCATCATGCTGGTCGACGATCACGCCGTGGTTCGGGAGGGCTACCGGGCGATGCTGCAGAAGCAGCCGGGCCTCCGTGTCGTCGCCGAGGCTTCCGACGGCGTCGAGGCCTACCGCCTCTACAAGGAGACCGGGCCCGATCTCGTGATCATGGACCTGTCGATGCCCGGCATCGGCGGCATCGAGGCCATCCGCCGCCTCAGGCAGTGGGACAAGCGCGCAAAGATCCTGGTGTTCACCATGCACCAGAACGCGGCCTTTGCCGTGCAGGCGATCCGCGCCGGTGCGAGCGGCTATGTCACCAAGACCAGCCCGCCGGAGACGCTGGTGCATGCCGTGATGGATGCACTGTCGGGCAAGATCGCGATCAGTCCGGACATCGACCACGAACTCGCGCTCAGCCACATCGCCGGCGAGCGCGCCGCCGCCGACCTCCTGACCGCGCGGGAATTCGAAGTGCTGCGCATGCTGCTCGCGGAAAAGACCACCGACGAGATCGCCGAGGCGCTGCATCTCAGCCCCAAAACGGTCGCGAACCTGCATTCCCTGATCAAGGACAAGCTCGGCGTCGGCACCGATATCGAGCTGGTCCGCCTCGCGCTGCGGCAGGGCATCCTGACGCAGGTCGATCTGCGCGAACAGTGAGCCCACGGCGGCGCGGCCCGATGATGCAGTCCGGCGCCCATCGAGATCGATGTTGCAAACAAAGGGCCCCAGCGAGGGGGGTCGCCGGGGCCAGAGCAACTCAGTCGCATCATCCTAGACCTTATCGCGACGCTTTGCTCCGCTCCTTCGGATGACCGGAATCGTACGGGGCCGAAGCCGTGAACCCTGCTCGGCTCTCGTCCGTATCCGTACAGGTCAGGATTTTGCCATCCCTCTTGGGGCTAGAACCAACGCCGTCCGCCCGTATTCAATGCGGGCGGCGTTGCTCGTTTGCGGCCAGGAACAGCAAGCGGCGGTCCCTGCCTGTCACGCACATGACATTCATCGAAGTTCCCGGGCAGGAACCGGAACGGACCTTCATCGATGTGAGTTGGATAGAATGATTTTCGAGAAGGAGCGTCATCGCCGTGACCCGGAAAACCCTGCAGGCACGTTCAGAGCAGGCGCTCGTCGTCATCATTCTCAGCACCGGCGCGCTCATCGCGTATCTCGGCCTCGCGCTTTCCAGGATGTGAGAGGGTCTGCGCTCGGACGCGCCGAATGCGGGCAACGCCTGCCACTGAGTTGCCCGACGGCCAAGTCCCCACAGCAAAAAGATTTCGCCTTACCAGAAAATCATCTGTTGCGAGAATGCGGATGTCTGTCTCGATGTCGCAACATATCCGGTGTCGTCCCTGCGAAAGCAGGGACCCATAACCACGAATGATGATTGTTGCGCGATGTCGGAACGACGATTCTGCTCCAACAACATCGGCCGCGGAGTATGGGTCCTGCTTTCGCAGGGACGACGCGTGGAAACAATCTTGTCCCTAACTACACCTCGGCTCAAGCACACCCGCCTCTGATATACTGGATCACCCGCTTTCGGGGGTGACGACACCCTGTGCGTGGAGACGACTGGCCGCCTAACCGCGTCGCATGCTTGCCGCACAAATCGGGGACATTGCCGCCTGCCCGCAATTCTCGTACACGGTTTCACGCAATGACCTCGCAACTCTTCCCCGATTCCGTCGACGTGCTGCTGTTCGATATCGGCCGCGTCGTGCTCGACATCGACTTTGACAAGGTGATGGCGCACTGGGCGCAGCATGCGGGCTGCGCACCGGCCGAACTCGCCAGCCGCTTCGTCGTCGACGACAGCTTCAAGCATCACGAGATCGGCCGGATCGACGATGCGGCGTTCTTCGCGAACCTGCGCCAGTCGCTCGGCATCGGCCTCAGCGACGCGCAATTCCTCGAGGGCTGGAATTCGATCTTCACCGGCGAGATGCCGGGCATCGCGCCGCTGCTCGCGGCCGCCGCGAAGCGTATGCCGCTCTACGCGTTCTCCAACACCAATCCGGCCCATGTCGCGCATTTCTCGGTCACCCATGCCGAGCTGCTCGGCCATTTCCGCAGCGTCTTCCTGTCCTCGACGATCGGCTTTCGCAAACCCGACGCCGAGGCTTACGATCATGTGGTAAAAGCCATCGGCGTGCCGGCGTCGCGGATCCTGTTCTTCGACGACCTGGCTGCCAATATCGAGGGTGCGCGGGCGCGCGGCCTTCATGCCATCCACGTGACATCGACGGATGACGTGGCAACGGCGCTGACTGCACTTGGGATTGAACCCTGGGATTTGAACCCTGGATTTGAGGAGCTCTGAGCGTGGCCCTGATGCCGGTTGCCGATGCCCTGTCTGCCGTTCTCGCCGGCGCTGAGCCGCTGCCGCAGGAAATGGTCGCGCTCGATGCCGCTTACCACCGCACGCTGGCGGGTGACCTTGCCGCACTCCGCACCCAGCCGCCGCAGCCGATGTCGGCAATGGACGGCTATGCGGTGCGGGCCGCCGACGCGGCCGATCTGAAGGCCCGGCTCAAGGTGATCGGCGAGGTCGCCGCCGGCCGGCCGTTCGAGCGGACGGTCGGGGCCGGCGAGGCGGTGCGGATCTTCACCGGCGGCGTGATCCCCAACGGCGCCGACGCCGTCATCATCCAGGAGGACACCAGGGTCGACGGCGACCACATCGCGATCACCGAGCTAGCTGCCGCCGGACGGCACATCCGCGCCGCGGGCGTCGACTTCCGCGAGGGCGACGTGCTGCTCGCCGCCGGCAGCCGCCTCT
>NZ_LGHK01000305.1 GCF_001908235.1 Bradyrhizobium sp. NAS96.2
GCCCGACGCCGCCACCGCCGGTGCCGCCGCAGCGGTGAGGGCGTGACGGCATCGCGCCCGCAATGATAGAGGTCGTGCTATGGCCGAGATGTTTTCGACATTGGGTACCTGGAACTGGCTGATCTTCGGCTTCATCCTGATGGCGCTGGAGCTTGCGGCGCCCGGGGTGTTCCTGTTCTGGCTCGGGCTCGCGGCGCTCGTGGTCGGCCTGCTGTCGTTCGTGTTCACGCCGTCCTGGCAGATGCAGCTCTTGATGTTCGCGGTATTCGCCGCGCTGGCGGTGCCGGCGTGGCGGTATTTTGCCAAAGGCGCGACCGCGGCGAGCAAGACCAATCCGTTCCTCAACCGCCGCAACGAAGCCCTGGTCGGCCGCGAATTCACGCTGGAGAAGCCGATCGTCGGCGGATCCGGCACGGTGCGGATCGACGACACGGTCTGGCGCGTCGCCGGCCCCGATGCGCCGGCCGGCAGCCGGGTCAAGGTGGTGCGCGCCGACGGCGCCAGCCTGACGGTGGCCGCGGTCTAGACTCGGCTCCTCTCCGGTCGTCCCTGCGAACGCAGGGACCCATACGCCGCGGCGGATGTTGTGGTCGGGACTCGTTGTTCCAACGTCGCGCAACAATGACCATCGGTGGCTATGGGTCCCTGCGTTCGCATGCGTTCGCAGGGACGACAGCGAGTTTGTTGCTGCTTGCCGTCACGCCCGCGTTCCCGCGACATGAAGAGTTTGAGGTTTGCTGGCGTCTTCACCCCAACCCTCCCCCCGTAAGAACGGGGAGAGGGAGGATCAGCGCCTGCTCCAGCGCTCGGCGAAGCGATGGAGCGGCGTGAAGGTCGCAAATAGCTCGCGGCCGAGCGCGGTGAGGCTGTAACCATCCTCCGTCAGCTCGACGAATCCGGCCTCGCGCAGCTCGGTCAATCGCGTTTGCAGGATGGTCGGCGAGGCCTCGTCGCAGGCGGTGCGCAGCGCGCGCGAGGTCAGCGCGCCCTCACGCAGCTCCCAGACGATGCGCAAGGTCCAGCGCCGGCCCAGCAGATCGAGCAGCGCCATGATCGGGCGGCCGGACCGCGAGCCGCGGACGCCGGGTCTTGTCGCAGGAACCTGCTTCGGCATGTCGCGAACCCCTCTCGGATACTACTTGCGCACCGCTACAAATATTGTAGCGTATCGCTACATTAAATGTAGCAACGGGACCAGCCCATGTCACGCATCGCGCCGCTCGATCCGCCCTATGCGGCGGACGTTCAACAGCATTTCGACCGCATCATGCGCGGCAAGCCGCCGCTGGTGCTGTTCCGCATGATGGCCGGCCATCCGCGCGCCTGGGAGAAATTCCGCGGCGGCAGCCTGCTCGACCGCGGGCCGCTCTCCTTGCGGGACCGGGAGATCGTGATCGACCGCACCTGCGCGCTCAATGCATGCGAATATGAATGGGGCGTGCATGTCACGGCGTTCGGCGCCGCCGCCGGATTGTCGGAGCAGCAGGTCCACGCCACTGTGCGCGGCAGGGCCGATGCGGATTGCTGGTCGCCGGCCGAACAGGCGTTGATCGCCGCGGTCGACGCGCTGCATGCGCGCGCGACGTTGAGCGAGCAGGAATATGCCGCGCTGTCGGAGCACTACGACGACGATCAGGTGCTGGAGATCATCCTGCTGTGCGGCTTCTACCGCACCGTCTCCTACCTTGCCAACGCGCTGGCCCTGCCGCTGGAGGCGACCGCGGCGCGGTTTCCGCAATAACCGCCGTCATTGCGAGGAGCGAAGCGACGAAGCAATCTATCGATCCGCACGTGCAGAGAGATGGATTGCTTCGCGGAGCCTGTCATCGGGCGCGCATTCGCGCGACCCGTTGGCTCGCAATGACGAAAAGTAGCGTGGGCCTACGCCACGCCGGCGCGCAGCAGATCGTGCAGATGGATGATGCCGACCGGCTTCTTCGCGTCGGTCACGATCAGCGTCGTGATCTTCGAGGCGTTGAGCAGCTCCAGCGCTTCGCCGGCGAGCGTGTCGCGGCTGATCGTCTTCGGCGTCCTGGTCATGACCTCGTCGACCGACAGCGTCAGGAGGTCGGGGCGCGTCAGCTGCCGGCGCAAATCGCCGTCGGTGACGATGCCGGCGAGATGGCCGTGGCTGTCGACGATGCCGACGCAGCCGAAGCCCTTCGACGTCATCTCGACCAGCGCGTCCGACATCTTGGTGCCGAGCGGCTTCAGCGGCAGCGCGTCGCCGCTGTGCATCAGGTCGCGCGCATATTTCAGCAGCGCGCCGAGCTTGCCGCCGGGATGCAGCACGCTGAAATCGGTCGAGGTGAAGCCGCGGCCCTCGAGCAGCGCGATCGCCAAGGCATCGCCGAGCGCCAGCATCATCAGCGAGGACGTCGTCGGCGCCAGATTGTGCGGGCAGGCCTCGCGGGCCTTCGGCAGCGTCAGCTGCACGTCGGCGGCCTTGCTCAGCGTCGAATCCTTGTCGGCGGTCATCGCGATCAGCGGAATGCCGAAGCGCGCCGCATAGGCGATCAGGTTGCGCATCTCCGGCTGCTCGCCGGACCATGACAGCGCGAGGATCACGTCCTCGGCGGTGATCATGCCGAGATCGCCATGGCTCGCTTCCGCCGCGTGCACGAAGAACGCCGGCGTGCCGGTCGAGGCGAAGGTCGCGGCGATCTTGCGGCCGATATGGCCCGACTTGCCGAGCCCGGTCACGATCAGCCGTCCCTTGGCCTTGCAGATCAGCTCGGCCGCCGCGGTGAACGGCGCACCGAGGTCGGACTTGAGTGCCGCGGAGATCGCCGCGACGCCGCTTGCCTCGGCATCGAGGGTGCGGAGCGCCGACTGAACGGCGCCGTCATCGGGGCCGGATGATTTGGTCATCAGCGGTTTCGGTTTCGCCATTTCGGATTCCAGGGGAGGGGTTTTGCACCCGGGCGTCTCCCTTAGCACGTTCGATTCCGCGATGCGACGCGCGGCGGCGGATCCTCAACGGCTCATTAACCATAATTGTTTTAACTCCATTAACGACGTTTTTCGCCGCCCGGCGGGATGCGTACGTCAAGTACATGAATTCGTTGGAGTATTTCCATCGTGTGGCGGCGGCCAGCAAGCGGCCCAAATCGGCGCGGACGCCCCGTTCGCGTGGCTTTGCCATGCCTTTTGCTGACCGCGACGACCGGGCTTGCCAACGCCCAAACCGTGACGCCTGATTTGTTCAGCCCGAACCGGCAGAGCCAGGTGATCACGCAGGATTCGCCGCTGCGCCGGACCACGGCCGACGCCGTGGATCCGCTCAACGGCCTGAGGTTGCCGGACGCCGATCCCAGCCGGCGTGCATCGTCGTCGGCAACAACGCCGGAGCGCGTCGGACAGATCCCGACTTACGGTCTTCCGGCTGCCAACGGCGCTTCGACATCAGGCTATGACTCGCTCAATCGGAAACGCCTGAAGCCGAAATATTATCCGGGCCAGGCCAAGCCGAAGCCGCCGCCGGGACCCGGCTCGCCGGTGCCCACACCGCCGCCGCTGACCGCGGCCGGGCA
>NZ_LGHK01000306.1 GCF_001908235.1 Bradyrhizobium sp. NAS96.2
CGGATGCGCCGGCGCTGCCCGCGCCGCCGGCACCGGTCGCAGCGGTGCCGCTATCACCTGACGCTGCGGCAAACGCCATCACGGTGTCGAGATCCCTGGTGTCGGCGATCGCCTGCTGGATGCGCGTCGCATAGGGCTGGTTGCTGCGTACCACGATGCGCGCGGCCTGGGCGAGACCGGCGGCGATCGCCGTCTTCTGGTCCTTGCTGGCCTTGGCGAGCAACGCGATGAGCGGATCGAGCGATGTCGGATCGTTGAGGGCGAAGTCGCGCGCCCGCGAGGTCAATTCCACGCCCGCGTTCGGAAATTGGGTCAGCAACTGCTCAGGATTGGCCTTGAAATTCGTGACCGCCTGCGAGAGCTGGATCAGCCCGCCCTGCGTTTGCGCCATCGCGGCGCCGCCGGACGCCGCCAGCGCCAACATGACCGCCACCGCCAGGGCGGAAAAACCGCCGGATCGCTCAAATGTGAACACTGCTATCTCCCTAACGAATACTAACAGTTCGTTAGCATAGTCGGAGTTATCGCGCCAATTAAAACCCCTGCCCGGCCGCGCGCCCGGGCTCGCCGGCGAAATCAACGTTAACTGACGGACCCGATGCAACATCGGCGTCATCGTCGCCGCGACCGCGGCCGGCAGCTCCGCCGGAGCGGAACGATTGTGACAGGCCCGCCCCAAGCAGGGCCGCGATAACAACGGCGTAGCCGGTGATCTGGAGCGAGAAATCGATCATCGAATGCAGCGCGCCGGCAGCCGATGTGCAGAGCGCCGCCAGCGGCACGATCACGTCGCGGCGGCGGGTCCGCACGCCATGCGCGAGCACGCCGAAGGCTGCGAGCAGCGCGATCATGACGGCGCCGGCCATTAACATTCCGCCGTCGGACGCCAGTTCGAGCCAGCTGTTGTGCGCCCGGTTCCAGGTCCCGCGCAGCGAGATGTCGTCGGTGCGATAGGCCGGATAGACCCATTCGAAGGACCCGAAACCATCGCCCAGCCAGGGATGATCCCAGATCATCCGCAACGTCGCGCGATAGGTCGAGAACCGCCCCTCATCCGACAGGCCGATCATGCTGAAGCGCGCGCCGACGCTGCCGCCGAGCAGTTGCAACAGCGCCAGCGCGATCAGGCTGCCGATGCCGAGCGCCATGATCAGGCCGTAGCGGCGCGGCAGCCGGTTGCGAAAGAAGATCGCGGCGGCTGCAACCGCGGCGAGCAGCGAGATCCCGACGCCGCCGCGCGATCCGGTCAGGAACATCGCGACGAGGCAGGCGAGCCAGCCGAGCGCATGGCTGGCGAGCCTGCGCCGTGCCGGCCTATCGAGGCGCGCGAGCAGGCGTGGCAGGCTGGCCCGGCGCGACGGCCAATGCCGCTCGATCAGCTCGCAGCCAAACAGCAGCCAGATCAGCGCGCAGCAGCCATAATAGATGGCCGCCGTGTTGCGGTTGACGAAGGGAGACGTCAGCCACTCCAGCTGCGCCTGCTTCTCGTGAAGCAGATAGATCCGGGCGGGATCGATCGCGAAGGTGACGATGCCAAGGATCGCATAGGCGAGGCCAGAGACCGCCACCACGCGCAACAATCCGCGCGCCAAGGCGCGGTTGGCGCCAAGCATGACGCCGATCGCAAAGCTCAGCAGGCAGACGATCCCGACACGTGCGGAGTAGAACGGCAGATTGGTTGCAATCGACACCGCCGGCGGAAGGTCGGCGGGCAGCAATTTGCCAGCCTCGGCCCACAGCGCATTCGGCGCCACACCGAGCCAGGACCGCTGTGCCGATTGCTCGTGCAGCACCAGCATGGCGAGCGCCGTCAGCAGCGCCGTCACCGCGAGAATTGCGAGCTGGCTGCCGCGCAGGCGCATCGGCAGCACGCCGAGCAGCGCGATGCCGAGCAGGACCGACCAGATCGCGGACGCGACGCCGCCGACCGAGCCGAGCGGCAGCGGCGCCAAAGCGACGACGGCGCAGAACAGCCACGACGACCATCGCACCGGCCACGGCAATGCCGTCGCCCCGCTTGAGCCGGTGGGTAATCGTAAGCGTGTCATGAAGCCGGCCGCGCCGGCTCACGCCCCAGTATCAGGGCGCAAGCTTGATCGAATTACGAAGTAACGTTGCGTTGTAAGCAGCCACGATCGGATCGTTCACCGTCGCGGTCACGAGGCGGATCTGCTGCATGAGCTTGGCGTCCTCGACGGATGCCGCGTTCGACGCATAAAGCACGTCCTTGTTGCGCAACTGGAAACGCGTGGCCAGGAAATAGCCGGCCGGATCGCGGAAATTGATGTTGTAGACGACCGGGATGATCGGTCCGGCATATTTGCTGACGTCGATCCCGAGCTTGGCCGCCACTTCCGGCAACTCGCCGCGATAGACGAACACCGAGGCCGGATCGGCCGAGGAATCGTTCAGGCCGCCCGCCTTCGCAACCGCTTCAGCGAGCGAGACCCGCCAGGCCTCGAAATTGAACTGGCCCTGCGCGCCCGACGCGCCGAAGGCGACGAAGGTCTGCGGCTCGCGGTAGACATAAATGGTATCGCCCGGATGCGCGTAGATATTGCTCTTGGGCTCGTAGACCAGTTGGCCGAACGGCACCGTGGTGCGCTTGCCGTCGCGCTCCAGCATCACCCAGGTATCGAAGCCTTGTCCCTTCGGGCCGCCGGCGCGCGTGATCGAGTCGAGCACACGCTCGCCCGCGGCATTGGCGGGGAAGCGGTTCGGCGAGTTGACCTCGCCGAGCACAGAGATCAGTGAGGTGCGCTGCTCGATCAGGGCGACCACGGCCTGCGGCTCGATCGCGCGGTTCTTCAGCGCATCGACGATCGAGCGCTGCACCTCGGTCGGCGTGCGGTTCTTGGCACGGATCGCGCCGGCATAGGGCACCGAGATGTTGCCGTCGGTATCGACGTTCTGGTTCGGCAGCGTGATATAGTTGCCGGGGCGCACGCCGGCCTCGACCGGAATGAACAGACCGCCGGCGGCGGCCTCGAAGATCGTGACGCTGACGACGTCGCCGATGCCGAAATGGATGTCCTTGGGCGGCGGGCCTTGAATGCCTCCGGCGAGCTGCGGCGCGAATGACGCCAGCACGTTCTCGACCTGCGGCGTGATCTTGACCATCGCATAGGGCAGGCTTTCCGGATCCCTCTGCCCCGCGACGACATCAGAACTGGTCGGACCGTTGGTCGGCATGTAATGGCAACCGCTGACCGAAACGGCGGCCGCAAGCAATATCATTATCCGAATGAAATTCGCACGCGACATTGAAATACTCCGGCCGTGCCGTAACACGCCGACTATCACAATCACAAGATTCCGCGATATAGTGCGGTATAATTGATAAAGAATGTTAGCAGGGTGAGGCAATTCGGCGACACCGGCACGACTCCGTGCGGCAAGCGACCCGTGCAACATCACTCCGGCTTTGATTTCGCGTGATGCTCCAGTTATCTATGAATGAGATGGTTTGAGTTAAACGATTGAGGGTTCGATGGTTCGCATGAAGCCGCTGGCGATCGCGTTGGGAACCGTCGCCTTGCTATTCGGCATTGGCAATTCCGGGGTTTTTGCCGCGGAATTGAGCATTTCCCCGGCCCCGCGCGCCGTGCAGCGCGTCGGCGGCAACTGCCAGCGGCTGCAATATTGTCATGGCGATGTCTGCCAGTGGAAACGGGTCTGCTGGCACGGCTGCCCCGATCGCTACTCCTGCGCGCCGCTCTACGGAGCCTATGGCCCCTATGGCGGCCGTGACTATTGGGCCGCCTATAGTTACGGCGATCTGCGCCCGTTCTGATTGTTAATCGACTAACAAAACCGCCGGCGTCTCGCATGCCTGCTGGCATGATGCCGGCGCGTTTGTGACGATCGACTTAACCCCGGCTTAGGACCCGGCCCGCTAGGATGCGGGCGCAGGGTTTGGTTATGTTATTTGTTTTCCTTGGCAATTTGATCGGCGGCGTCGTTCTCGGGCTGCGCCAGCACTGTCTGGTGCTGGTGCCGGTTACGCTTGCGGAACTCACGCTGCTCGCCGTCATCGGAGGCGCGCGCCTCGGGTGGTCGGAGACCGTGCTGCTCATGATCACCGCGATTGTATCGCTGCAAGGCGGATATCTCGCGAGCGCATTCGCGCCGCGGTTCTGGTCCCGCTCCTCGACGCCGCTGCTCGCCCTGCGCCGCCCGCATTGATGGGGCACCACGCTGCCGCGTCTGGCGCGCCCGATTTCCATTGACCTCGCCGCGAGCGCGGGGCATCCCGCTGGCTTGCATTCTCATCTTCCGCAGGAACCCCTCCTCAGGACTTGTCCCTCTCGTGTGGAACGTCACGGCCTTCATCTGCATCCTGATCGGTGCGTCGATTCCGCTGGGTCTGTTCGACGCCTCGCTCGCCACCGGTCTCGTCGGCGCCGCAACGTCGCTTGGGCTGCTGGCAAGCCTGATGGTGATCCGTCCCGGTGAACTGTCGTTCCTGAAGTCGGTCGCCGGGCCTGCCGTTGCAGCGGCGCTGGTGCCAATGCTCTGGATCATCCTGCAGATGTTGCCACTGCCGTTCCTGGCGCATCCGGTGTGGAAATTCGCCGGCGAAACGCTGGGAACGCCGCTCAGCGGCAGCATCACGATCGACACCGGCGCAAGCCTCGGCGCGCTGCTGCTCTGGCTCGCGCTCATCTCGGTCATGATATCAGCCGCGGCGATCGCGATCGATGCCCGCCGCGCCGACATGGTGGCCCGCAGCATTGCAGCGACGGCGGCCGTCGCTGCCCTGATCTTGCTGCTGTACAGCGATCCGATCAAAACCTGGCTTGGTGCTGTCGACGCTGCGCGCGATGAGACCGCAAACGGCTTCCTGGTCGTCGTTCTCGTCGGCGTTCCGCTCAGCCTGTCGCGCGCGCTCGATGGCGGCGGGCACGCCGATGGCCGCACGGCGGCGCAGCTGGCGCGATTGCGCTGGCTGCTCGCCGCAGGCATGCTGTTCTGCGCCGCCAGCGCCTGCTGGTACGGGCGGCGCGGCGCCGCGATCGCAATCGCTGCAGGCATCGCCCTCGTCCTGATGACCTTTGCCGCGCGAAAGCTTCATCTGCATCGCTGGAGCAGCGCCGGCGCTGCCGCGACGATCGCCCTGATCGCGGTGGCGACTGCGATCGCCAATCGTCATCCCGATGTGGCGCTTGCCGCAGCCTTCGCCGACGCACCGGCCGAGCTCGTGCAATCGACCCACAATCTGCTCGCCGATCTGCCCGCGCTCGGCAGCGGCGCCGGCACCACCGCAACGCTGGCGTCGACCTACATGGACTGGCAAGGCGCAACCACGCGGCCCGTGGTGGCGACCAGTGCCGCCGCCTTGATCGCGCAGTTCGGTTCCGCCATGTTCTGGACTCTACTCGCGGTTACTATCGTGGGCATCGTGGCGTTCACAGCCGGCGCACGCAATCGCGGCCGTGACTGGTCCTATCCTGCGGCGGCAGCGGCCGTACTTCTGACGCTGCTGCTCGCCGCCTTCACCTTGCCGGAATTACCGGCGCTGCCCGGAGTGATCGTATTGGGAGCCGTGATCGGAACAGGACTGGCACAGCGGATCAGCCGTTCACGGTTGCAGGCGGGCTAAACGGCAGATGCGCAGCCTCCTCCAGCGTATTGTCGGCCAGACCGGCGACCTCGAACATGACGAGGGCGACGAGACCTGCATCTATGCAGTCGGCGACATCCACGGACACGCCGACCTGCTGCACGAGATCTGCGCGCGCATCGATGCCGATATCCGTCAATTCCGGCCGGTGCGGCCGATCCAGGTGTTCCTCGGCGACTACATCGATCGCGGACCGGATTCGCGCGACGTGATCGCGATGCTCGATCAGCGCCGCCGCACCCGAAGCATGGTCTGCCTGCTCGGCAATCACGAGGCCTGCCTGCTGGAGTTTCTCGTCAATCCCGACATGCTCGCGCAGTGGCGGCAGTTCGGCGGCCTGCAAACGCTGATGTCCTATGGACTGACACCCTCGCCCAATCCCGACGCGGAGGAACGCAGGGCGCTCGCCCGGCAACTGGTCCGCCAGATGCCGCCGGCCCACCTTGCCTTCCTGCGCTCGCTGCCGATCTGTTACGTGCACAGCCGCTACTTCTTCGTGCATGCCGGCGTCCGGCCCGGCGTCGCGCTCAGCCAGCAGCGCAAGGAAGACATGCTCTGGATTCGCGACGACTTCCTGATGTCGGAAGATGATTTCGGCAAGGTCGTGGTCCACGGCCACACGCCGGTGCAAGAGGCCGAGCTGCTGCGCAATCGCATCAATGTCGACACCGGCGCCTATGCGACCGGCCGCCTGACTTGCGTCAAGCTGGAGGGGGCGCAGCGAACCCTGCTGATGACCGGCAATCGGGCTGCACGCCATGGCTAGCACGATGGCTGACACGATCCGGCGATACGCGCGGCAGCTGTCGCCGGCCTTCGCGCCGGCCGCGGCCGCGATCGG
>NZ_LGHK01000307.1 GCF_001908235.1 Bradyrhizobium sp. NAS96.2
ACGAGGCTCCAGATTCTTGTTTTGACGCGTTTTCTTCACGCGAACCGGTATCCATCCCGCATCAAGTGCGGGACAGGCTTCGCTCGAAAAAGCTCTAACTTTCTCATCTGCGCGCTAGCGGGAATACGCTCCGAGCCGTAGTCATACGGATGGCGGTCGCCACGCCTTGATAGCTACTCAATACCTAGCGTTCATCGCCGCGAGGCGGAATGGTGGGGACACCGATTTGAGTAGTCATATGGCGCAGTATTTTTTCCGGATCAGTGACGGCGATTTCGCCGGTGGGTCCGATCACGCGACCGAGTTCGAGAGCCGCGACGTGGCCTGGGCCGAGATGACCAAGGTCTGCGGCAATTTCCTCGGCAGCATTTCGCGCAACATGAAGCAGAACAGCGAGTGGCACATGGAGTTGCTCGACGAGGGCAGAAAGCCGGTGTTCCGGATTCGCCTAGTCGCTGAATCCGTCGACTGAGGCTCTCGCCGTTCATGACCATCAGCTTCAAGCCCCGGTCTGCGGCACAGGCGGAGCCGCGCGCCTGCGGAATAGGATCCGCTGATACAGCCAGCCGATCGCGACCAGCACGATGCCGAGGCACATGAAGGACAGCGCCCGGTAGACCCCTGATAGCGTCGACATGTCGACCAGGAACGCCTTCAGGATCGTCAGCCCGATCACCGCGGCGGAGGCGAGCCGCGCGCGCTCCGAGTTGACCACGAGGCCGACACCGAGCAGCGCGACGCCGAACATCAGCCACGCGATCGAATAGGTGTATTGCTCCGCGCCCGTGGTCTCGCCGCGCGACAATACCGGCCCGTGATACAGCCTGCGGATTTCGAACGTGACATAGGCGAGCGCAAGGATGAGCGCGCCGGCCGCAATCGTGTTGGCGTAGCTTGCCGGACGATGGCCCGCTACCGCGTAGGACAATAGCAACGCCAGTACAGCCGGCAGCGCATAGCCGAGCAGCAGCAGGTTGATGAAGCTGCCGCCGACGTCCTGCCACCACAGCATCGGGTTCTCCAGCCCCAGCAGCCCGAACAGGCTGGCAAGCCCGGCGAAGACGGTCAGCAGCACCGCGGCGACATTGTGGACGATGCTGCCGCTGCGCACGCGCAGCCGCTCCAGCCCGATCGCCATCGCGAGCGCCACGCCGACCTGCAAGGCGATCTCGGTCAGTCCGGCGCTGGCGTAGTAGACGTCGCCGCCATTGACTGCGTGGCGGATCTCCATGAAGGCGAGCAGCACCGTGAACAGGATCGCGGCTGAATCGACCATGCGCAGCGGCACGTCGTCGCCGTTGCGGCGCAGGAAATGGCTTCCCGCCCAGAATGACAGCGCCGGAACGCCATAGCCCCACAGCAGCCAGTTGAAGATCGGCGTGGTGCCGACGACATCGCCCGCGATCCGCGGCTCATAGCCGATGCGCAGCACGACGATGCCGGCGAAGATCGCGGCGAGCCAGCGCAGGAACGGGATCGGCCGCTGCACCGACAGCCACGCCGCGCCCGTCGACACCAGCGCCAGCGCGATGGTGAGCCAGCCCTTGTCGAGCGCGAAGGTCAGCGCCAGCGCCAGCGAGGCGAGGGCGCCGGTGGCCGCGAGCGCAATCGAGGGCGA
>NZ_LGHK01000308.1 GCF_001908235.1 Bradyrhizobium sp. NAS96.2
CATGTTGGACAACGCGGCGCTCAAGGACCTCGTGGGAAAGAATGTATGGTCCGCCCCGTCCGTGCAAGGGTCGTAACAGCAAAAATGACGCTTCCAGTTGTATAAATGTATCCGGCCTCTCGCGAGTGGACTGCTGTTGCAGCCAGGCCATGATGAGATCCGCGCACGCCGTTCCCAATAAATGGTTCGGGCACGAAGCCCGCTTTTTTGCACAGGGCTTACGGCGTGTTGATCCACTGTTTCGTCATCACTGTTCCCGAGCCTTGCAATCGAAGCCAGAAGCGTCAGGTGAAGGCAGGATCTCTGCGCTCGTAGAGTGCCTCCGGGCTTATTCAAAACCACCCAGACAATGCGGGCCATTTTGGCGGCTAGAGCGACAACGGCCTTGTTCGGATGCATCCGAGCCTGGAGCCCGTCGAGCCAGCTTCCCAAGCGATCGCGTGTCCGGTCCAGGTGCCGGAAGCAGGATCGCGCGCCATGCACTAAAAGCTTTCTCACATAGCGATTGCCGCGTTTGCTGATGCCAAGCAACGTCTGTTTTCCGCCGGTCGAGTGTTGTCTGGGCACTAATCCCAGCCAGGCAGCAAGGTCGCGGGCCTTGCGAAACTGCAGCCCATCACCGATCGCGGCAAGTACAGCGGTCGCACCCAATGCGCCGATACCAGGGATTGTCATCAGCCGGCGTGTGACGTCCTCTCGGTCGGCGACTGCTTCGATCTCCTTTGTCACTTCGCGGATCCGTTCTTCGAGGCGCCGGAGATCGGCGAAGAGATCGCCGACCACGCGACGCATCACTGGTGACAAATCGTCTTCTTCGTCATTCAAAGCGCGCGGCAATTCGAGTTTGAATATTCCAGCACCCTGACGCAACGGTACCCCGTACTCGAGGCAGAAAGCTCGCATCTGATTGATCAGGCGTGTCCTCGAGCCGACCATCTGGTCACGGATTCGAAGCAGCGCTTGAAGGTCGACCTGGTCCTCCTCCTTCACGGCGACGAAAGCTGTCGCCCATCTGCGGGAAGCATTCGGGATGAGCGAACGGCGGGCGTGTAAAGCCATCGGCTGCTGCCGCATGACCATGAGATATCGGACGACCCGGGCGGACGACGCCGGCCTTCGCCAGCGCATGAAGGCGATCGCCCAGGAGCGCCGCCGCTTCGGCTATCGGCGCCTGCACGTGCTGCTCAAGCGGGAGGGCTATCTGATCAACCACAAGAAGCTGTTCCGGCTTTACCGGGAGGAGAAGCTTGCAGTGCGCCGCCGTGGCGGCCGCAAGCGGGCAATCGGTACCCGAGCCCCGATGACGGTGCCGATGGCGCCGAATGACCGCTGGTCGCTCGACTTCGTATCGGATCAGCTCACGGACGGCCGCCGCTTCCGCATCCTGACCGTGGTCGATGACTGCACCCGCGAGTGCCTGGCGCTGGTGGCTGATACCTCGCTCTCGGACAGCCGGGTGGCGCGGGAACTGGACCGGCTGATGATCGAGCGCGGCAAGCCGAAAATGGTGGTCAGCGACAACGGCAGCGAGCTGACCAGCAACGCCATCCTGA
>NZ_LGHK01000309.1 GCF_001908235.1 Bradyrhizobium sp. NAS96.2
CAGCCGCCTGCCGAGAACTCCATCGCGCCCGCCCCCGCACCGGCCGCGCCGTCTAGCACGCCCGGGCCGTCGATGACCTCGCCGACCCCGCTCGGCCGCCAGTCCAACAACTCGCCGGCGCCGAACACGCTTGACAGCGCGCAGGTGACGATCCCTCAGGCGGCCCCCGCACCCGCCACGGTGCCGGAGCCGGCCGCGGCACCGGTCGCCGCCGCCAGTGATATCACCGGCACGATTCCGACGGCTCCGCCGCTCGGCGGCAAGCTCGCCACGATCCAGATTCCGGCGGGCGAGAAGCTGCCCGATGCGATCGGCGGTCCGGCGCTGCGCACGGCCGCGATCAAGGGCGATGCGGCTGCGGCCTACGAGGTCGGCGTCCGCTATGCCGAGGGCAAGGGCGTGACCGCCAATGTCGACGAAGCCGCCAAATGGTACGGCCGCGCGGCGCAGGCCGGCGTGGTGCCGGCGATGTTCCGGCTCGGCACCTTCTACGAGAAGGGCCTCAGCGTGAAACGCGACTTCGATATGGCGCGGCGCTATTACGTGCAGGCCGCCGAGCGCGGCAACGCCAAGGCGATGCATAACCTCGCCGTGCTCGACGCCGATGGCGGCGGCAAGGGCGCCGACTACAAGAGCGCCGCGCAATGGTTCCGCAAGGCGGCCGATCGCGGCGTTGCCGACAGCCAGGTCAACCTCGGCATCCTCTATGCCCGCGGCATCGGGGTCGAACAGAACCTCGCCGAGTCCTTCAAATGGTTCAGCCTCGCGGCCGCACAGGGTGACGCCGACGCCGGCCACAAGCGCGACGATATCGCCAAGCGGCTCGACCCGCAGTCGCTGGCCGCAGCGAAGCTTGCGATCCAGACCTTCACCCCCGAGCCGCAGCCGAGCGATGCGGTCAACGTGCCGGCGCCGGCCGGCGGCTGGGACGGCGCCGCGCAGCCCGCGGCGGCGAAGTCCGTCAGGCCACCGTCGAAGCGGACCGCGGCGCTGGCCGCTCCGGCTCACTAGGACAACGATGGCTGCGGCGCCGTGACGGCGCCGCTGTCTTGTCCCTCCACCCCTCCGCCGTGTAGACAGACGCGCAGTCCCGCGCCGATTGCGCAGGCGTTCCGGAGGGTCAGGCTTGTCTGTCGATGATCGTCAGGGTGAAGGAACAGGCCACCGTTCGTCGCCGACCGGTCCCCGCGTCGCGCCGCCGCGCCAGCAATCTTCCCCGTTTGGCGCACCACGCCAGGCTCCGCCGCCTGTCGCACCCAGCGCCCCGAATTCGGGGGGCATTTTCAGACCCTCGATCTGGTCGGTGACCATCTTCGTCCTGCTGTTGTCCGGCGTTGCAATCCGTGCCTATCGCGATCTTTCGCAGCCGGGCGCCTGGGATGTCTGGCGCGAGACTTACGTCGCGGCGACCATGACATCGTCGGTCATTCCAGATGTCGTCATCGACGGATCGAAACGGCGGGCGCTTGCGATCAGTGGCAGCATCGGCTCGGCCAGCGCGAGTTGGTTCCGCGATCGGCTCGACGACGCACGGTTATCACCTGATGATGTCGTGCTGCTGTCGTCGCCGGGCGGCGCATTGGATCAGGCGGCCATCATGGGCGAAGTCATTCGTACCCGCCGGCTCGCCACTGCGGTTGCGACATCAGATGCATCTGGCGAGTTGCGCGCCGCCTCCTGCGCCAGCGCCTGCGTTCTGGTCTATGCCGGCGGCCAAACTCGCTATGGCATCGCGGGCTCCAGGCTCGGCGTGCATCGCTTCACCACGAGCAGGCCAGGGGACGATCCCGTGGCCGACACTCAGCGCAGCCAGGGCATCTTGCTCGGTTACATGAGAAAGATGGGCGTCTCGTCCCGAATCGTCGAGGCAATGTCGCAGACCTCGGACATCCGCTGGCTGGGCACGAGAGAGGCGCTTTCGATGAACCTCATCACCGCGCCCGTCGACCAGCCCTGATCAGCCGACGCGGCCATCATTAATCTGAATTATCAACCACGTCCGCAGCCGGGCCGCCACGTGCGGCGAAAAATGCCACCCGGAGCGGAATCTTTAGTCCCTCCCCCCGTTAAATTCGGTTATGCAAGAACGCGGCAATCGACCCGCGTTCGCCTGCTCCTTGCGCGCCGACCGGATTCGTTCAGCCGGAGAATGCCCGACCCGAACGACATCACGCCGTGATGCGGCCTTGTGCCCCAGCATGTGGCGAACCGACAAGAAGCGACGCGCGTGCAGCTCTACCTCCCGATCGCCGACATTCCGGTCAATGTCTTCCTCATCCTGGCGATGGGCGCGGCGGTTGGATTCGTCTCCGGCATGTTCGGGATCGGCGGCGGCTTCCTGATGACGCCGCTGCTGATCTTCGTCGGCATCGCGCCGGCGGTTGCGGTTGCCTCCGTCGCCAGCCACATCGCGGCGTCCTCGTTCTCGGGCGCGATCTCCTATTGGCGCCGGCGCGCGATCGACCCGCTGCTGGCGGCGGTGCTGCTGGTCGGCGGCACGCTAGGCACCACGTTCGGGGTGTGGACCTTCACCTTCCTGCGCTCGCTCGGCCAGCTCGACCTGATGATCGCGCTGTCCTACGTCATCCTGCTGACGACGGTCGGCGGGCTGATGTTCTGGGAAGGCCTGCGCGCGATGCTGCGTTCGCGCGGCGGCGGCGCGGTCACGCTGCGCAAGCCCGGCAGCCATGGCTGGATCCACGGCCTGCCGCTGAAGCTGCGCTTCAAGCGCTCCAAGATCTACCTCTCGGTCATCCCGGTCGTCGTGATCGGGCTCATCATCGGCTTCATCGGCGCCGTCATGGGCATCGGCGGCGGCTTCATCCTGGTGCCGCTGATGATCTATGTGCTGCGGGTGCCGACCTCGACTGTGATCGGCACTTCGATGGTGCTCACCCTCGTCACCATGGTGTTCGCCACCATGCTGCACGCGGTGACCAACCATCTGGTCGACGCCGTGCTGGCGCTGATCCTGATGATCGGCGGCGTCACCGGCGCGCAGTTCGGTGCCCGCGCCGGCCAGAAGATCCGCGGCGAGCATCTGCGTCTCCTGCTCGGCCTGCTGGTGCTCGCGGTCGGCATCCGCTTTGCGGTCGAGTTGGTGATCCGGCCGCAGGACCCGTTCAGCATCCGCGAAACCGGCGGGGCGCCGCCATGAGGCTGCGCGCGCTGCTTGCCACCGCGGGCCTCGTCGCCGCCAG
>NZ_LGHK01000031.1 GCF_001908235.1 Bradyrhizobium sp. NAS96.2
CTCGGGGCAGTCGGCGGCCGTGCGCAGTGGCGTTCGCGCCGCGCGCGGCGCGATCGTGGCAACGCTCGACGGGGACGGCCAGAACGATCCGGCCTTCCTGCCGAACCTGATCGCGGCGATCGAGAGCGGCAACGGCCGGGTCGGCCTCGCGGCGGGCCAGCGGGTCGGCCGCAAGGATACCGGTTTCAAGAAGCTGCAATCGCGCATCGCCAACACGGTGCGCGGCATCATCCTGCGCGATGGCACCCGCGACACCGGCTGCGGCCTGAAGGCGTTTCCGCGCGAGGTGTTTCTGACGATGCCCTATTTCGATGGATTGCATCGTTTCCTTCCGGCGCTGGTCCGCCGTGAGGGGCTGGCGATTGCCTATGTCGACGTCGTCGACCGCCCGCGCCATTCCGGCGTGTCGAATTACGGATTCTTCGACCGGCTCTGGATCGGGATCATGGATCTGGCCGGCGTGTGGTGGCTGATCCGCCGCAAGAAGCCGACGCCGGTGGTCACTGAAGTGACCGCCGTCGCTGAAGTGCCGGTCGTCACCGAGGTGAAGTGATGCTGATTCAGTACGGCCAGGCGCTGAGCGCCTATCTCTACGACGTGTTCATCGCCAAGTT
This sequence comes from Bradyrhizobium sp. NAS96.2, assembly GCF_001908235.1. Classification (GTDB taxonomy): domain Bacteria; phylum Pseudomonadota; class Alphaproteobacteria; order Rhizobiales; family Xanthobacteraceae; genus Bradyrhizobium. Next base: position 615 of record NZ_LGHK01000031.1, read on the forward strand.
CGATTTCTGGCTGGCGTTCGGCCTCATCGCGCAATTGTTCTTCACGGCGCGCTTTCTCGTGCAGTGGATTTCCAGCGAGCGCGCCGGCCAGAGCGTGGTGCCGATGGCGTTCTGGTTCTTCTCGATGGGCGGCGGTCTGATGACGCTGGTCTACGGGTTCGCCAAGCGCGAACCCGTCATCATCATCGGGCAGGGCCTCGCCACCCTGATCTACATCCGCAACATCATGCTGATTGTGAAGAACCGCGGAAGCGCATCGAAGACGCTCGACAACTGACCCTCGCCGCCGTCCGTGCGGCGAGCGGTATGCTGAGGCTCCTCTTTAGTTTCGACAGATTCCAGCATCCGGCTCGACCCGGCATCAATTGCGGTCGGATCTGAACGACGGTCAAACAATCGCCCCAAGGCGCATGGCATCTACGGCCTGTCGTGGGCGTGGCGGCATCCCGAGTCCATGCGCCGAGGGATGAGGGCCGTCGATGACCAGCCGTGGCGAACCGACCAAAGCGGGTGGTTATCTGTCGCGCGCCAATGAGGTCGCGTTGCTCGACGAACCGCCGCTGACCGGCGAGCGCGGTTTGCCGGACCGGCGCGCCGTCAGTATCCGCTGGATGGCGGGGACGGTTCTGATTGGCGCCGCGGCCGTCGCGCTGCTTGGTGGCGCGCTTCGCGGCGCATTTGGCTATCGCGCGCGATTCGCAGCAGCGCCGGTCGTTTCGCTTCCGCACTTCACAGGGCAGGTGGTCGACGAGGCGCGGCGCGGCGATCGCCTGGATCGGAGGCCCGGCCCACAAGGCAATCCCTCAGCGCTCAAGATCGAGCAATTGAGCGATGCCGGCTCGGTCCGTCGATTTACCCGCGTGTCGGCGCGGCTCGCGGAGATCGATCCCGAGCCGGAACAGGACCATCGTCGCGAGGTTCCGGCAGGCGGCAAGGACGAGCAGCGCGCGAATTCGCAATTGCTGTCGGAGTTACCGGCCATCATACGGGCAGGTCCATCACACCGTGCGCTGCCGGGCCGCACCAGCGCCTATGCGGCCGATGAAGGCGCGCCACATTCGCCTGCGCCGATCGGTGAGGCTGTCAACGTCACCAGCCTTCCGAAGTCTCCTTCGGCGCCGCGTCGCCATCGGCACGTCATCATCGCGAGAGCTGGTGACACGCTGTCGGCCATTCTGCGCGCACTTGCCGCAGCTGCGAAAGATGCGCCGGCGATCCTTGCCGCTTTCCCGTCGCCTGGCGGTCAAGAGACGCTGTCCGGCGGCGAGAAGATCACGATCGTCGAGCAGAGCGGAGATGCTGCTTCGTCACGCGGCCAAGTCGCGAAAGTGTCGATCGAACGGGCGGACTCCACCGTGGCTGCCGTCGGTCGCACCGATAGCGGCCAATACCAGGCGATCGCGCCGGAACAGCCGGACATCGCCTTGCGGAGCGAGAGCGCGCTACGCGAGTCGATCGACACGCACTCCGTGCCCGGCGAGACGCTGCGTGACGGCCTCAACGCGCTTGCGCGCTCCAATCACGTCGATGAGGGGATCGTCGCTGAACTGATGCGGCTGTGTGGCCGCGATTTCGACCTCGACGAGCCGCTCGGCGACGCCGACGTCGCCAACATCATCTATGCGCCCAACGATATTGGTCAGCCCGAGCTAGTCTTCATCGATTTGACGGCGGGCGGGCAGACGCGCCGCTACTATCGCTTCACGGCGCCGGACGATGGCAGCTCCGATTTCTACGATGAGGATGGCCAATCCATCACCAAATTCCTGTTGCGCAAGCCGGTCGTCAGCGGGCGCCTCGGCGACGGTTTCGGCTGGCGCATTCATCCGATCCTTGGCGACCGCCGCTTCCATGAGGGCGTCGATTTTGCAGCCCCCTATGGTTCGCCGATTGCGGCGGCAGGCGCCGGCGTCGTCGAGACCGAAGGGTTTGAACCCGGATACGGGAAATATATCCGCGTGCGTCACGATCGCGGCTACGAGACGACCTATGCCCACATCGCGAGCGTCCCGTCCGGGCTCAAGGTCGGCGACCGCGTTCGTCAGGGCGAGACGATCGCCTATGTCGGATCGACCGGGCTCTCGACCGGACCGCACCTCTATTACGAGGTGCGGATCAACGGCCGCAATGTCGATCCGCTCCGGATGAAACTGTCAGGCGGCCGGGTGCTGCAAGGGGATCTCCTTGGCGCCTTCGACCGGCAGCGCGACAGCATCAACCAGCTCGCTGCCGCATCCGCATTTCCTCAGCCGCAGCGTGGCTCCGAACACCGACCGCCGACGTAGCGCGGATCACAGCTCGTTCGATCAGGGCCGCCCGGGCGCGGGAAGCTCGGCCGCCTCCACCGCATTCGCGCGATCGGTCGAGGTCTCGCCGGCGGCGTCGAGCACGGGATAGGCGACCGAGCAGATGTGCGAATGGATGCGGCGAAGATCGCGCAGCACGTCGAGATGCAGCGAAGTGGTCTCGATGGTCTCGGGCCGGCCTTCACGCAGCCGCTCCAGATGGCGCTCGACGGCGGCAAGCTCCGCCGCGCGCAGCGCAGCCTTCTCCGTGAGCAGCCGGCGCGCCTCGTTTGCATCCCCCGACATGAACACGCCGAAGGCGATCCGCAGCGAGTCGATCGTGCGTTTATGGAACGCCGACAATTCCTCGGCGCCTTCGGCGGAGAATTGCAGGCGATGCTTGATCTTCTTGGTCGCAAGCTCGCTCAGGTTCTTGTCGATGATGTCGCCGATGTGCTCGAGGTTGATCGCGAACGCGACGATCTCCATGGCGCGCTGACCCTCGCGCTCGTCCAGGCTGCCGCGGGTGAGTTTGGTCACGTAAAGCTTGATCGCCTCATTCAGCCGGTCGACGATGTTGTCCATCTTCGACACCTGGTCGACCAAAGCGCGATCGTTGGTCAGCATTGCCGCCATCACCTTGCGCAACATCGCCTCGGTGTGGTCGCCCATATGCAGCACCTCGCGCGCGGCATCGGCCAGCGCGAGCGAAGGCGTCTCCAGCGCGCTCTCGTCGAGATAGCGCGGCCGTGACGGATCGGTCTCCTGTGCCCGCTTGGGCAACAGGCGCTCGAGCAGACGCGCCATGTGGTCGAGCACGCCGATGAACAGCAGCGCGGTCGCAACGTTGAAGGCGATGTGGAACAGCGCGGTCGCCTTGGCGAGATCGGGCTGCCAAGCGTAGATGGTCTCCGTGATCGGGCGCAGGAACGGCGCCACCAGCAGGATGCCGACGACACGGTTGACGAGGTTGCCGACCGGCAGCCGGTAGCTCGCCGGATTGTCGCGCCGTGCGCCCTCCATCAACGGATTGACGGCGCTGCCGAGGTTGGCGCCGAGCACCAGCGCGAACGCGGCATAGGGGGAGATGAACTGGGAATAGGCCAGCGACATCACCAGCAGCACGCTGGCGACGCTGGAATGGACCAGCCAGGTCACGACCGCGCCGATCAGGATGCAGAGCACGGGATCGCCGGTGATCGCGTTCAGGAACACGCGCACGCCCGGGGCATTCTCGGCCGGCGCCATCGTATCGAGCAGGATATGCAGCGCGAGCAGCATCAGGCCGAGGCCGATCGAGACGCGGCCGAGATCCTTGATCCGGGAGCGCGGCCCGCTGCGGAATGCGACGAGGCCGACAATGAATAGCACCGGCGCCACTGCCGCGACGTTGAACGACAGCACCTGCACGATCAGCGTGGTGCCGATATTGGCGCCAAGCATGATTGCAAGCGCCGGCACCAGGCTGACGATCTCCTCGGCGGCGAAGGAACTGGTGATCAGGGCGGTCGCGGTCGAGCTCTGGAGCAGGGCGGTCAGGCCGAGTCCGGCGCCAAGCGCGGTGAACCGGTTGCGCAGCGCTCTCGCCAGCAGCAGCCGCAAATCGGGCCCGAAGGCCCGCAGGATCCCGCTATGGACCATGTGCAGGCCCCACAGCAGGAGCGCGACGCCCCCCATCAGATCAAGCAGAACAAGACTTCCCATACGTCCTGGATATCCCGGCAAATTCGAGTCGAAGGGGTCACGCTATAGAGCCAATTGGCCCGCGATCAACCCCTTTGTTCCCGCTGGAATCGAAGGGAGGGAAGAGGTTGCAACGAAACAGGCTGGCCGATTGTGGCGCCTTGCTCCGGGTCCGGACGGCCCTAAACCCCGGGCCAGTCCCTTGGCTCAGATCTGATGGCGACGGGGCGAGCCCGGTAAACGAATCCTAGAGATGACCGTTCAATTGCGATGGGATCCGCTAGGCAGTTCCCAATCTTTCCCCGCTATGAAGGTGGAAACGAGAGGCTGTCCAGCAAGGCTTGGGGATCAGGATGTTTGTCAATCGCCGCAAGAGCGAACGCCGTGAGTGCCGGAGCGTCGCCAAAATTCAATTGGGCACAGGGTCGTTGCCGCGTGACTGCATGATCACCGACATCTCGGCCGGTGGCGTCAAGGTGATCGCCGAATATATCGAGATACCGCCGGAATTCACCATCATCCTGTCGAGCGGCAGTCCGCGTCAGTGCCGCCTGGCCTGGCGGATCGGGCACGAGTTCGGCGCTCAGTTCGTCGACTGATCAGGCCGCAGGGCCGGTGGCCAGCCCGGCACGCCGGCCCCGCTTCGGGGCCGGATGACGGCGAGATGATGGCATCCTTAACCGGAACTTAGGGTTAAGCTGTGAGCATCCCGGAACCTTCGCTGTTCCGAGTCTCGTTGATGCCTGAGAAACTAACCCGACCTTCCGGCCGCATGCACCGCCTTGCCGGCTCGGTATCTGCCGCGATCCTGCTGATCGGGCTGTCCGCCTGTCAGACCTCGGGTCCGTCCGACATCACCGGGTCATTGGGCGAAACGGCGGAGGCCACGCCGGCTCCCGCAGATCCCCGGCGCGACATTGCGACCTATCACGAGCGCGTCCGTGCCAACCCGAAAGACACCGATGCCGCGCTGAAATACGCCCGGGCGCTTCGCGCCACCGGCCAGCGGGCGCAGGCGGTCGCCGTCATGGAGCAGGCGGTGCTGGCGCAGCCCAGCAACAAGGCACTGCTCGCCGGCTACGGACGGGCGCTCGCCGACAACGGCAATTTCCAGCAGGCATTCGACGTGCTCGGGCGCGCCCACACCCCGGAAGACCCGGACTGGCGCATCCTGTCGGCGCAAGGCGCCGTGCTCGACCAACTCGAGCGCCACGACGAGGCCCGCCAATATTATGCGAGCGCCCTCAAGATCGTGCCCGATGATGCCTCGGTGCTTTCCAATCTCGGCCTGTCCTACCTGCTGTCGAAAGATCTGCCGAAGGCTGAGGAGACGCTGCGTCGTGCCCGGGAGCGCGCACCTGGCGACATGCGGGTACGCACCAATCTCGCCGTCGTGGTTGGCCTGGAGGGCCGCCAGGCGGAGGCGGAAACCATCATGAAGGCCGATCTGCCGCCGGAACAAGGCTCGGCCAATATCGCCGCGCTGAAGCGGCTGTTGGCGCGCAGGGACGCGAGCCGCACCGACGCCGACAAGATCCCGGTCGCGGCCAGCCGTCGCGACTAGGCCAGTCAGCGCCTCACATTCGGGTTAGCCCGCAGCGCGGCGTCCATCGCTGCGGCGCGGCTGCAGCTTCTTGAGGATCGGCGACAGGAACGATTCGCGCGTCTCGGCAAGATCAGGGCGACCGGTCAGGCGCTGCGCGATCTGCAGGAAGGTCTTTGTGGTGCGGTGACGCGCGGAGACTTCCGCGATCATCTGGCCGTTGTTGGCGGCCTCACCGAACAGCCTGCAATCGAACGGGATGGCCGCGATCGGCTGGCTCTCGATGGTCTTGGCGAAGTCCTTGACCTCGATCTCGGGTCGCTTCGACATGCCGACCTGGTTCAGGCAATAGAGCGGCGGGCGGTCGTTGGGACGCGCGGTCCGCAGCATGTTCATCATGTTCTTGGTATTGCGCATGTTGGCGAGGTCGGGTTCGGCGACGATCAGGATATCGTCGGCGCCGATCAGCACGCGTTTGGTCCAGGCGGTCCACTGATGCGGAACGTCAAGCACGATGCAGGACATGGTCATGCGCATCGTATCGAAGATCGCATCGAATGCCTCGGCGCCGAAATCGTAGACCTGATCGAGCGTGGCCGGCGCCGCCAGCAGGCTGAGGTGATCGCCGCATTTTGCCAGCAGGCGCTCCATGAAGGCGCTGTCCGGACGCTCCGGTGAGAAGACCGCGTTGGCGATGCCCTGTACCGGATCCTGATTGTAGTCGAGGCCGGCGGTGCCGAAGGCGAGGTCGAGATCGACGACAACCGAATCCAGCCCGAGGTCGCGCGCGATGGTCCAGGCGACATTGTGGGCAATGGTTGAGGCGCCGACGCCGCCCTTGGCGCCCGCGACCGCGATCAGGCGGCCGACCGAGACCGCTTCAGAGGACGAGAACAGGCCGCAGATCGAGCGCACAATGTCGAGCACCTTGACCGGCCCGACCACGTAGTCGTTGACGCCGCGCCGGACCAATTCGCGATACGGCGCAGTCTCGCCGGGCGCGCCGAGCACGACGACGCGGGTGCCGGGATCGCAGACCGTCGCGAGCTCGTCGAGGGCGGCGAGCAAATCGGTGTCCGGCTCGGTCTCCAGCATGATGACATTGGGCGTCGGCGCCTTGTGATAGGCATCGATGGCCGCGGCGATGCCGCCCATATGGACGGAGAGGTGAGCCTTGGCGAGCCGGCGGTCGTCGGCGGCGGCGCGCGCCGTGGTGGCGGTCGCGACGCTGGCGCAGAACGCCTGCACGGAAATCCGCGGTGCCGGCGCGATGTGGTCGTTGGTGTGCTGTGGCTCGTCTTGTTGTTCGGTCATTTCCCGGCGTCGCTCAGCTTGGCTCTATCGGCTTCAGGGTATGTGGTCGCGGTCGTCTCACCCTTGCTGTATTTCTGGAACGCGATCGACCGGCGCGGGGTGTAGGATGCAGTCTCGGTCCGCGGCTGTTCGAGGTCGGACGGATTGGCGACCATCGCAGCCAGATTGCGCTGGGTGGCGCAGCCGAAATTGTCCCACTGCTTGTTCTCGTTGTAGCTCGGATTGTAGATCGAGGGGCCAAGGTCGGCCGGCCATACGCCGCAGGGCCCGGCGACCGCGGCCATCTTCGGATAGCTGAGGCGGATGGTCGGCAGCGCGCGCGGGTCGTCGAGGCGGTAGGAGCGCCTGGTGATGGCATGGGCGGGCACGCCCATCGACGCCAGCACGCCGTGGATTTCCTGATACACCGCCTGTGCCGAGCGCGCGTTCGCGGTGTCGGCGGGCACGTCGATCGCGATCGCGCCGGTGCCTTCGCGGCGCCAGCTGCGGGCGAGCCCCATGACGTCGTCGCGCTGGGTTTCGGTGAGATTGCCACGGGCGCGGCCGACGAACACGACGATCGATTGTTCGCCCTCGGTGACTGCGATCGGATGCCGTTGCCGGTAGTCGTCGGGCACGGTGCCGGTAACGACATCGCCCGTCAGATTGCAGCCGCCGAGCGCGATCGCCGTGGTGACGAGCGCGCCGAACAGCGAGAACGTCCTCGCGTGACCTGCTTGTGTGTTGCGTGTCGTCATAGGATCCCCCAACCCCTTCAGGTCCGCGCCTCAGTCGATGATGAAGCCGAAGTTGACCGGCGTGGCGCCGATCGGCTCGGCACGGGCAGCAACGCCGTAGATGCGATTGACGCGCGCCAGCAGCGCCGACTGCGCGTCGGAGGCCGGGGCGAAGCCGTCATCGGGACGCGACAATTCCTTCTGCGCAACCGCGCGCACCACATAGGGCGTCACGATGACCATGAGCTCGGTCTCGTTGTTGACGAAGTCCTGGCTCCTGAACAGCTGTCCGAGGACCGGGATCTGATCGACGCCGGGCATGCCATTGATGGCCTGCTTGGTCTGCTCCTGGATCAAACCGGCCATCGCGATCGAGCCGCCGGAGGGCACTTCCAGCGTGGTGTCGGCGCGGCGGGTCTTGATCGAGGGAATCGTCGTGCCGCCCTGGCCGCCGGTCAGCGCGTTCTCCATCGAGACTTCGGACACCTCGGTCATCACTTTCAGGCTGATGCGTCCCTCGGACAGCACCACCGGGGTGAAGTTGAGCGAGATGCCGAACTTCTTGAAGCTGACGGTCTGGACGCAATTGCCGATCGTGCCCGTGCTCGAGGTCTGGCAGGTCACGCCGGTCGGAATTGGAAATTCGCCGCCCGACACGAAGGTCGCGGACTCGCCGGAGATTGCGGTGAGGTTAGGCTCGGCCAGCGTCTTGACCACGCCCGCGCTCTCCATCGCGCGCAGCGTCGCGGTAACGGTCGGCACACCGAGCTTGTTCAGCGCCGCGCCGGTCAGCACATTGCCGGTGAGCGGCCCGTTGTTGGCGGTGAAGGGGTTGGCGTTGTTGAAGACCACAGCGGCAGTGCCGTAGTTCATGTTGGCGGTGAGATCGACACCGAGCTGCTTGACGACGTCTCTGCGCACCTCGGCGACGGTGACTTTCAGCATCACCTGGTCGCGGCCGCGCACTACGATGGAGTTGACGACCTTGTCGGGGCTGCCGACGAGCTTGGCGGCGATGTCGCCGGCCTGCTGGGCTTCGACCGGGCTTGCCACCGTGCCGGTCAGCACCACGCTCTCGCCGACGCCCTCGATCTGCACGCCCGGCAGCATCTGCTTCAGCGCGGCGCGCATGCCGTTGAGGTCACGCTTGATCGCGATGTCGTAGGAGGCGACCTGGTTGCCCTCGGCGTCGAAGAACACCACGTTGGTCTGGCCGACCGCCGCGCCGATGATGTAGGCGCGCTGCGCCGAGCGGATCACGGCGTTGGCAATCTTGGGATCGGCGACCAGAACGTCCTTTGCCTCGCGCGGCAGGTCGACCACGACAGATTTGCCGACGCCGAGCGAGACGAACCGCGTCTTGGCGGCAATGCTGCTCGTCACCGCGACATCCGCGTTCTTGTCGGAATCGGTCGCGCTGGCGAGGGCAGGGATCAGCATCAGGGCGGTGACCGCCGAGATCGACAGCGAACGGACCAGCGTAGTCCGCATCGCCAGTTGTTTTGAATCCGTGTTCATATCGAAGCCCCCATCACTTCTGTGTCGTCTGAGAGCTCGGGATGCCGAAGCGCACCACCCTGATGCTCTCGCCCCGCTTCGGGGCATTGTCGCTGGTCTCGTCGGTCTTCTCGTTGACGTCGGCGATGCTGCGCAGCGCCAGCGCCAGCGTGCCGCTCTGCCGGGCACGCGCGAGCGTCTCGGCCTGTTCGGGCTTGAGCTCGAGGGTCACGGTCTTGCCGACGAGGGAGTTGTTGCCGTCCTTCTCCTTCGGCGCCTGGTCGATCGCCAGCACGCGGACGTTGGACAGCAGGATTTCGGTGGTGATGATGTCGCGGCCGCCCTGCACCTGATCGGGATTCTTGTCGCGCCGCGACAGGATCACATCGACGCGGTCGTTGGGCAGGATGAAGCCGCCGGCGCCGGTCTCCGGCGAGATTTCCGTGGAGATCGCGCGCATGCCGGAGGGCAGGATCGCGGCCATGAAGCCGCTGCCGTTGGCCTTGACCAGCTTCTGGTCGCGGATCGGCTCACCGACGATGAAGGGAGCCCGTGCGATCGAGCCGATGACGTCCTTCATGGCGTCGGCATTGCTGTCCTGGCGGATGAATGCGCTGCTGGCGGTCTCGGCCGGCCAGCGCTGCCATTGCACGTCTTCAGCCTTGACCGACTGACCAAGTCCGATGTCGGACTTCGCCACCAGCACCTCGACGGTCGGCAGTTGTACCACTGGCGGCGCGACCGGCGCCGGTTTGCGATCGCCGGTGCTCGCGAGATACATGGCCGCGAGGCCTGCGACGCCGGCGATGCCGAGGACCACGATGCGTGCCGTCTTCATGCGATTGTCTGAACGCCCCTAAAGCCGGGCAGTCACGTCCTTACGGCACTGACAGCCCTTCCCGGAGCATCACTAAGGCCGCAAAAGTATAAGGGAACTTGATGGAAGGTCCGGACAATTAAGGGATTGGTGGGGATGGTGAACGGCGAGTTATCGGTGCCCGTCGCATCTCCGCAGAATCCCGGAGATCGTACGCGCCCAACGTGTACGACGCTGCTCCCACACGGCGTCACGGCCGCTCGGCCGTGGTTAATGTCGTCTAACGCGCGAGGTCGCCTGGCACGATCAGAGCGCGGCCTTCAACGCGGCAAATCCACGATCGAGATCGGCCTTGAGGTCGTCGAGATTTTCCAGCCCGATATGCAGCCGCAGCGTCGGCCCGCCCGGCGCCCATTTGGTCGCGGTGCGATAGTCGCTGCAGTCGAACGGGATGGCGAGGCTCTCGAAGCCGCCCCAGGAAAAGCCCATGCCGAACAGCTGGAGCGCGTCGAGCATCGCATCGACTGCGGCCTTCGGCACCGGCTTCAGCACGATGCTGAACAGTCCGGAGGCGCCGGTGAAGTCGCGTTTCCAGATCGCGTGCCCCGGATCAGTCTCGAGGGCAGGGTGCAGCACCCGATCGACCTCGGGCCGCGCGCCAAGCCAGCGCGCGATCTCGAGCCCGGAGCGATGGTGCTGCGCAAGCCGCACCGATAGTGTACGAACCCCGCGCAGCGCGAGATAGACGTCGTCGGGACCGGCACAGACGCCGAGCAGGCGGATCGCCTCCTGAACCAGCGGCCAGGCCTTCGCATTGGCCGCGATGGTGCCGAACATGATGTCGGAGTGGCCGCCGATATATTTTGTGCCGGCCTGCATGCTGATGTCGACGCCCTGTTCGAGCGAGCGGTGATAGAGCGCCGTCGCCCAGGTGTTGTCGTCGATTACGAGCGCGCCGCGGGCATGCGCCACCGCCGATATCGCGCGGACATCGGGCATCTCGAAGGATTGCGAACCGGGCGCCTCGAGCAGCACCGCGCGGGTATTCGGCTTGAACACCGTCTCGATGCCGGCGCCGATCAGCGGATCGAAGTAGCTGGTCTCGATGCCGTAGCGCGTCAGCATGTTGTCGCAGAAATTGCGGGTCGGCCGATAGGCGTTGTCGCAGACCAGCAGGTGGTCACCGGCCTTCAGCACGGCGAGCAGCGTGGTGCTGATCGCTGCCAGTCCCGACGGGGCGAGGCCGACGCCGGCGCATTGCGGGCCTTCCAGTGCCATCAGCACGTCCTGCAGCGCCCGCGTGGTCGGGCTGCCGTGACGGCCATAGGTAAATTCGGCGCGATGGGCGTGCAGCGCCTCGGCGGACGGGTAGAGCACGGTCGAGCCGTGAAACACCGGCGGATTGACGAAGCCCTTCTGGGCCTTGGTATCGCGGCCGGCCGTGACCAGGCGGGTCGCGGCGTCTTGCGGGCGGGAGGGCGTGGAGCCGTCGGAGGAGGTCATGGTTCGCTGCCGTTGGACTTTAGACTTTAGACTTTTTGCCGCGGCCGTACCGCGTCGGGAAGACGGGGCCAAGCCGGGAGTTGCTACTAACAAGAGGTAGAAGACATGCGTCAACCCCTTGACCCGGCTCGCCAGTCGCTATGTGATGCGGCGCAACTACCCGTCGCCGCACGTTGAGGGGCCTGCCGCGACCGAGGATCCGTTGCCTGACCGGTTGCACGCCAAACTGCCGGTTTGATCAGCACTATTTGCTGCAGGGGATCATTGGGATGGCCCGTGAATGCGAGGCGATCACAAAGCAAACGTCCAACGGACGACCCTGAAAGGCCCCGCCCATGAAACGCGTATCCCTGGCTGTCATACTTGCCGCTGCCGCCGCCCTGTCGGTCCAGGCGGCCTCGGCGCAAACCCTCAAGACGGTCAAGGATCGGGGCCAGCTGTCCTGCGGCGTCAGCCAGGGCCTGCCCGGTTTTTCGGCACCCGACGACAAGGGGAACTGGACCGGGATCGACGTCGACGTGTGCCGGGCCATCGCCGCCGTGGTGCTCGACGACCCGACCAAGGTCAAGTTCGTGCCGCTGTCGGCCAAGGATCGCTTCACCGCGTTGCAGTCCGGCGAGATCGACGTGCTGTCGCGCAATACCACCTGGACGGTGTCGCGTGACACCTCGCTCGGCGCCAATTTCACCGGCGTGACCTATTATGACGGGCAGGGCTTCATGGTGAAGAAGTCGCTCAAGGTCAATTCGGCGCTCGAACTGAACAGCGCTTCGGTCTGCGTGCAGACCGGCACCACCACGGAGCAGAACCTCGCCGACTTCTTCAAGGGCAACAACATGAAGTACGAGGTGATCGCATTCGGCAGCATCGACGAGGCCGTCAAGGCCTATGAATCCGGACGCTGCGACGTCTTCACCGACGACGCCTCCGGGCTCTATGCCAGCCGTCTGAAGCTCGCGAACCCCGCCGATCACATCGTGCTGCCGGAAATCATTTCCAAGGAGCCGCTGGGGCCGATGGTGCGCCACGGCGACGACCAGTGGTTCGACATCGTGAAGTGGACGCTGTTTGCCATGATCAATGCCGAGGAGCTCGGCATCACCCAGAAGAATGTCGACACGATGCTCAAATCGGACAAGCCGGAAATGAAGCGGGTGCTCGGTACCGACGGCAATCTGGGTGAACAGCTCGGCCTCACCAAGGACTGGGTCGTGCGCATCGTCAAGGCGGTCGGCAATTACGGCGAGACTTTCGAGCGCAATGTCGGCACCGGCTCGCCGCTCGGCATCGCCCGTGGCGTCAACAATCTCTGGAACAAGGGCGGGATCCAGTACGCGCCGCCGATCCGCTGATCGGTCCGGCCAACGGCTGCCGCGATGAGCATCGCGCCCCGCAAACCACCGCTGCAATTTGCCCTCAGGCTGAAGCGTGCGCTTGGCGGCAAGACCGGCTGGAATGGGTTGGCCGCCCAGATTGCCTTCGCCGCGATCCTGGCCTGGATCGCCTATGAGATCGTGGCGAATGCGCGGACGAACCTGGAGACCCAGCACATTGCGTCGGGATTCGGCTTCCTCAATTACAATGCGGGCTTTGACGTCAATCAGAGCCTGATCGCCTACAACAATTCCGACACCTACTGGCGGGTGTTCTTCGTCGGCTTGTTGAATACGATCCTGGTCTCGGTGATCGGCATCGTGTTCGCGACCGTGATCGGCTTCATCGTGGCGCTGTGCCGGTTGTCGCCGAACTGGCTGCTGTCGCGGATCGGCGGCATCTATGTCGAGATCATCAGGAACTTGCCGGTCTTGTTCCAGATCCTGTTCTGGTACCTAGCAGTGCTCGCGGCGTTGCCGGCGCCGCGGCAGAGCATCTCGATCTTCAATACGTTCTTCCTCAACAATCGCGGCCTGGTCGTGCCGCAGCTGGTCACCGAGCCGGGGCTCTATCCGTTCATCGCCGCGCTCGCGGTCGGCATCGTCTTGGCGCTGGGATTACGACGCTACGCGCGGCGTGCCCTGTTCCAGCGCGGGCAGATGATCCGGATCTGGCCCTATGTGCTGGGTTGTCTCGTCGGTCTGCCGCTGGTCTCGATGCTGATCTTCGGCGCGCCGTTGAAGTTCGAGCTTCCGCAGCTGAAAGGTTTCAACTTCGCGGGCGGCGCGCGGATCATCCCCGAATTCGTGGCGCTGACGGTCGCGTTGTCGACCTACACCGCGGCTTTCATCGCCGAGATCGTCCGCGCCGGCGTCATGTCGGTCCACAGGGGACAGATGGAGGCGGGTTCGTCGCTCGGCCTCAGCCGCGCCGCGACGCTGCGGCTGATCGTGGTGCCGCAGGCGATGCGCGTCATCGTGCCGCCGCTGACCAGCCAGTACCTCAATCTCACCAAGAATTCGTCGCTGGCGGTGGCGATCGGCTATCCGGACCTGGTCTCGGTGTTCGCCGGCACCGCGGTGAGCCAGACCGGGCAGGCGATCGAGATCATCGCGATGACGATGGGCGTCTACCTGCTGCTCTCGCTGACGACGAGCGCGCTGATGAGCGTCTATGGCTGGCGCATCAACCGGAGCATGGCGGCATGAACGATCTGTCCGCCTCGCCCTTTGTCCGGCAGGATCTGGTCGCCGAACGTGCGGCGCCGGCGACGACCACCGGCTTCATCGGCTTCCTGCGCATGCGGCTGCTGAATTCGCCGGGCAACATCCTGCTCACGACCCTTGGGCTATTGCTCGCCTGGTACATCGTTGTCCCGACGATCAAGTTCCTGCTGGTCGACGCAGTCTGGACCGGCAGTGATCGCACCGCTTGCCTCGCCGAGAAGGCGGGGCACGGGGTCGGCGCCTGCTGGCCCTATATTGAGGCCAAGCTGACGCAACTGATCTATGGCTTCTATCCCGAAGCCCAGCGCTGGCGGGTCAATCTGACCTATGGGCTCGGCGCCGCGCTGTTGCTGCCGCTGTTGATGCCGCGCCTGCCGGCCAAAGGCCTGAACTCCGGCCTGTTCTTCTTCGCGTTTCCTGTGGTGGCGTTCTTCCTGCTGCATGGCGGCGGCATCGCCGGCTTCGGCGTGAGCTGGACCGCCAGCCTGTTGCAGCTGTTCGAACAGAGCATTGGCGGCGCCGGCGATCTGCTGGTCAATCTCAGCAAGAGTTCTGCGATCGCCCCGCTGCCTTGGGCACTGGGCAAGGTGCTCGTCCTGGTCGGCTTTCTGATCCATTGGCTGATCTTTCCGCTGACCGGGCTGCGCGACCAGTTGCAGCTCTCGTCGGTGCCGGTCTGGGGCGATTTCTTGGTCACCGCCGTGATCGTCTCCGCCGTGCTGTTTGTGCTCGGCGGCGGCATGCGGAGCGGACGCAGAGCGCTGATCGCCAGCCTGCTGACGTTTGCCGGGATCGCCGCCGGCATCAAGCTGATGGGGCTCGATCGCGGCGGCTTTCCCATCGTCGACACCCGGCTGTGGGGCGGCCTCCTGGTGACGCTGGTGATCGCGATCACCGGCATCGTCGCCTCGATGCCGATCGGGATTGCGCTCGCGCTCGGCCGCCGCTCGAGCATCCCGCTGATCCGGATCTTCTCGATCGCCTTCATCGAATTCTGGCGCGGCGTGCCGCTGATCACGGTGCTGTTCTTTGCGACCTACATGCTGCCGCTGTTCGTGCCGGGCAATTTCGCCGTCGACGGCCTGCTGCGCGCCCTGATCGGCGTCGCGATCTTTACCGGCGCCTATATGGCGGAGGTGATCAGGGGCGGGCTCGCTGCGGTGGCGCGCGGGCAGGCGGAAGCCGCATCGGCGCTCGGCCTGTCCTGGTGGAAGACGACGTCGCTGATCGTGCTGCCGCAGGCGCTGCGCTACGTCATTCCCGGCATCGTCAACAGCTTCATCTCGCTGTTCAAGGATACTTCGCTGGTGTCGATCGTGGCGCTGTTCGATCTGTTGGGTTCGCTGCGGGCGTCGTTCTCGGACCCGAACTGGTCGACGCCGACGACGGCCTTTACCGGCTTCGCGTTTGCCGGAATGATCTATTTCGTGTTCTGCTTTGGAATGTCGCGCTACTCGCTGTTCGTCGAAAATCGGCTCAACGCTCATCGCCGCCACTGAACAAGGTCACCATGTCCACAAACCCGATCGTCAACATTTCCACGCTCAACAAATGGTACGGCGACTTCCACGTGTTGCGCGACATCAACCTTGAGGTCGGCAAGGGCGAGCGCATCGTGATCTGCGGCCCGTCCGGATCGGGCAAGTCGACCCTGATCCGCTGCATCAACGCGCTGGAGGAGTTCCAGGAGGGCGAGATCGTGGTCGACGGCATCGAGCTCGGCCCGAACCTGCGCCGGGTCGACGAGGTGCGGCGCGAGGTCGGCATGGTGTTCCAGAGCTTCAACCTGTTCCCGCATCTGACCGTGCTGGACAATTGCACGCTGGCGCCGATCTGGGTGCGCAACATCCCGAAGAAGGATGCCGAGGCGACCGCAATGAAGTTCCTCGAGCGGGTCAAGATCCCGCATCAGGCCAACAAGTTCCCCGGCCAGATGTCGGGCGGTCAGCAGCAGCGCGTCGCGATCGCCCGCGCGCTGACCATGAACCCGAAGGTGATGCTGTTCGACGAGCCGACCTCGGCGCTCGATCCGGAAATGGTCAAGGAGGTGCTCGACACCATGGTCGATCTCGCCAGGGAGGGCATGACCATGCTGGTCGTGACTCACGAAATGGGCTTCGCCCGCGAGGTCGCCAACCGCGTCGTGTTCATGGACGCCGGTCAGATCATCGAGTCGAACACGCCGCAGGAATTCTTCGCCAACCCGCAGCATGCGCGGTCGAAGCTGTTCCTGAGCCAGATCTTGCGGTGATTGTTGCAGTCATTCCGGGGCGATGCGTAAGAATCGAACCCGGACTCTCGAGATTCCGGGTCTGGTGCTGACGCACCATCCCGGAATGACGAGGCTCGTTCGCAACTAGACTATACGAACGGCAGCTCGATCTTGCTGCGCTTTTCCAGCCATTCCGGGACCGGCAGATTCTTCGAACGCATGAAGGCCGGGTTGAACAGCTTGGACTGATAGCGGTTGCCGGAATCGGCGAGGATGGTGACGATGGTCTTGCCGGGGCCGAGCTGCTTGGCAAGCTGGATCGCGCCGGCGATGTTGACGCCGGTCGAGCCGCCGAGGCACAGGCCTTCGTGCTCCAGCAGCTCATAGATGATGGTCACGGCGTCCTCGTCGGAGACCAGGAACGCGTCGTCGACATTCGCGGTCTCGACAACCGGCGTCTTGCGTCCGAGGCCGATGCCTTCCGTGATCGAGTCGCCGGGCGTCGATTTGACCTGGCCGTTCTTGAACAGTTCGTACATCGCAAAGCCATGCGGATCGGCGCAGGCGGTGACGATGTCCTTGTTCTTTTCCTTCAGATAGCGGCTGATGCCGGCGAGCGTGCCGCCGGTGCCGACCGAGCAGATGAAGCCGTCGACCTTGCCGTTGGTCTGCTGCCAGATCTCGGGCCCGGTCGAGTCGTAATGCGCCTTGGGATTGTCGAGGTTGTTCCACTGGTCGGCGAACAGCACGCCGTTCGGCTCGGTCTTGCGCAGCTGATCGGCGAGACGCCTGCCGAGGTGCTGATAGTTGTTCGGATTGGAATAGGGCAGCGCCGGCGCCTCGACCAGCTCGGCGCCGCACAGCCGCAGCATGTCCTTCTTTTCCTGGCTCTGCGTCTCCGGAATGACGATCAGGGTGCGGTAGCCGCGCGCACTCGCCACGACCGCAAGCCCGATGCCGGTATTGCCCGCGGTCGATTCGACCACCAGGCCACCGGGCTTCAGATCGCCGCGCTTTTCGGCCTCCAGGATCATCCCCTTGCCGGCACGATCCTTGACCGACTGGCCGGGATTCATGAATTCGGCCTTGCCGAGAATGGTGCAACCGGTCAGTTCGGATGCACGTTTCAGCTTGATGAGGGGGGTGTTGCCGATTGCTTCAATGACGTCTTTGTTGAATGCCATGTCGGGGAATTTCTTTGCCGGTCTGTGTCTTGCTTGCCGCGAACCTAGTGTGCTGATCGAAAAAGGGAAGGGCTATTGCACTGCGGCAAATGGCGGGTTCACCACGCATCACCGCGTGCGCATGGCCATCACGGGCATGCGGAGAACAGCGTTTTTCGGCGGTCGGGACGTCCGGCAGAATCGTTCCGCTACCGGCAGTTTTGCGTCAGTCGCCGCGAGGGCGTCGCTGCGCCGGCGCATGTTGCGGATTCGGCGCCACAGGGCCGAGAAATCCCCATGAAATCTTTGTTAGAATCGAGACTTCCGGCACGGGTCTGAAACGCGCGGAAATGCCGCAAAAATAGGGAAAAGCCCGCAATCAGGGTGGCCTCGAATCGCTTGCGATGCGACGTCGCGCATTCGTGACAGGGGCTGTCCGCTCTATTGTCCCAAGGGTAGGATGGGACAGTCAGGTTCCATTGAAAGCATTAACCCGTGTACGTCACCCAGACCACCGCTGAACGCGTCGCTCGTACGCCATGGGCGAAGTCTGGCTCCGGCGGAGAACGGGTGTGACCCAGCAAGCATCCGTGACGGTGCCCAGAGGCCGGTTCGGCCTCACCGTCCGCGTGCGGCGGCTGGCGGGACGCTCGCTCATCGCGCTCGGCCTGGTCGCGGGCTCGGCCGGCTGCATTCTGACCCAGGACATCCCTGATCCGGCGCTCGACGTACCGCAGGGCTATAAGGCCGCGCGGCTTGGCCGATCGGGCGACGCGCTTCCGACGCTCGACTGGTGGCGCGGCTTCCGCTCCAAGGAACTGACGCAGCTGATGGAGGAGGCGCAGACCGTCAACCTCGACATCGCGGCGGCCGTGGCGCGCTTCCGCCAGGCCGACGCGCTGGCGCGGCAGGCCGGTGCGGCGCTGCTGCCGACCCTCAATCTCAACGGATCGGAGACCTACTCGCGCACCTCCGGCTCGAGCGCCAGCGGCCTCACCAATGGCGGGCGCGAGGTGGTGAACTACAATGCCTCGCTCAGCGCCAGCTACCAGCTCGACTTCTGGGGCCAGAATCGCGACGCCGCGCAGGCGGCGGAGGAGACCGCCGTCGCCAACCGGTTCGACCGCGAGGTGGTGGCGCTGACCACGCTCACCAGCGTCGCCAACGCCTATTTCACGGTGCTTGCCACCCAGGACCGGTTGCGCACCGCGCAGCGCAATATCGCCAGCGCCGAGCGCATCCTCAACGCGATCAAGGACCGCTTCAAGGCCGGCACCGGCTCCGATCTCGACGTCGCGCAGCAGGAGAGTGTGCTGGCGAACCAGCGTGCGCTGGTGCCGCCGCTGCGGCAGACGCTCGACCAGAACATCAACGCGCTCGCGGTGCTGGTGTCGCGGCCGCCGGAAAGCGTGCGCGTCGTTGGCGGCTCGCTCAACTCGGTTGCGATCCCGCGCGTCATGCCGGGGCTGCCGTCCGAATTGCTCACCCAGCGTCCCGATATCCGCCGGCAGGAGGCACAGCTCGCATCCGCCACCGCCAATGTCGGCAGCGCGCGGGCGCAGTTCTTCCCGAGCATCCAGCTGACCGGGACGGGCGGCTACCAGAGCCAGGCGCTGGTCTCGCTGTTCCAGCCCCATGCGGCGTTCTTCAACCTGGTCGGCAGCATGACGCAGCCGATCTTCGACGGCGGCCGGATCCTCGGCAATTTCGAAAACGCGAAGGCGAAGCAGGACGAGCTACTGCAGACCTACCGCAAGACGGTCGTGCAATCTTTCACCGATGTCGACAACGCGCTGGTCGCGATCCGCGAGACAACGCGGCGGCTGCAGCTGCAGCGCGACGTGCTGTCGTCGTCGCGGCGCGCCTTCGATCTGGCCGAGCAGCAGCTCAAGGCCGGCACCGCCGACATCGTAACTGTGCTAAACACGCAGCTGACTTTGTTCCAGGCGGAAGATGCTTATTCGCAGGCCCAACTGGCCCGGCTTTTGGCGATCGTAAGCCTGTATCAGGCCTTGGGGGGCGGCTGGGAACCGAAGATGGAAAGACCGGTCGATGCTCTTTAAGCCCGACTCCAAGGAAAACGACAGGGACGACGAGAAAAGCACTACGCCGCGCAAGCGGAGCCTCCTCTCGCGCCTGCTTGGGCGCATGGTGTCGCTGCTCATCACGCTCGTGATCCTGGGCGGGCTCGGCTATCTCGGCTGGCTCGCCTTCCAGCCCAAGCCAAATGGAGGCGGCGGGCGCGGCGCGGGCGCGCGGCCCGACCTGCCGGTGCCGGTGCTCGCGGCCACACCGCAGGTACATGACGTGCCGGTCTATCTCGACGGCGTCGGCTCGGTGAGGGCGCTTAACACGGTCACCGTTCGCTCGCAGGTCGACGGCAAGCTGCTCAAGGTCAATTTCGTCGAGGGCCAGGACGTCAAGAAGGACGAGGTGCTCGGCGAGATCGATCCAGCGATCTATCAGGCGCAATACGATCAGGCGGTGGCCACGAAGGCCAAGGACGAAGCGCTGCTCGCCAACCAGAAGATCGACCTTGCCCGCTATGAGCAACTCGCTGCCACCAATGCGGGCTCCAAGCAGCAGGCCGACACGCAGCGCGCGCTGGTCGCGCAGCAGCAGGCCATCATCAAGGCCGACCAGGCCCAGATCGACAATGCGCGCACCACGCTCGGCTATACCAAGATCGTCGCTCCAATCGCGGGGCGCGCCGGCCTGCGCCAGGTCGACCAGGGCAACATCATCCACGCCTCCGACACCACCGGGCTCGTGATCCTGACCCAGCTGCAGCCGATCGCGGTGTGGTTCAGCCTGCCGCAGCAGCAGATCATGCGGGTCAACGCCGCGGCCGCCAAAGGCCAGCTCGCGGTCGACGTGTTCGGCAATGACGGTGTCACCGTGATCGATACCGGCAAGCTGACCGGCATCGACAACCAGGTCGATCCGACCACCGGCACGCTGAAGCTGAAGGCTGAGCTCCCGAATGCCAGCTATCAGCTCTGGCCCGGGCAGTTCGTCAATGTGCGGCTCAAGGTCGAGACCCTGCCGCAGGCGATCGTGGTGCCGACCTCGGCGGTGCAGCGCGGTCCGGCCGGCACGTTCAGCTATGTGATCGGCGCCGATAACGTCGTCACCGCCAAGCCGGTCACGGTCACGCAGCAGAACGAGCATGAAGCCGTCATCGCCAGCGGCCTGACCACGTCCGACCGCGTCGTCACGACGGGCTTCGCCAATCTCGCCGACGGCGCCAAGGTCATCGTTGGCAAGGACGACGGGCCACCGGCAGCCGATCTCGCGCCGCGCAAGCGCAGCCGCAGTCCCGACGGCAAAACCGGGGGCCAGGGCAAAGACGGCAAGCAGGACGGGCAGGGCAAGAACGGCGAGCACAACGGGCGGCGCGAGCACAGCGAAGGTGACCAGAAGGGGCAGACCGGACCGGCACCCGCGCCGGCGGCAGGGGGCGAACAGTCGGGTGGCGCGCCGAAGGCGCAGCCATGACCGGCATCCCGACCTCGTAATGTCCGACCTTAAAGCGAGAACGCAACCATGAGCGTCTCCGAACCGTTCATCCGCCGGCCGATCGCCACCTCGCTGCTCGGCATCGCCCTGATGATCGGCGGCGCGCTCGGCTATTGGGCGCTGCCGGTCTCGGCGCTGCCGCAGGTCGACTTTCCGACCGTGCAGGTGACGACGCAGCTGCCCGGCGCGAGCCCCGACGTGGTGGCCTCGTTGATCACGGCACCGCTGGAGCGGCAGCTCGGGCAAATCCCGTCGCTGTCGTCGATGAACTCGACGAGCTCGTTCGGCGTCAGCCAGATCTCGCTGCAGTTCGACCTCAACCGCGACATCGACGGCGCCACCCAGGACGTGCAGGCCGCGATCAACGCCGCCGCCGGCATCCTGCCGAAGACGCTGCCGTACCCGCCTGTCTATGCCAAGGTGAACCCGGCGGACGCACCGGTCATGACCCTGGCGCTGACCTCGGACACGATCTCGCTGCGGGCGATGAGCGATCTCGCCGACACCATCCTGGGCCAACGGCTGAGCCAGATTTCCGGCGTCGGCCGGGTCTCGATCCTTGGCGGCCTCAAGCCGGCGGTGCGCGTGCAGGCCGATCTCGCGCGGCTTGCGGCCTACGGCATCGCGATGGAGGATTTGCGCAGCGCGATCGCCGGCGCCAACGTCTCGGGACCGAAGGGCTCGCTCGACGGCGCCCAGCAATCCTACACCATCGCCGCCAACGACCAGATCGCAGCGGCCGATGCCTACCGGCCGATCATCATCGCCTACCGCAACGGCTCGCCGGTCACGATCGGCGACGTCGCGCAGATCGTGGACGGGCTGGAGAACGACCGTACCGGCGGCTGGTACCAGGGCACACCGGCGGTCATCATCGACATCCAGCGCCAGCCCGGCGCCAACGTCATCGACGTCGTCAAGCAGATCCGCGGCGAAATCCCGCGGCTGCAGCGCTCGGTGCCGGCCGGTGTCAAGCTGACGATCGTCTCCGACCGCACGGTGACGATCCGCGCCTCGGTCCGCGATGTGCAGTTCACGCTGATCCTGAGCGTCGTGCTGGTGACGCTGGTGGTGCTGTTGTTCCTGCGGTCGCTGCGCGCGACCCTGATCGCCGGCGTCGCGTTGCCGCTGTCGCTGATCACGAGCTTCGGCATCATGTATTTCGCCGGCTTCAGCCTCGACAATCTGTCGCTGATGGCGCTGACCATCGGAACCGGTTTCGTGGTCGACGACGCCATCGTCATGATCGAGAACATCGTCCGCCACATGGAAGACGGCGAGACGGTGATGGAGGCCTCGCTCAAGGGCGCCAGCGAAATCGGCTTCACCGTGATCTCGCTGACGGTGTCGCTGATCGCGGTGTTCATTCCGCTGTTGTTCATGTCCGGCCTGGTCGGCCGCATGTTCCGCGAATTCGCGCTGACCTTGACGATCGCGGTCGTAACCTCGGCGATCGTCTCGCTGACGCTGACGCCGATGATGTGCTCGCGGCTGCTCAAGAACATCCACGAGGAGACGGCGGTCCCGGGCCTCGCCGCGGTCAGCCGCTTCATCGACCGTATGGTGGAGTTCTACCATCGGACGCTGCTCTGGGTGCTGCAGCGCCAGCGCGCGACGCTGCTGGTGACGTTCGCGACCATCGCGCTGACGCTGATCATGTATGTGCTGGCGCCGAAGGGCTTTCTGCCGTTGCAGGACACCTCCTCGATCACGGCGGTGACCGAAGCCGGCCCCGACGTCTCGTTCGCCGAGATGCAGCGGCGGCAGAGCGCGGTCTCCGACATCATCAAGGCCGACCCCGACGTGGTCGGCGTGGTCTCGGTGATCGGCTCGGGTTCGGTCAATCCGACCACCAATGTCGGCCGCCTGGTGATGACCCTGAAGCCGCTCGACCAGCGGCACGACGGCGTCGTCAACGTGATCGAGCGGTTGAAGCAGAAGATATCGACGGTCCCCGGCATGACCGTCTACTTCCAGCCGGTGCAGGACGTGCAGATCTCGACCCAGTCGAGCCGCTCGCAATACCAGTACACGCTGACCGCGACCGATGCCGCCGAAGTCTCGCAATGGGCCCGGAAGCTGGTCGCCGAGATGCGGCGCGATCCGATCTTCCGCGACGTCTCCTCGGAGGCGCAGGACGGCGGCTTGCGCGCGGCGCTCGACATCAACCGCCAGCGCGCCGGCCAGCTCGGCGTCAATCTTCAGGGCGTCACCGACACGCTGAACGACGCCTTCGCGCAGCGGCAGATCTCGACGATCTACGGCCAGGCCAACCAGTACCGCGTGGTGCTGGAGGCGCTGCCGATGTATCAGCGCGACCCGTCGATCCTCGACAAGCTCTATCTGCCCGGCGCGAACGGCGCGCAGGTGCCGTTGTCGGCGGTGGCGACGCTGGTCCGCACCACGGCGCCGCTCGCGATCTCGCACCAGGCGCAATTCCCGTCGGTTTCGCTCAGCTTCAACCTGGCGCCCGGGGAGGCGCTGGGCGATGCGGTCGTCGCGGTCAAGGCGATCGAGAGCAGGATCGGGATGCCCGGCAGCATCGTCGGGATCTATTCCGGCGACGCCGCCGAGTTTGCGCGCTCGCTTGCCGGGCAGCCCTGGCTGATCCTGGCCGCGATCATCACGATCTACATCGTGCTCGGCGTGCTTTACGAGAGCTACATCCACCCGATCACCATCCTGTCGACGCTGCCCTCGGCTGGCGTCGGCGCCATCCTCGCCTTGATGCTGTGCGGCCAGGACCTGTCGGTGATCGGCCTGATCGGCATCATCCTGTTGATGGGCATCGTCAAGAAGAACGCCATCATGATGATCGACTTCGCGCTGGAGGCCGAGCGCCATCAGGGCATGTCGTCCTATGACGCCATCGTGCAGGCCTGCCTGCTGCGATTCCGGCCGATCATGATGACGACGCTGGCCGCACTGTTCGGCGCGCTGCCGCTCGCGATCGAAAGCGGCACCGGCGCCGAGCTGCGCTTCCCGCTCGGCATCTCGATCATCGGCGGCCTGCTGCTCAGCCAGCTGCTGACGCTCTACACCACGCCGGTGATCTATCTGGCGCTCGACCGGCTCAACCGGCGGATCGAGCGGGCCGTGCCGGAGCCAGGTCCCAGCGGCCCGCCGATCGCGGGCGCCACCGAGGGCATGCAGTGATCTCGATCTCGGAGCCCTTCATCCGCCGGCCGGTGGGCACCACCTTGCTGGCGATCGGGCTGTTCCTGGTCGGGATCGTCGCCTACGAGTTCCTGCCGGTGTCGTCGGTCCCGAACGTCGACTTCCCGACCATCCGGGTGTCGGCGTCACGGCCCGGCGCCGATCCCTCCGTGATGGCTTCGACCGTCGCAGCGCCGCTGGAGCGCAAGCTCGGTACTATCTCAGGCGTCGACCAGATCACCTCGACGAGCTCGCTCGGCGTCACCAGCATCCAGGTGCAGTTCTCGATCGGCCGCGACATCGACCGCGCCGCACGCGACGTGCAGGCCGCGATCAATGCTTCGCTCGCCGATCTGCCGAGCGACCTGCCGTCGCTGCCCAAGTTCCGCAAGGCCAATCCGGCCGCGGCACCCGTGTTCGTGCTGGCGCTGACCTCGAAGACGATCTCGACCAGCGCGATGTACGACGTCGCCGACACCGTGCTGGCGCAGCGCATCTCGCAGGTGCCTGGGGTCGGCGAGGTCACCGTCAGCGGCGCCGACCAGCCGGCGGTGCGCATCGCGCTCAATCCGGTGTCGCTGGCCAATGCCGGGATCGCGACCGACGACGTCCGGCTCGCGATCATCAATGCCAATCCGCTCGGCCCGGTCGGCATCTTCAACGGCGACCGGCAGAGTGAGACGCTGTCGATCAACAAGCAGATGCGCACCGCGGCCGAGTTCCGCGACATCCTCATCAAGAGCTCGAACGGCAATTTCGTCCGCCTCTCTGACGTCGCCGAGGTCGAGGATTCCGTCCGCAACTCGCGCTCGATCGCCTGGTTCAACAAGCAGCCGGCGGTGCTGATCCAGATCACCAAGCAGGGCGATGCCAACGTCATCGACACCGTCGACAACGTCCGCCGGCTGCTGCCGGACTTGAGGAAGTGGATCCCGGCCGGCGTCGAGATCTCGACCCTGGTCGATCGCACCGGAACCATCCGCGCCAGCGTCGAGGACATGCAGTTCACGCTGCTGGCGACCGCCATGCTCGTGATGGTCGTGGTGTTCGTGTTCCTGCGCCGGATCGTGCCGACGATCGCGGCCGGCGTCTCGGTGCCGCTGGCGCTGGCCGGCACCTGCGCCGGGATGTGGCTCGCCGGCTTCTCGATCGACAATCTGTCGCTGATGGCGCTCGCGATCTCGGTCGGCTTCGTGGTCGACGACGCCATCGTGATGATCGAGAACATGTACCGCAACCTCGAGCAGGGCATGGCGCCGTATCCGGCGGCGGTCGAGGGCGCCAAGCAGATCGGCTTCACCGTGCTGTCGATCTCGCTGTCGCTGATCGCGGCCTTTACGCCGCTGATCTTCATGGACGGCATCGTCGGCCGGCTGCTGCGGGAGTTCTCGCTGACCCTGACGTTTGCCATCATCGTGTCGACCCTGGTGTCGGTGACGATCACGCCGATGATCTGCGCGCACTACATCAAGGAGGCGACCTCGGAGCACGCCACCTGGTACGACCGCGCCATCGAAGGGACGCTGTCGCGGGTCGTGGCGTTCTATGCGTCGACCCTGCGCATCGTGCTCGGCTATCCCTTCCTGACCCTGGTCGTGTTCTTCGCCACCGTCGCGCTGACGGTGACGCTCTACATCAAGACGCCGAAGGGCTATTTCCCGACCGACGACAGCGGATTCGTGATCGGTTCAACACGGGCCTCGGCCGATATCTCGTTCCAGTCGATGCTCCAGCTGCAGCAGCGGCTCGCCGACATCGTGATGGCCGACCCCGCGGTCGCCGGCATCGGCTCGTCGGTCGGCTCCGGCGGCGGTCCGGGCGGCGCCACCTCCAACCGCGGTACCATGTTCATCAGCCTGAAGCCGCCGGAGGAGCGGACAGGCCTATCGACCGCCCAGGTGATCGACCGGCTGCGCCGCAACCTGTTCATGGTGCCCGGCATCCGCCTGTTCATGTTCGCCGCGCAGGACATCCGCACCGGCGGCCGGCAGAGCGATTCCGACTACCAGTACACGCTCGCCTCGACCGATCTCGATCTGTTGCAGAAATGGGCGCCGCTCATCGCCAAGCGCATGGAGACCGTGGAGGGCATCACCGACGTGTCCTCCGACCGCGATCCCGGCGGCCTGCAGCTCAACCTCGTGATCGACCGCAAGATCGCCTCCAGCCTCGGCGTCCGGGTGCAGGACATCGACAACGCGCTCAACAACGCCTTCTCGCAGCGGCAAATCTCTTACATCTACACCCAGCGCAACCAATACGTGGTGGTGCTCGAGATCGATCCGAAGTTCCAGAGCGATCCGTCGAATCTCGAGCGCATCTATGTCGCCGGCGCCAATGACGTGCAGGTGCCGCTGTCGGCGCTGGTGCACTACCAGCGCGGACTGTCGGCGCTGGCGGTCTATCACTCCGGCGGCTTCCCCTCGACCACGGTGTCGTTCAACCTGTTACCGGACGTGCCGCTGGAGGTCGCGACCACGAACATCCAGCAGGCGGTCAATGAGCTGCACATGCCCGAGGGCATCCGCGGCAGCTTCGACGGCAATGCCGGCGACTTCAACAAGACCAGCGGGCGACAGCCGCTGTTGATCCTCGGCGCGCTGATCGCGATGTATATCGTGCTCGGCGTGCTCTATGAGAGCCTCGCGCATCCGATCACGATCATCTCGACACTGCCGTCGGCCGGCCTCGGCGCCCTGCTGGCGTTGCAGGTGACCAACACACCGCTGACGGTGATCGCCTTCGTCGGCATCATCCTCCTGATCGGCATCGTCAAGAAGAACGGCATCATGATGGTCGACTTCGCGCTCGAGGCCGAACGGCATCAGGGCCTGTCGTCGCGGGATGCGATTTTCGAGGCCTGCCGGGCTCGCTTCCGCCCGATCCTGATGACGACGATGGCGGCGCTGTTTGCCGGCATTCCGCTGGTCATTGCGACCGGCCCGGGCACCGAGCTGCGGCGGCCGCTCGGCATCACGATCATCGGCGGCCTGTTCGTGTCGCAGATCCTGACGCTCTACACCACGCCGGTGATCTACCTCTTGATCGACCGGCTGCGCCAGCGCCGCGAGCCGTCAGGCGCGCACGCGCCGGCGGAATAGTTTGAATTGCGCCGTCGTGAGCGTATAGCGAAGCGATGTCCGAACCGACCGAAGTCAAACCCGACGTTATCGCCGAGATCGAGGATTGCGCGCATTGCGGCAAGCCGCTGCCGCTGTGCATCTGCGACAGCGTCACGCCGATCGAAAGCCGCATCCAGCTGTTGATCCTGATCCATCCGCAGGAGCAGGACAGGGCGCTCGGCACCGCGCGGCTGTTGGCGCGGCATTTCGAGAACGCCGTGGTGCGGATTGGATTGTCGTGGCCGAGCCTTGCCAAGGCGCTCGGCCGGCCGGTGCCCGACCCGTCGCGCTGGGCGGTGCTCTATCTTGGCTCGGCCAAGGTCGAGGACCTCGAGACCGCTGCCGAGATCGTCGCCATCAACCGCAAGGGCGAGCTCGAGCCGCATCAGCGCGCGATCCTGTCCAACATCGAGGGCATCGTGCTGCTCGACGGCAC
Organism: Bradyrhizobium sp. NAS96.2; assembly: GCF_001908235.1. Classification (GTDB taxonomy): domain Bacteria; phylum Pseudomonadota; class Alphaproteobacteria; order Rhizobiales; family Xanthobacteraceae; genus Bradyrhizobium. The sequence continues at coordinate 28,181 of NZ_LGHK01000031.1, forward strand.
CTGGAGCCAGGCCAAAGCGCTGTGGTGGCGCAATGCCTGGATGCTGAAGTGCCAGCGGGTGATTCTCGGGCCGAAACGCCCCTCGCTGTACGGAAAGCTGCGCCGGGAACCGCGGCGCGACGGTTTGTCCACCATCGAGGCGGCCGCGATCCTGCTGGCCGGGCTGCAGAAGCGGCCCGATATCGCCGCAACGTTAACTGACAGTTTCGAGCGGATGCTGGCGAGATTCCGCGAAGTACAGGCAAAAATGCCGGAATTGGCTCCAAAACCCAAGAAACGGGACTACCGGAGGCACCGGCGTTAGCTGTTGGGCTTGGTTGCCTATCTGAGAGAGGGCGTATATGAAGTGCGCCCCAAGGGGCCACGTGGCGGAGTGGTTACGCAACGGTCTGCAAAACCGTGTACACCAGTTCAATTCTGGTCGTGGCCTCCACTCATCTCATCAATGGCTTGCAGCCGACGAATGAGAAGCCGCCTTAGCTCGCGGCGTACCAACCTTCAGGAAACGGAATCAGCGGCCACGGCGCCTGGTTGTCATTGGCAGCGCGCGGCGGCGGCTGAATGCGGGGCGAGGGTTGGGCCACGAAATCCTCCTGAGCAATAGGCGCGATCGCCGTACGCACGGCGTCCAGCAGCAGATCAAATTCGACTTCGCTCATCGCGCTCTCCGAGGTTCGAGAGCGCAATGGTCGCAAAACTGTCTTCGGTCCGGATTGAGCGATTCGTTCGAATTTTATGAAAAGAACGATGGCGCCCTGTTTGGTTAATAAGTCGCTGATGACCCCGTCAGGAACCTAGGTCGGCACGGCCGCACCTCGTGTGGGACAAATCACATCCTGCGAAAAACTCTTTCCGGAATTTCCGGCAGTATTCATAGCCGTCAAATATCGCAGGAATTTTAGGAAGACGTGACAATGAAGGCAAGCAGTCCGCAGTGTTGCCTATCGCGCGTTTCATCGATCCTCGGCCCTCGCTGACTTCGTTCGCCAGAGCCGGGCAGCGCCGCTCTACGCCCGATGCCTATCGCCCCTGCGCGGCGGAAATTCCCCGAGGCCGGTGCGAATGTGGTCAAGCCAGCCCGGCGAGGTCATTCGGCAGCATGGTCTTGAATTGCATCAGCACCTGCCGCGCCTTTTTCGGCGGCAGCGTGATCGCGTGGCGTACGGCGGCAGCGATCAGCGTCATCGTCAGTGCTGAGAAGGTGGCGAGGGTGGCAGCCGGCACGCCCGGCGCAACCCGCCGGATCGCGTCGGATAACAGACCGGAAAGCACGGCCATGTCGTCGGCATCGAGCTTCTGCAGGCCGCGGTCAGCCTGCGTCGCCTGCCAGATGTCGCGCACGACCGGCTCGCGCATGAACATCTCGTAGTAGCTGTCGACGATCCGGCACAGCGCCGGATGCAGGTCGCGCGGGGCCGTGACGGCAGCCAGATCGCGCCTGACACAATCGCGTCCGACGGCGTTGTGCCGTTCCGCCAGCGTGCCGATGATCGCGGCCTTGTCCGGAAAATATTGATAGAGCGAGCCGAATGCGACGCCGCTGCGTTCGACGATGTCGCTCATCCGGAAGGCCTCGCTGCCCTTTTCCGCCATGATCTCGGTTGCGCAGGCGAGGATGCGCTCGAACCGCTCGCGGCTGCGCTGCTGCGTCGGCGCAAGCCGCGCCAGCCCGGGCAGGGGGGCCACCACGGGCGCGGCCTTTCGTCTCGCCACCTTCTGTCTCCTTCGAAATCGGGTTGACGTCTCTAATACGAGAGTTTATCGCATTTTACAAATACGAGGGATTCTCGCATTCGGAGGTGGAGCGATGCGCAATACCCTGACCTCGGGCTTGCTGTGGTTTTCCGCGCTCGGCTGCGGCCTGCTTGCCGGGCTCTATTTCGCATTCTCGACATTCGTGATGACCGCGCTCGGCCGCATCGACCAGGCCGCCGGAATCTCGGCGATGAACGCGATCAATGTCGACATCGTGCGTTCGCTGTTTATGCCGGTCTTCCTCGGCACCACGCTGTCCTGCGCCGTGCTGGTCGTGCTCGGTGCACTCAGATGGCAGGATCCGGGCGCCATTGCGATGATCTGCGGCGGCGGCCTCTATGTCCTCGGGATGTTCGTCGTCACTGCCGTCTTCAACGTGCCGCTGAACGACCAACTCGCGGCGGCCGATCCCGCGAGCACGGCGACTGCGCCGCTCTGGGCGCGCTATCTGACCGACTGGACCTTCTGGAACCACGTGCGGACCGTCGCTTCGCTCGCGGCGACCGCGCTGTTCATCGTCGCCATCGTTGCGCGGTGATTGGAACGGAGAAGGCTCTGGCAGAGCGCTCCGCATTTTGTGCACGATTTGTACTCATCCGGCGCGATCGCCAAGGAGGTGCCGCCGCACAGGCGTCGAGCGCTTCGCCCGTGTCCGCGGCCGACAACCGCGACGTCTCCGTCGTCAACGAGACCGGATACGCCATCAAGTTTCTCGGCTTCAACGGCCCCGATGACGGCCTGGACGAATCGGAGAACGAACTCGAGGGCACGCTGAAGAATCAGGACATGGCCTATGTCGAGTTCGGCGACGACGAAGGCTGCGTGGAACATCAAGGTCGACTGGGCCAACTACAACGAGTCAGTGCTGTGGAAGAACGTCAACCTCTGCAAGCTCAACGTGCCGAGGCTGGGCTACGACCCCGGCACCAAGACCACCTCGTTCATCGCGGAATGACATCAAGGGGGCGGGTCCCGGCCGGGAATCACGGCGCCGCGGTAATCCGCGCCATTGGTCCATCCCGGCCGCCGGCGCCGAGAACGGGACAATCGGGACAGACCTGCATTGCCCCGGGACGCCGGCAAACCCTTGCATTGCAGCGGTTTACCGTCCTGCGCTAAAGTTTCGCCGAAGCCCCATTTGGTTCTTTGCAAGCCCGAAAGGCTTTGTTATACGCTGCCCGCTCGCGAACACTTGTTCGCCTGTTCCTCGGTAGCTCAGCGGTAGAGCATTCGACTGTTAATCGAATGGTCGCTGGTTCGAATCCAGCCCGGGGAGCCAGCTTTGCTGGCCCACCAACATCGCCATACACAATCACAAGCACGTGGTCCGCAACACGCGAACCAAAAAACGTCGTCAAATCGACTCAATAACTGTCGACACTTCGTCGTGCCGGGTCTTGAGAGGTGATTTTGATGGCCATTAACCTGATCGACCTGTCGATGCCGCAGCCGACGCTTGTTCCGCATGATGCTCCCGTCATCAGCGACGATGAGTGTGTCCGCCGGCTCGCGAGGGCCGTCGAGGAGCATGATTCCGAGCATCTCGATGAAGTGGCTCGCCTGATCGGCCGGCTTGCGGTCACGATCGAATAGAGCGCGCCCCGGAGCATCCCGCACGCCAACGGCGTGTTGCGTTTTGGCGGAGCTTGTTCCAAAAGATGGCCCTGTTCTAGCTTCTCCAGCGGCAATGCCGCGACTTGCAGGGTCCCCGCCAATGACCGGTTTTTCGACCGCGCGCCAGTACATGGTCGATGGTCAGGTGCGTCCGAGCGACGTGACCGATGATCGTATTCTCGAAGCCATGCTGACCGTGCCGCGTGAAGTGTTCGTGCCGGCCAGCAAGCAGGCGCTCGCCTATCTGGACCTCGATCTCGATGTCGCCGAGGGCGGCGCGGCCAAGCGCTGCCTGATCACGCCGGCGCTGCTCGCCAGGATGCTGCAGGCCGCCGAGATCAAGGCCACCGACCGCGTCCTGGTCGTCGGCTGTGCCACCGGCTACGCCGCCGCGATCGTGGCGCGCTTTGCCGCGCAGGTCAGCGCCACCGAGAGCGATCCGGCGCTTGCCGCGAAAGCGACCGCAGCGTTCGCCCAGCTCGGGATCCAGAATGTGACCGTCAAGACCGCAGCTTCCGCGGACGGTGATGCCGCGGGTGCGCCATATGACGTCATCGTCCTCAATGGTGCGACCGAGATCCTCCCGACCGGCCTGTTTGGCCAGCTCAAGGAGGGAGGGCGGCTGGTCGGGGTGTTTGGCCTGACGCCGCCGCCGCGCGCCACCCTCGTGACGCACTCCCACGGGGATTTCGGACATCGCGAGCTGTTCGACGCCACGGCCCCGGTGCTGCCCGGACTGGAACGGCTTCCCGCCTTCGTCTTCTGACCTGACCGCTACCGCGCTGCGCCACCTGATAAAATCCCGTTCTGAATCAGAAGTGTGGCCCGTTTGCCCCATGTGAAGAGTTTCCGCCATGTTCCGTTGCGGGGTAGTTCCGTTACCCTTAGCTGCGGACTAAGGTGAGGCGGGACTCACTTCGTCTGAAGCGACCGCCGGAACTGACTTGTGGAGACGGCGACTACAATGATTGGATTACCGGGGATGCGAGGGGTGAAGGCTATCACCGCGGCTGCGACTGCCGCCCTTCTGTTGGCGGAGCTGGGCCCAGTGCCTGCGCTCGCCGAAACTATCGAGTCCGCGCTGGTGCGGTCCTACCAGAACAATCCCCAGCTGAACGCGCAACGTGCGTTGGTGCGGTCGACAGACGAAAACGTTCCGCAGGCACTCTCGGGTTACCGTCCGAAGGTCTCGCTGACCGCAACGGCCGGCGGACAATACACCGATGAGCAGTTGGCGCCGGGAAGCGCGGCTTTGTCCGGCGTGAGCCGGCAGCGCACCGTTGGCATCACCGCCAGCCAGTCGCTCTTCAACGCGCAGAACGCTCCCAGAGTACGCCAGGCCGAAAGCCAGGTGTCGTCGGCACGTGAAGGTTTGCGAGCGCTCGAGCAGTCGGTGCTCCTGAGCGCGGCCACGATCTATATGGACTATCTCCGCGACGCGGCAATCGTCGAGGTCCAGCGCAGCAACACGCGCGTGCTGGAACAGACGCTGAAGCAGACCCAGGACCGCTTCAACGTCGGCGAGGTGACGCGCACGGACGTTGCGCAGTCTGAGGCCCAACTCGCAGCCGGCAGAACCCAGCAGCTCACCGCGGAATCGAATCTGACGACGACGCGATCGAACTACCGCCGCATCATCGGCGTCGAGCCGCAGAATCCCGCGCCGGGCTCGCCGGTCGACCGGTTCCTGCCGTCGTCGCTCTCGGCTGCTGTCGAACTCAGTCTGACCCAGAATCCGAACGTCACCGCCGCGATGTACGGCGTCGACGTCAACTTCCTGCAGACCAAGGTTGCCGAAGGCGCGCTGTTGCCGACGGTTGGGCTGCAGGCGTCGGTCAGCCAGGGCTACGAAACGCAGTTGACCGTGTACCGCCTCTTCAACGCCTCGGTCGGCGTTCAACTGTCGCTGCCGATCTACCAGGGCGGCGCTGAATACTCGCTGATCCGCCAGTCCAAGGAATCGCTGGCGCAGCAGCGCCTGGTGCTGGACCAGACCAGGGATCAGGCGCGCGCCAACGTCGTTACCGCCTGGGGCCAACTGGTCGCCGGCAAGTCGCAGGTGGCATCGGCGCAGGCGCAGGTGACCGCGTCGGAAATCGCGCTGAACGGCGTGCGCGAAGAGGCCAAGGCCGGCCAGCGCACCACGCTCGACGTGCTCAACGCGCAGCAGGCGCTCGTCAACGCGCGCAATGCGCTCGTCACTGCGCAGCACGACCGCGTCGTCGCTTCCTACAATGTGCTGAACTATATCGGCCGCTTGTCGCCGCAGGTGATGGGTCTTTCGACCAACATCTATGATCCGAGCGTGCACTACCAGCAGGTTCGCGACAATTGGGCCGGCGTTCGTACACCCGACGGCCGCTAAACACCTTCACTTCATCATCGCTTGTCGCGCCATGTTTGTGGTTCTGAGTTAATCAGGACCACAAACGGGCGCGTTTGCTTGCAATCGATAATTGGCCTGACATACCGTTTTGTCGGGCAGCAAGGCGATTCGCGGCGAGCCGGCGTAGCGTGATGACAGGTGCGACGCCACCTGTGATCACGCTGCATTGGGCGACACGAAGCTTGCAGAAAGGCCTCGGGCGGGCGTGATCTGGGGACAAGTCGGGCGGGAGCAATGAAAATCTCCGCCCGCATCATCGGAACCGGCGAATCCTCTCGGGCTTGATGTAAAATAGTTTCGATGTGGAGTCGGAGATGACGCAACCTGCGAAGGTCCAAGAACCCTCGATGGAGGAGATCCTGGCGTCGATCCGTCGCATCATTGCCGACGACGAGGCAAAGCCGGGTGCGGGCGAGAAGCCGGCTGCTGCTGCTCCGCCGCCGAAGGCCGACCCCGCGCCACCACCGGCAGCCAAGCCCGCGATGAAGAGCCCGCCG
>NZ_LGHK01000310.1 GCF_001908235.1 Bradyrhizobium sp. NAS96.2
GCGCGGGCAATTCGGTGGCGCGGATCGCCTGGATCCGCGCGGCTTCCGCCTGATGCTGGGTGCGCTCGGCCATCTCGCGCACGGCGAGATCGTGGGTGCGCGCAGCGTCGTTGACGTCGGCGTTGGCCTCGATCCAGCGCAGGTGGAACAGCATGGCCTCGGACTTGCGCACCTTGGCCGCGACCTCGCGGTAGCGAATCGCCTGGCGGGCCTGCTTCTTCAGGCCTTCCATCTGGCCGGTGAGCTGGCCGATCACGTCCTCGACGCGGGTGAGGTTGGTTTCGGCCGCCTTGAGCCGCAGTTCCGCCTCGTGACGGCGGGCATGCAGGCCGGCGACGCCGGCGGCGTCTTCCAGCACGCGGCGGCGCTGCTCGGGCTTGGCCTGGATGATCTCGCCGATCTTGCCCTGGTGGACCAGCGCCGGTGAACGCGCGCCGGTGGCGGCGTCGGCGAACAGGATCTGCACGTCGCGGGCACGCACGTCGCGGCCGTTGATGCGGTAGACCGAGCCGGCTTCGCGCTCGATGCGGCGGGAGATTTCGAGCAGCTGGCTGTCATTCATCGCGGCCGGCGCCGAGCGATCGGAATTGTCGATCGTCATCACCACTTCGGCGTGGTTACGCGCCGGACGGTTGCCGGAACCGGCGAAGATCACCGCATCCATGTCGGCGGCGCGCAGCGATTTGTGCGAGGTCTCGCCCATCGCCCAGCGCAGCGCTTCGACGAGATTGGATTTGCCGCAGCCGTTCGGTCCGACGACGCCGGTCAGGCCCGGCTCGATCATGAAATCGGTGGGTTCAACGAACGACTTGAAACCGTGCAGGCGGAGGCGCGTGAGCTTCATGTACACAAATCTCGTTTGGCCGGGCGCGAATCTCCCTGCCGTGACAATACCATGGATGGCAATGTCGGTGTCTGGGGTGAATAGCTGCGTGCAGCTCTCATGAGCGGCGACAATGGCGATGCCTGTGCGTCAGGGCAACCGCTTGACCCAGCTTTTCCCAAGGGATTTACGAGGGATTTGCAGGGGTTTTATGGCCCTTGCATGTCCTCGGAGATTCGCATCGGGCGAATCAGGTTTTCAACAACGAAATAATGCGATCGCCGCATGTGGTGATCGCAAGTCATCCACAATTATCGTGCCCGACTCAAAATCAGGCACGACGATGTCAGGCTCGAAGGTTGGCGATCAGCTCTTCAGCAGCGGATCGATGTGCTTGCTGAATTCCTCGAACGAGGTCTCGCCCTTCAGCATCTCGCCATTGACGAAGAAGGTCGGCGTCGAGTTCACCTTCAGCACGTCGTTGGCGTATTTCTGGTCGGCGGCGATCTTGTCGAGCAGCGTCTGATCCTTCAGGCAGTCCTCGACCTGCTGCTGGCTGAGGCCGGCCTGCTTGCCGATCCGGGTCAAGGTCTCGGTGGTGTTCTTCATCACCCAGTCGTTCTGCTGGCGGAACAGCAGGTCGATCACGGCGAAGTACTTCGGCGCGTCATCCTTGGCGATGCAGCGCGCCAGCATCGAGCCGGCGGCGGCCTTGATGTCGAGCGGGAATTCGCGGAACACGTAACGGACCTTGCCAGAGTCGATGTAGGTCGACTTGATCTTCGGGAACACGGTCTCGTTGAAATTGGCGCAGTGCGGGCAGGTCATCGAGGCGTATTCGACGATGGTCACCTTGGCGTCCTGCGGGCCGAGGCCCATGTCCGGCAGCGACTGCGGCTTGGCGACCTCGGCGGCGGTCTGAGCGAACGCGTCCGTGATCAGGCGCAGCGGCGACAGGCCGGCGAGGGCGGCAAGCCCGGTCAGCGAGAGAGCGGTGGTGAAAGCGCGGCGCGTGATGATCAAGGTCAGCTCCCGGATTGGCGCATTCACGCCACAATGAAGGGGGTCCCGAAAAAGAAGCCTTCGCTAGCTTGAAACGGCCATTGTGGCAATGCCGGGGTCTCGCGGCCGGCCTGCAGAAAAGCGTCAATTTCGCTTGATCGAGGCACCCAGCCGGGCCAGCGCCGCGCGCAGATCGTCGTCCTCCACGGCGCCGAGATTTGCCGCCTCCCGGGCCACGATTTTGGCGTCGGGCGGGC
>NZ_LGHK01000311.1 GCF_001908235.1 Bradyrhizobium sp. NAS96.2
CGGAGCCGGCGCTGCCTTCGGAGCTGCCTTGGGTGCCGCCTTGGGCGCAGCCTTCGGTGCCGCAGGCGCCGGCGCTGCCGGCTGCTGGGCCTGAGCGGCAGGAACCAGGAGCGCCGCAGAGAATGCCGTCGCCGCCATCAGGGCAACAATTCGCCCATGCGGCCGGACCGGGGCGGCCAAGATACGGAAATTCATTGCGGAAAACCCTTTCTGAACGGCGGCGCCCGAAACCGCTGCAGGCGCCGACACATAGCCGCGAAACACAGCTGCTCGCGCGGCTGTCTCCTAGTCAATTGAGGCGGATACGTGACAGGCGTTCCCGCCTTCGAATTGCACGCCTTCAATACAGCGGCGCGCGGAAAGATCAATGCCGACAAGCGCATTTGCGCCTATGTGACGACGAGTTTCGGCGGCCTGTGATAAACCTCGGCCGTGACGTTTCGCGAATCAAATCCGGCGCCTCACGCACCTGTTCCCGGGCACGGTTGGCGCGCCGCATTGGCCGCCATCTGGCTTGCTTTGGTATTCGTCCCGGCGCTGTTGACGGGCGGACCTGCCTCGGCATTGGCCGCCGAGAGCCACGCGATCGCGATGCACGGCGCGCCCGCGCTGCCGGCCGACTTCACCCATTTGCCCTACGCCAATCCGGGCGCTCCCAAGGGCGGCCGCCTGGTCCTGAGCCCACGAGAAGGCACCTTCGACAGCCTCAACCCCCTGATTGTCAGGGGCCTCTCCGTGCAGCAGCTCCGGGGCTACGCCTATGAGCGCGGCTACGTCTACGAAAGTCTGTTGGTGCGGAACAATGACGAGCCCTTCACGCTCTATGGCCTGCTCGCCCGCAGCGTCGAGACCGACGACGCCAGAAGTTATGTGACATTCCATATCGATCCTCGGGCGCGCTTCTCCGACGGGCACGAGGTCACGGCCGACGACGTGGTGTTCTCGCTCGAATTGCTGCGCGATCACGGCCGTCCGCTGCATCACCAATATTATTCGAAAGTCGCAAAGACCGAGGTGCTCGACCCGCTGACGGTGCGGTTCGATTTTGGCGGCGTCGCGGATCGCGAGTTGCCGATGATCCTCGGCCTGATGCCGATCCTGCCGCGCCACGCCACCGACGTCGCCAGATTCGAGGAGACCACGTTGGCGCCGCCGATCGGCTCCGGCCCGTATCGTGTGTCGGCGGTCAAGCCCGGCGCCAGCGTGACCTTCACCCGCAATCCCGATTACTGGGGCCGTGACCTGCCGGTGAACCGCGGCCTCTGGAATTTTGACGAGATCAGGCTCGACTACTACCGCGATGCCAACGGCCAGTTCGAGGCGTTCAAGCGCGGCCTCTACGACTTCAGGACCGAGCCCGAACCGCTGCGCTGGCACGACGGCTACGATTTCCCCGCAGCGAAAAGCGGCGAGGTGATCCGCGAGGCCATCAAGATCGGCATCCCGCAACCGTCCGAATTCCTGGTGTTCAACACCAGGCGGCCGAAATTTGCCGACGTCAGGGTGCGGCAGGCCCTGCTGATGCTGTTCGATTTCGAGTGGATCAACCGCAATTACTATTTCGGACTCTATTCGCGCTCGGGCGGCTATTTCACCGGATCGGAGCTGTCCGCCTATGGCCGCCCGGCCGATGATCGCGAGCGCGAACTGCTGAAGCCATATCTGTCGCACATCCCGCCTGACATCCTCGAGGGCCGCTATCGCCTCCCCGTCACCGACGGGTCAGGCCGCGACCGCACCATCCTTCGCGACGCGCTCGCGCTGCTGTCCGAGGCGGGCTACGCGCTCGACGGCACGGTGCTGAAGCAGCGCTCGACCGGGGCGCCGCTCCGGATCGAGATCCTGGTGACGACACGCGAGCATGAACGGATCGCCCTCGCCTACCAGCGCGACCTGAAGCGCGCCGGCATCGACGCCGCGGTGCGGGTGGTCGACGCGGTGCAGTTCGAGCAGCGCAGGGTCGCCTATGATTTCGACATGATCCCCATTCGCTGGGACCAGTCGCTGTCGCCCGGCAACGAGCAGTGGTTCTACTGGGGCAGCCAGGCGGCCGACGTGGCGGGCACCCGCAACTACATGGGCGCCAAGGATCCGGCCATCGACGCCACGATTGCCGCGCTGCTGGCGGCGCGGGAGCGGCCGGCCTTTGTCTCGGCGGTGCGGGCGCTGGACCGGGCCCTGACCTCGGGCTTCTACGCTATCCCCCTATTTAACTTGGGAGAGCAATGGATCGCGCGGTGGAATCGGATAGAACGGCCTTCGACCACGGCGTTGTCGGGCTACCTGCCGGAGACTTGGTGGCAGAAGCCCGGCGGGCAATCAAATTGATCCGCCAAGTGAACTGCAAAGTGATTTTCCAGGTGATGCGGACCGCCGCGGCATGACCTGGTCCGATCGAAGCGATGCAACCGACGTTGAACCTGTGAACCAGTCGATCACCTCGCCCACGCTCGATACGCTGTTCAAGCGCACTTTGGCGCGGCAACCCGAGGCGCTGGCGCTGGTCGATCCGCTCAACAAGCAACGCGTCACCGGACAGCCCCGCAAGCGCCTGACCTATGCGCAGGCCGACCGCGCGATCACCGCAATTGCAGCCCATTTCGTCGAGATCGGATTGCCGGCCAACACGGTGATCGCGGTTCAGCTTCCCTCAACGATCGAATTTGCCCTGACGGTGCTCGCCGCCCACCGGGTCGGCCTGGTGGTGGTGCCGTTGCCGCTGCTGTGGCGGCAGGCCGAGCTGACGTCGGTGCTCAACCGCACCGCGGCGCGGGCGATCGTGACTTGCAGCAAGATCGACGGCGTCTCCTATGCCGACATCGCCATGAACGCCGCCGCGGAAGCCTTCTCGATCCGGCATGTCTGCGGCTTCGGCGCCGATCTGCCTGAAGGCATGTCGTCGCTCGACGAGGCGATCCTGCAGGACTCCCGGACCACGCGCCGCATGATCGAGGACGGCCGCAAGCCGGCGCTGATCTCCTTCGACGTCACCAGCGACGGCTTTCGCCCGGTGCCGCGCGCGCATTTCGGCCTGATCGCCGGCGGGCTCGCGATGTCGCTGGAGAGCGACCTGCCGCAAGGCGCGACCATCATGTCGGCGTTCGCGCCGATGTCGTTTGCCGGCATCTGCTCGTCGCTGGTGACCTGGTTGCTGTCGGGCGGAACGCTCGTCATGCATCACCCGTTCGACGAGGAGACGTTCGAAGCCCAGTTCAACGATCACGCCTGCGATACGTTGATCGCCCCGGCGCAGCTCGCACTGCGGCTCGACGAGCAAGGTCTGTCGGAGCGGCTGCCCACCCTGCGCAACGTGATCGGCCTCTGGCGGACGCCGGAGCAGGTTGCCTCCAGTGCGCACTGGACCTCGCGGCGGGTGACCATGACCGACGTCTACCTGTTCGGCGAGGCCGGGCTGTTCGGCGCCCGCCGCACTGCCGAGGACGGATCGCCGGCGCCGATCAAGCCCGGTCCGCACAGCGCGCCGCGCGAAGCCCCGGGCGCATCGATCGCCGGCGAGATCCTGCTGACGGCGAAGGGCACGCTCGGCCTGCGCGGGCCGATGG
>NZ_LGHK01000312.1 GCF_001908235.1 Bradyrhizobium sp. NAS96.2
GACCTCGGGAGCGCGCAGCCATTCGGGCATGCTTGCCCCAGCTTCAGCTTGTCGGGCAAGCTTCTGCGGTGCATCCTTCGCAATACCTGGGGGGAGTGCTGCGGCCTGTTGGCGCAGCTGTCTAGCGCGCTCGAAAAGTCTTTCTTCAAGTGAGTTTGTCTGCTTCACACGTCGACGTTTCGCACCCATCGTCCTTTCCCTCGTTCGGTTCTCTGCCCGAAACGGGGATGAAAGTTCCGCGTAAGCTAGAGGTTCCTCTAACTTTCGATCTGGACCTGCATGGTCCGCGGTCGATGCGCTGTGTGATGTGACCATCAGGCCCAATGATGCAGGCGTTGGACTCGTGCATGAGCGGTCTCAAACTCACCACTCACTGAATTTTAGGCCGGCTCTTGAACTCATGAGAGTGGAACTCGGGTCTCCCACAGAGAAGTCCCGGTAGGTTGGGTTCATCGCGAACAACGATTTCGTCAGATTGCCATTGAGCGCGAATGAACTATTTGCGTCGCTTATCGTACTAGAAATTATGCCTAGGCATGAGAACGTCAGCCGCTGGGAACTGGAACGTCAACTCGATCAGGCGAGACGGCTAGCTGCGGTCACGACAGACCTCACTACCTACGAGCGGATACGCGATTTTGCGAATGATCTTAGGCAAAGGCTGCAGCGGTTGGTGTCTCGCGGTCCGGGACAAGAAGAAATCCGGGCTCGCGCCAGAGATCTTTGGGAAGAGGCGGGCCGGCCTCCAGGCCGTGACCTGGATTTCTGGCTGCAAGCAGAGCGCGAAATGACGGACAAGGGTGAGTGAGGTAACGTCCCCAGATTGGCAGCGGGCGGCTAACGGAAATATGCAAGTCCTCCCGCCACGACGGCTAGGATGAAAGCTAAAATGGCTGCCGCAATAATCCGCGGGATGTCGCGGCGTTCTCGTGGAGTCATCAGCAAATCCTTGTGCACTACGGATGCAGAAGCGAAAGCAGTCGTTGACGGTGCTGCTCGCGGTCGAGTTGAATTTACGCATTACCTCCAATTCGGCTTGCGCCCTCGTGGTGTCTTCTTTCCGCCGCTTCAATTCGAACAAAAGGGCGTCCAGGTCTGCAAGACGCCTTTCGCCTTCAACCACATCGAGCTCGACTTGTCGCAGCTCGTCCATGATCGCGTCTTTGTACACTCCATCGCACCTGTGCGGTTACAGCCGTGGGCGGCGCTTGTGCGACTTTCCCCGGCTCGATTTCGTCGCGCCGGGTCCGCCCCGTTCCTTGGTGTCATTGAGGGTGGCTCCGGGACTCGCGGCTCCCGGACTGCTGTTGATGCGGTTCACCTGATCCCCATTCGAGACCCCACGGTTGTCCTCACGCCATGAGGACTCCTGTGCGTACCGGAGGAGATACGCACCGGCGATGTTGTGGTGAATTCCGATCTCGGCGCGTCGCAGGCGAGAGAAGTATTCCTCAGCCATGTTAGTGCACGCGCCATCGAGGCTGTATGCCTCCTGATGGTTGATTCCTTTGATCTCGAAACGCTCATGTAAGTTATCCCATGAAGCTGCTTCGTCCGCATGCACGATCGTTCCCTTCGCGATGCGGGCGCGAATGAATGAAGAGGTTGGCTTTCTGAACTGAAAACGGCGGGGACGGAATTGCCGCCACGCTCGCGCACTACAACAACAACCTTACGCTTGCCGTTTTGGTTCCTAGCGAAGCGGCGGGCAACCCGCACCGTGTGGTGCGATACCCACTGTCTAGCGTGGTCCGGTCATCGCATCCGCCAGAATAGTCTAACACGTCGGTAAGGCGGCCCCTTGCGCCTTTTGGCATCCAGCGGTCGCATAACGCCACAGGTCGCGTCGCTCCCGCCATGGCGGAGCTGCGCAAGGCCGGTATTTGCGCAAGTTGAATGTGGGTATACTTGCGAGGACGCGCGTCGCATGGACGTAGAGCGAGGTGAGGCCGATGGCCATCGCGATCGAAAGCGGCCTCTCACTCAGACAGATTTGGCAATTTCGGCGCGATTGCAAGTTCTAGCGCTAAGGGAGCGAGCCCGAACGCCAGATCGCATGTGTTCGGGATGTAGGTTGATTGTCCTCTTCGCCGCACCGATGGCTACCCTGGTGCTCTGATAGGTCATCGTTCTGATGGTTTGACCATCGGGAGTGACAATCTCGATCAGAACACCGGCTAACAGCGAACAGTCAGCCATCTCCGAGGCGCGTGCAGCGATACAGTCTAACCTTCGAGATCCCGACTCTGCTCAGTTTTACGATGAAGTAGTCCTGGGACCTCGGCGGCTATACTGGAAAGTCTGCCTTCATTTACGAGCAGCAGATTCGGTATGCTCGGGTTGCGAGCCAGACCTATGAGGCGCACGAGATCGAAAAGTCATGCAGACAGGCGAGGGCGGATGATCTCAAGGCAGAGGTAGCGCGCCTATGCAAACAGCAACCAGACAACCCGACATGCAAGGACGCGGTTCGCTAGCGGCTCCTTCCCTCTCCGGGTCTAGAGGTGAGACTTACAGGGTACGCGCGTCGGCTGGCGCCTAGCGCGCACCAGTCGGCGGTGCCGCAAGCCTTGTTACGTTGCGCTCCAATCAGAAGCGGCCAGTTTTCGTTCTATTTGGGGCAGCCTCCTCCCGTAATCTGCTGAAAACCCCCGACTGCTAGCCCGGAGAGTCCAGCACAGCCCACGAACTGATTCCACACGTCCGCGCCATTGTACCCGGCCTTCGCAAAGACGATGCTCCCTTCATTTTTGCCGCCGCCGGCAACGATCTCGAGTTCGATGATGTCCAGTTCTCTAATCTCATTCGACTTCATCATTGCTATCTCCAAGGGGGTCTAGGGGAGCGAGGCCAATCCCGCTCCAACGCCCATGAGGATTAGCCGTCTGCCGCCCGGCTGCACCGTGATTGGGGTCACATTCAGTTGCAACGAGCGGGTAGCGGCTTCTCTTCGCGCGCGATCGGCGCGATCATCGGTGCATGGGCAGACGTCGATACACGAAATGGTCCGGCCGTTACCCGCCGGGCAGTCCCGCTCAATGGCTCGCGGATGGCCACGTAACCTGCAACATCCAGTGTCACGGCGGCTGCGGTCGCATGGTGGACTTGAGGTTGGACGCTCTGCCCCAGGATCAACCTTGGTCGCGCGTCGGGTGGCGCTTGGTGTGCACGGGCTGTGGAGCCGCCAGTGCTGTGAACATCGTCCCAAATTGGCATGACATGGTCGGTCACGCGATGCCATTCAGTAAAGCGTGGAAATCGTGATTCCCCGCCGATGAAACTCACAGCAGATCGCCCCTACGCCAATCCCGAGAAAGCTGCCCGTAGAATCATGGAGCACGCTCGAGCGTTCGAGCCCGTCCAAGATGGCCGCGTCTACATCGAGAAAATCAACCGCCCCGTGATCGACGAGGACAAGGCGACGCCGGCCGAATACTGGGCAGGCTTGATGTACGCCAAGGATCAGGGCTGGCTCGAGTACCACGAGAGCGGGACGTTCGTGAGGATGACTCAGGCTGGCAAAGATCTGTTCCCATAAGACAGCCCCAGCACCTCTGGGGGCCTAGAGGCCGGTGCTGGGGCCGTCACTTGATCCGCCGATCGTTTAGCTGTTGGAGGTCGGCAGCTTCGATACTGCCCCTCTCTCTCTACCCGGAGTTCCCCGGATAGGCCTATCAAGGGTTTTTTAAAGCGCCCCTGCGACGATCCTCAGCGATGGCTACGCTGACCTTAAGGATCGGCATCATGAAAGGGCTGTTCATCGCAATAGGCGTGATCGTTGGCCTATTTATCGGCGATCAGTACTTCAACCGTGGTCAATATACGGACGCGGTACAGCGCATGGCCGCTCAGATGAGACATTCCTTCGGAGTGTAAGGCCGGACGTTCGTGCGGATACTTCAGACCAGGAACGATCTACTCGCCTGAAAAAACACCAGCGTCCCTATCCGGCGCTGGTGCTGAAGGCCCGCAACGTTGTAGCGTCGCCGCTGCGTGCCCCAAGCTTCCACAAAATGGCCCATCTGAGACAACGCGCCATTGGTCTATATAGCGCGACAATCAGGATGAGAGCGGCGCGTCAATCAAGATGAGACGAGGCGACCGAGTCAGGGGATCATTGACGCTCGCGGCGGTTTTGG
>NZ_LGHK01000313.1 GCF_001908235.1 Bradyrhizobium sp. NAS96.2
CGGGCACTGCCGCGGCCGTTGCCGGCCTTGCGCGTTGCCGCGCCGCCGCGGTGTTGCTGCTTCGCGCCGCGGGTTTGGGCTTCGCGGAGGCCGAGGGCGCGACCTCGATCGGATCGAGCGTGGTGGGTGGAGCTGTTTGCGCGCCGGCTTCGGCCGGCAGCAACAACGATGACAGGGAGCAGACGAGACCGAGGCGCCAGTTGCGCGCAACGGAAGAAGACGAGGACATGAAACGACTCGCGGTAACGTGGCACGTCACCGCGAACGCGGACTGGCGCATTGCCCAAAAGGCAGCGCTCCGATCCCACCAGGACGCCCCCGCCCGATGTGCTCGCGTGTGACCACGACTGACGGCAGGTCTCCTGGCTCACGGGTCATCGCCTGTCGACGCCTTCCCGGGCCTGATAGCCCAGTGGCAAATTGACGAAAGGCTCGCCGTTTACAGTTGCGGGGACAGCTGCGGCATTGGGGTTACCCTCGCACCGCATTCCCTTTTGATCCCCGAAGGGAACCGTCGACAAAAACGATAGGTGGTGGACGCAAAGCTGTCAATTCGATGCGATTGTCGCACGCATGCTTTGCGAGATTGTGCTGCGGCGGCGACACAGCCATTGCCGCGGAGACTTCTTGTCCCGTCATCCTGAGGTGCGAGCGGAGCGAGCCTCAGGGTGACGGAAGGCTTACATTCGTTTCATTAGCCGTCGACACATCCTTGCATGATCTCATCGATCTCGGCGCGCGAGAGAGCGCCCATCTCGGCGATGAATACGATGCGCGTGCGCGGCACGCCGGGCGCAAGCACGCCGCCCGCAGCCAGCGTCGCGCGTCCGCCGGCGAGTTGAAATACCGTCAGCCGTCCGGGCTGCTCCACCGTCTCGAACAATCCCTTCGCCCGCGCCAGCTTCGGCGCGAGTTTGCCGATCGCCTGCTGCAGGCGCGGCAGCCGCACCGGATGCTCCGAGGTCCAGCTCAGTGTCTCGAACCGATCCGACGCCGGCCGTCGCGGCGCGGTCTCGCGCGGCGCCGGCACATGATCGAGATCGGCCGGAAACAGCAGTTCGGCCGGCACCTCGCCATGCAGGGCATCGACCACCACCGCCGCCGGACGCACCGTTCGCACCGCGTCGCGGATCGCGGCGCAGGCGGCTGCATCGGCGAGATCGACCTTGCTCAGCGCCACCACATCGGCCGCCCGCAGCTGCGAGCGAAGCAGCGCATCATCCAGCGCGGTCACCGGCTGCGCCGCGTCGACGACGCAGAGCACGGTCTCCAGCGGCGCCTCCTTCCAGATCACCGGATCCATCAGGTTGCGGACAATGTCGGCGGGATCGGCGATGCCGCTGGTCTCGATCACGATGAATTCGGGACGCGGATCACGCCGCAACAGCGTCGCGAGCGTGCGCAGCAGGTCGCCCTCCAGCGTGCAGCAGATGCAGCCATTGCTCAGGCTGACCACGCCGTCGCTGGCGCCGGCGATCAGCTCGGCATCGATATTGATCGCGCCGAAATCGTTGACCACGGCGGCGATGCGCTTGCCTTGCGCATGCGCCAGCAGATGGTTGACGACCGTGGTCTTGCCCGCCCCGAGAAAGCCCGCGACCAGCAGGATCGGGACCGGCACCTCAGCCCCCGGTGACGGGCCGGCGCACCGGCCGGCCGGGACGTGCCGCGACGTCGAGCACGCCGTCATTGATCAGCGGCTGGCCGCTGACCACGAGGTGGCGTACGCCTTCCGCCGGGCGGTTCATCGCCGAGAAGGTCGCGCGGTCGCTCAGCGTCTCGAAGTCGAACACCACGGCGTCGGCGTCGGCGCCCGCCTGCAGCCTGCCCTTGGCGCGCATCGCCGGCGTGCTCGCCGACAGGATCTCCGCCGGGATCAGCGCGCATTTGCGGATGCCCTCGAGCAGCGACACCTTCCGGCGCTCGCGCACCCATTCGCGGATGAAGCGGGTGAAGCAGCCCGCCGAGCGCGGATGCGAGGTGGCATCGTCCGGCAGCGGCCAGGCGTCGCCGGTGTAGGGGCGGCCATCCGACAGCGTCCACGGCATCGCGTCGGACGCGATCGCACCGCCCGGATACAGCACCGCCATGTCGAGCAGATCGCGATGATGCGCGTTGTTCTCGATATCGAGCACATGCCACAGCACCAGCGTCGAAGGCTCTGCCGCCTGCGCCGCCAGCAGTTCCTCGCGGCTGCCGAAGCGATGCCCGTCGGTCACGCGCTGCACCGAATCATAGCCGAGGCCATTGCGCTCCTCGAATTTGGGATCGCTGAAGAAGGTCGCTGCCAGCACGGTCGAGCCGGTGCCGTAAGGATAGGCCTCGACCGTGATCGGCAAGCGCTGCGCCTGCGCTTTCGCGATCAGCGCGACGCAGCGCTCGATGTCGGTCTTGCTCGACGAGTTGAAGTGGCAGATGTGCATGTGCGCGCCGGTGGCGCCGGCATAGCCGATCAGGCGGATATAGGCCTCGGCCGCGCTCTCCGGATCGATGCGCGACATGTAGGCGACGTGGGTGAAGGTCGGCACCGCATGATCCGCCGCGAGCTGGCACACCGCGGTCAATTCCTGCACGCCGGCGCCCGGCGCATAGGCGTTGAGAATGCCGATGCCGATGCCGCCCTCGTTCAGCCCGTTGGCGAGGCGCTCGAGGATGCCGCCGACCTCGCCTTCGGTCGCAACGTTCTCGATCCAGCGCCGATCGCGCATCGCCGCGCCGAACGATTCCAGCGAGCTTTCCGAATTCGAGCCGGTCATCGCGCCGATCCGCGCGAACGCCCAGTTCGCCGCGGCGCCGTAGTTCAGCACCCGCCCCTTCTCGGCCTGGCGCTTGTACCAGGACGCCACCGGCAACACGCCGGCCTCGAGGTCGAGCGATGTCGTCACCCCGTCGAACGCCTGCATCCGATCGGCCGGAATGGTCTGGCCGTGCGCGTGCAGGTCGATGAAGCCCGGCGCCACCACGAGCCCGGTCGCATCGATCTGCCGCTCGGCGCCGCCGAGCCCGGTGCCCACAGCGGCGATCTTGCCGTCCACGACGGCGACGTCGCCGATCGCGTCCATGCCGCTGGCCGGATCCACCACCCGGCCGCCGCTGATCACCAAACCACCCATCTCGCCACTCCCCGCATTCCGAAACCGACCGGTCTCTTTTCGGGCACAGAGAAGCGCATCGCACGCATCGCGGCAACCCGGTCAGGGTTGTGGCGACATGCTCTGGCGGAATATCCGCCGCGCCGTGCTGCCGATTGCAGAGAGCTCCTCCCTACGTTCCGGTTGCACGCCGCGACGGCAGCCCGCGCCAGAGGTCGACGTTCGGCCTGCTTCGGCTGGAGACGATCTTCGGTGGAATCCGGTCGTTCGCGATCGCCGCCTCGAATGCGCGCCGCAGTCTGGGATTGTCGATCTGTGTCAGTAAGCGCAGGACAATGGCCTCGACCTGTGCATCGCTGCCGTGGATGGCACGACAGAGTTCCGCGGTCGTCCGGCGGAAGAAGTGGTAGGCGTCATCGGCCGCGCCACCCAGCCGGTCGACCTCGCCGGCGACACCGAGCGCGTGCATCCGATCATCGTCGTCGAGCGTCACTGCGAAGCGCAGCACGGCAAGGTGCCAGGCACGGAGCAGCTTGCTCTCGGGTTCAGTCGCGTCCTCGCGCATCAGTCGAACACCCCGCGCGCCGATGTCCCTTCGGCTGTCGAGGGAGGTCAGGCGCGGCGCGACTATCCCTGCGCGGGAATAGGTTTTCGAGGGGAGCGCGCGGGCGATCGCATAGGAATCGCATAGGCGGAGCGCAGAGCGCCAAATTCCCTCAGATGCCCTCGAACTGCAGCCGCGCCAGCCGCGCATAGAGGCCGCCCGCGGCGACCAGCTCGGCGTGGGTGCCCTGCTCGACGATTTTGCCCTGGTCCATCACCAGGATGCGGTCGCATGACAGCACGGTTGCCAGCCGATGCGCGATGACCAGCGTGGTGCGGTGGCGCATCAATTCCTCAAGCGCGGTCTGCACCAGCGTCTCGCTCTCGGCGTCGAGCGCCGAGGTCGCCTCGTCGAGCAGCAGCAGCGGCGCATCGCGCAGGATCGCGCGTGCGATCGCGATGCGCTGGCGCTGGCCGCCGGACAGCGTCACGCCGCGCTCGCCGAGCTGGGCGTCGAAGCCTTCGGGCAGGCGGCGCAGGAATTCGGTGGCATGTGCCAGATCGGCGGCGCGCTCGACCTCGGCATCGGTGGCATCGGGCCGGCCGAACCGGATGTTCTCGCGGGCTGAGGCCGCGAACACGACGGAATCCTGCGGCACCAGCGCGATCCGCGCCCGCACCTCGGCCGGATCGGCCTGCCGGATCGCCACGCCGTCGAGCGAGATGGTGCCCGATTTGGGATCGTAGAAGCGCAGCAGCAGATGAAACAGCGTGCTCTTGCCGGCGCCGGACGGACCGACGATCGCGACCTTCTCGCCCGAGCCGACCTTCAGCGACACGCCGTCGACTGCGAGCGCATTGGGCCGGGTCGGATAGGCGAAGCTGACATCGTCGAAGCCGACATCGCCGCGCGCCGGCTGCGGCAGCGCGCGCGGCGATGCGGGAGCTGCGATCTGCGGCCTGACGCGCAGGATCTCGAACAGCCGCTCGGCGGCGCCGGATGCGGCCGAAACTTCGCCCCAGACCTCGCTGAGCTGGCCGAGGCCACTCGCGGCGAACGCCGTATAGAGAACGAACTGGCCGAGCCGGCCTGGACTGATCGCCCCCGTCAGCACGTCATGCGAGCCGACCCACAGGATCACGACCACGCTTGCGAACACGATGAAGATCACGATCAGCGTCAGCACCGCACGCGCCTTGGTCGAGCTGCGCGCGGCGTCATAGGCCTGCTCGACCTCGCGGGCAAAGCGCGTCCTGGCGAGCCGTTCGCCGGTATAGGCCTGCACGGTGCGGATCGCGTTGACGAGCTCGCTCGCATAGGCGCTGGCATCGGCCAGCGTATCCTGGGCGGTGCGCGACAGCCGCCGCACCCAGCGGCCGAACGCGACGAGCGGGATCACGATGATCGGAATCGCGAGCAGCACGAAGCCCGACAGCCGCGGGCTCGTGATCACCATCATCGCGGCGGCGCCGAAGAACACCATCAGATTGCGCAGCGCGATCGACACCGAGGCGCCAACCGCGGACTTGATCTGGGTGGTGTCGGCGGTGAGCCGCGATACCAGTTCGCCCGAGCGTGCGGAATCGAAGAACGAGGGCGACAGCGAGATCAGATGCGCGAACACGTCGCGCCTGAGATCGGCGACGATGCGCTCGCCGATCGTCATCACGAGGTAGTAGCGCGAGGCGCTGGCGCAGGCGAGCACCGCGACGACCGCGATCATCACGCTGAAATAGCTGTTGATCATCGCGATGCCTTCGGGCGTGAAGCCGAGGTCGATCATCCGTCGCACCGCGACCGGCACGACCAGCGTGGTGATCGCCGCAATCGTCAGCGAGATCAGCGCCAGGATCGCCCGTCCCTTGTAGCGCGCCACATAGGGCGCGAGCGCAAGCAGGGGGCGCAGGCGGGCACGGCTCTTCGCCGGCTCCGTGATCTGGCTCTCGATAAAGGCTTCCTCATCGAGCAACGCGTCGCGCGGAGGCTCGGGGGCGCCGCGAGGGGTCTCAAGCTGTTCGGCTACACTCATTATTCTTAGACCGGTTCTATCGCCTCCCACATAGGCCCGCCGACCCCCGGCTGGCAAATCCGGTAAAGTCCCAATGCGGTGATGGGCTTAAGCCCTTTCTTGGCTTGTTTTGGGGGGCTCCATGCGTTATAGAGCCGCCCAAATCCCGTACCTGAATGTCTTGAGATGGGCGCCGGCGCGCCGAAGGAACTGTCATGAAAGCCGATATTCATCCGAATTATCATACGATTAAGGTCGTCATGACCGACGGCACCGAGTACCTGACCCGCTCGACCTGGGGCAAGGAAGGCGACACGCTGAACCTCGACATCGACCCCAAGTCGCACCCGGCATGGACCGGCGGTACCCAGCAGCTGATGGACCGCGGCGGCCGCGTGTCCCGCTTCCAGAAGAAGTTTTCGGGCTTCCTCAAGAAGGACTAAAGTCCGCTTCGGGATCGTCCTCGCAGTCGAACGCAAAACGCCTCCCTCGCGGGGGCGTTTTTGTTTTGAGGGCTGCTCCGGATCGGCTGGATTGAGAAGCGCGCCACTCCCTCCACGTCGTCGTCCTGGCGAAAGCCAGGACCCATATGTGGACGGCCCCCGTGGCACAAGAGCTTTGTGGAACGGTTCGGATCGCTGTCATCC
>NZ_LGHK01000314.1 GCF_001908235.1 Bradyrhizobium sp. NAS96.2
CCTCCACAGCACTGCTCTCCCTGAAAGGCATCGTCCGATCCTCCCTCGAATCAGACGAAGCTTTGCCTGTCAGGAATCAACCCGGTCTAAAACGTCAGGACTCAGCCCGGTTCGTACCTCCGCGAGTCGCATCGCGGAGAGAGCCCCCACCCGGATCGCATGCGATCCGACCTCCCCCGCAAGCGGGAGAGGTGCAGCGAGTCTGCCGCAGGGCCGATCTACACTACCGCGCCTAAGGTCGCAGCCGGCCGCCATGCGCAGTGATGGCCTGCGCCAGTTCGACGGCCGGGCCGCGCTTGGTCCGTCGTGCGGTGCGGACCACGAATTCGACGCTGCCGAGCGGCGGCAGGCCTGTCGCCGGCATTGCTTCGAGACCGTCCGGGATCAGGCCCTGCGCCTGCGGGGTAATGCCGAGACCGGCAAGTGCTGCGGCGCGCAGGCCGCTGAGGCTGCCGCTGGAGCAGACGATGCGCCACGGCCGTCCGAAGCGCTCCATAGCCTCCAGCACGACGCTGCGGCTGACGCTCGGCGGCGCGTAGAGGATCAAGGGCAATGGCTGCTCGGGATCGAGCTGCGTGCCCGGCGCGCCGGTCCACACCAGGCGGTCCTGCCACACCAGCTGTCCCGGTGCGTCGCCGGGACGCCGCTTGCCGAGCACGAGGTCGAGCTCGCCGGCATCGAGCTGCTGGTACAGCACGGCGCTGAGGCCGATCGTCAGCTCGAGATCGACCTGCGGGTGGCGGCGGACGAAATCGCGCAGCAGATCGGGCAGACGGGAGCTCGCAAAATCCTCCGCGGCGCCGAACCGGACCTTGCCGCGCACCTGCGAGCCCGCGAAGTAATCCCGGGCCCGCGCATTGGCCTCGAGGATCGGCCGCGCAAAACCCGTCATCGCCTCGCCGTCGGCGGTGAGCACCACCGAATGGGTGTCGCGCACGAACAGGCGGCGGCCGGCCTCGGCCTCGAGCTTGCGGATGTGCTGGCTCACCGTCGACTGCTTCAGGCCGAGCCGGCGGCCGGCCTCGGTGAAGTTCTGCGTCTGCACCACGGTGAGGAAGGTCTCTAACTGGGTCGGGTCGAGCATGGCGGCCATCCGTCATTACATAACGTAATGACAATAACATCGGTAAGCGCGGTTCACAATTAGTCTCGCGGGGAGCACCTTTCAGTCAAGGAAAAGGAACCTGCCATGACCATCAGCCGTCTCCGATCATTCGTGCCTGTCGACCCCTACATCGTCGCCATCGTCGGGATGGTCGGCCTCGCCACGCTGCTGCCGCTGCACGGGCAGGGCACCGTGATCGGCGGCTACGCCACTGATGCTGCGATCGCGCTGCTGTTCTTCCTCCACGGTGCTCGCCTCTCGACGACCGAGGCGCTGGTCGGCGCCCGGCACTGGAAGCTGCATCTCGTGATCTTCCTGTCGACCTTTGCCCTGTTCCCGCTGCTCGGGCTCGCGGCGCATTGGCTGGCGCCGCATCTGTTGACGCCGGCGCTGTGGGCGGGCGTGATCCTGATCTGCATTCTGCCGTCGACGGTGCAGTCGTCGGTCGCCTTCACCTCGATCGCGCATGGCAACGTGTCGGCGGCACTGTGCTCGGCGACCGCCTCCAACCTGCTCGGCATCGTCGCGACGCCTCTCTTGGCAGGTGTGCTGCTCTCCAGCCATGGCGGGTTCTCGGGCAATGCCGCGCTCGACATCGTCGTGCAGTTGCTGCTGCCGTTCGTGGTCGGGCAATTGTCGCGGCCGCTGATCGGCGGCTTCGTCGCGCGGCACCATGCGATGCTCGGCCTGGTCGATCGCGGCTCGATCCTCCTGATCGTCTACACCGCGTTCAGCGACGGCGTCAGCCACGGCATCTGGCACCAGGTCAACGCGACGCAGATGGCCATCGTGCTCGGCCTCGATGCGCTGCTGCTCGCGGTCGTGCTGCTGATCACCAGTTTCGGCAGCCAGTTGCTCGGCTTCTCGCGCGCCGACCGCATCGCCATCATGTTCTGCGGCTCAAAGAAGAGCCTGGCGAGCGGGTTGCCGATGGCGAGCGTGCTGCTCGCCGGCCAATCCGTCGGGCTGATCGTGCTGCCGCTGATGCTGTTTCACCAGATCCAGCTGATGACCTGTGCAGCGCTCGCGCGGCGTTATGCGGGGGCCAGCGAACCGAATTCTGGCGCTGCCGTCCCTGCGCTTGTCGAAGCGCACTGAGTGGAAGCATTTGCCTCCGCTGTCGTCCCCCGGCTTGACCGGGGGACCCAGTACGCCGCGGCTTCTCCGTCTTCACAAACGTCTCTGGAATACTGGATCGCCCGGTCGAGCCGGGCGATGACACCGTTATTTTGGCGAGCGATAGACGCAACGCCCGGTGCTAGGCGACGCGCAGGCCCTTGGCGATTTCCTTCTGCGCGTCGAACTCACGGCGCAGCCTCGCCAGCTCTTCGGCACTCAAGGCGTCGGCGTTGCTGTAGTCGCGCTTCCAGGACGCATCCGCGCTCCAGCGCAGCGGCGACTGCACGGTGGTCTGCGGACCCGGTGCGGATTCCAGCACGCGCAACGCGAGCTCCAGCGTGAAGGCCTGCGAGGCCTCGTCATGTGGCTTGCCGGCGGAATTGCCGAGCGGGAAATCGGAGAACAGGAAGCGTGGTACCGCCGCGTGCTCGACGATATCCTTGGCGCAGCCCATCACGACGGTCGGGATGCCGTTGGCTTCGAGATGCCGCGCCACCAGGCTGACGGTCTGGTGGCAGACCGGGCAGTTCGGCACCAGCACCGCGGCGTCGACCTTGTCGTCGCGGCAGCGCTTGAGGATCTCGGGCGCGTCGGTCTCGATGGTGACACGGTGGCTGCGGTTGGTCGGCGCGCCGAAGAAGCGCGGTGCGACTTCGCCGATCTTGCCTTCGGCAGCGAGGCGCTTGAGTTGCGCCAGCGGGAACCAGGTGCCGCTGTCGGTCGCCGTGGTGTGGGTGCGGTCATAGGCGATGTGCGAAATTCGCAGATCGTGTGGCTGCGACGTATCGCCGTCATAGACCGAATAGAATTTTGCCCCGCCATTGTATTTCGCGCCGGGACCCTGGTCGCCCTTGGCCGTATCGAACGGCGCCGCCGTCGTGATGATGGCGACCCGGGACCGGTTCAGCGGCTTCTTCAGGGGCTGGAACGGTGCAGAGGTGTAATGCGCCCAGCGGTAGGGGGTAGTGTAGCCGATCGCCGCGTAATAATCGCGGGTCCGCTTCATGTAGCCGATCGGGGCGTCGTCGTCGGGGGCAAAGCCGAGTTGATCGTCCGTTGCTGCGGCCATTTTGCGCTCCCTTTTGCGCGCCATCATTTCAGTCCATAGCTAGACCACGAGCTTGCGGTGTCAAGCCGCGTTGCGCGGGAACAGATTTGCCATGCGAACAGGTCTTTGCACCGCATTGGTCCTGCTTGTGATGCTGGTGCCGACGCTCGGCACCGGCGCGGAGGACGCGCCTGCCGCAGCCCCGGCGACGCCGCCAGGTGCCGAGCCGCCCGCGACG
>NZ_LGHK01000315.1 GCF_001908235.1 Bradyrhizobium sp. NAS96.2
CCGGGCACGCCGCCGAGCAGCTTGCCCATGCCGTCGGCGGATTTGCGCAGCGCGGCACCCGCGGCCTCGATCGCAAGCCGGCCGGCGACTTCGCTCATCGGCGCCAGCAGCGGCAGCCCGCCATGCGCGTCGGTGACGGTTTCATAGGCGACCGCCGTGCAGCCGGAGGCGATCAGCCCCGTGGTCTGCGGCACGTCGGGCGCGAGATGCAGATAGGTGAACAGGATCTGTCCCTCGCGCAGCCTGATCCATTCCGACGGCTGCGGCTCCTTCACCTTGACGATCATCTCGGCGACGGCGAACACCTCTTCGGCGGTGTCGGCGATCCGTGCGCCGGCCTGGGTGTAGGCGTCATCGCCGGCACCGATGCCGTCACCGGCGCCGCGCTGCACCACGACCTCATGGCCGTGCGCCACATATTCCCGCACCGAGGCCGGCGTCAGCCCGACCCGATATTCCTCGACCTTGATTTCCTTGGGCACGCCGACACGCATGGTCCGCTCCTTGCAAAATTGGTTTCCGCCAACCACAAAGCTATGCCCCGTCACACGGCGTTTCTCAGCGAATTCCGGCTTGCCCACAGCCAGATACGCTCATATCCTTCGTCGTTGGCTTCGCTCTTGAAGGAAAGCTGCGTGGACGGTCTCGATCGTATCGACCTCAGAATCCTCGCCGAACTGGTCGCCGACGCCCGCGCCAGCCAGATCGAGCTTGCCGAGAAGGTCGGGCTATCGCCGACCGCCTGCGCGCGGCGCATCCGTCATCTCGAGGAGATCGGCGTGATCCGCGGCTACCGCGTCGACCTCGAACCGTCAGCGCTTGGCCTCGTCACGACGGTCGTCGTCACCATCACGCTGGAGAAGCAGAGCGAGGACTATCTCGCCGCCTTCGAGGCCGCGATCGCCCGCTGTCCCGACGTCGTGTCCTGCCATCTGATGTCGGGCAGCGACGACTATCATCTGCAGGTCATCGCCCGCGACATCGCCGACTTCGAGCGCATCCACAAGCAGCATCTGTCGCGGATGCCGGGCGTCGCCCGCATCCATTCCAGCTTCGCGATGCGCGAGGTGGTCCGCCGCACGATTCCGGAAACCGCGCTGCGCGGTTAGTCCGGGATGGTCGAGTTGCGACCGCGACAAGATTGCGCCCCCCTCTCCCGCCTGCGGGGGAGGGCTGGGGCGGGGGCTCTCTCCACGAATCATACCGTGGAGAGAGCCCCCACCCGCCGCGCTTCGCGCGTCGACCTCCCCCGCAAGCGGGAGAGGTGCAGCAAGTTTGCCGCTAGACTGATCTAACCTGAACTTCAGGATGGACTGCGGCTCGCGCGCGGCCACATCCGCGCCAGCGTCTCGTCCTTCCTCACGACGACATGCCAGAGCGTCGCGGCGATATGCAGCGCCACCACGGCATAGACGACATAGGCGAGCGCGCCATGCGCGAGTTCGCCGGCTTCCGCCACCACCTTGTTGTCGGCGAACAGGCGCGGCCAGCTGAAGGTCCAGAAATAGCGCAGCGAGTAACCGCCGGCCGACGAGACCATGTAGCCGGTCACCGGCATCACGAACAGGATCGCGTAGAGCGCCCAGTGATTGAGCTTTGCCGCGATCTTCACCAGCGGCGAGAACGATCCCGGCTCCGGCGGCGCCGTGGTCGCCGCGCGCACGATCAGCCGCAGGATCGCCAGGAAGAACAGGGTGACGCCGAGCGACTTGTGCAGCTCGAGCAGTTCGCGCCGCGGCGAAGTCCCTGCCGGCTGCAGCCCGCAATAGAGCCCGATCAGCATCGCCGCGATGAACAGGACCGCCGTCGCCCAGTGGATCCTGCGCAGCAGCGGGTCGTAGCTGGCCGTGATGTCCGTCGTCACAAGGCGCCTTCGCTTGAAGCCAGCCCGTGCGGGTGCGGCCCGAAAAAGGAAGCCGTTCTCTAGAGGTTCGGGCGGAGCCTGCCTACCCGCCGCGGATGTCACATTCGATCACGATCGCGAAGGCCTTGTTTTCCCCGCCGTCATTCCGGGGCGCGCGAAGCGCGAACCCGGAATCCATCAGGCAGCGACACGGCGGCCCGATGGATTCCGGGCCTGCGCCTTCGGCGCATCCCGGAATGACGAGAGAGGAGTTTGGCGGGCTACGCGTTGTCACAAACGCCGGGCCGCCGCTCACTGTCACAATCGCCGCGCTGTCACAAACGCTGTCACAATCCGTAGCCGCCCGGCCCCGCGCCACACGCATTTTTTAGTCGTGATTCGCGTCCTTCTATGACAGAATTACTACAGTTCAATATCAATTCGGTTACACGCGGAGCGGTGAATGAGCATGGAACGGCGGGCACGGCCGGTTTCGCTGGCTTGGTCGAATCCAGTGGTCCGGTGGTGGGGTCTCTTGAGCCTCGTCAGCGCCGCCAACATCGCGGTCTGGTTCGCGCTGTATCGCCAGTTCCATGAGCAATCCAACGGCAGCTTCAGCAACACATCCGGCATCGGCCTGATGCTGCTGCTCTGCGCGGCCTATGTGTTCGGCTGCGCGTTCCGCTCGGTGCTGCCGCGCGCCGACGTGCAGCGCATCTGCCTGTTCGACACCTGGCTGTCGAGCGTCGTGGTCGGCCGCACCGTCGCCACCGTCGCCGAGGTCTGCTTCGCCGCGCAATGGGCGATCATCCTGCATCAGCTCGGCACCATGACCGGCGCCGAGACCACCGTGACCATCGCCTGGATCATCGTGCCGCTGATCGTAATCGCGGAATGCTTCTCCTGGTATGCGGTGCTGACCACCCATTATCTCTGCAACGCAATCGAGAACTCGATCTGGGCCGTGGTGTTCTTCCTGGTCGGGATCGCGCTGTGCCGGCTGCTGCCGGAGTTCCATGGCCCGGTGCGCTGGGCCTTCATCGTCGCGATCGTCGGCATCGCCGCCTTCCTCGCCTTCCTGATGACCATCGACGTCCCGATGTACCTGAACCGCTGGCGCGCCAACCTCGCCGCCGGCGGCACGCTGCTGCATCCGCTCGACGGGCTGCGCGACGTCAGCCGGCGCTGGGTCGTAACCCATGACATCGCCGAGTGGCGCGAGGAGATCGCCTGGATGTCGCTGTATTTCAGCATGGCGGTGTGGTCGAGCCTCGCGCTCTGCGTCGGCTATTCGCTCGAGGATCAGCTGCCGCGCTACCGCACCGAGCCTGCGATCGTCAGCACGACACCGGCGATCGTGGCGACGTCGCCGGCCATCATCGTTACGACACCGGCAGCGCAGCACACCGCGACGATCGACGCGGCGGCACCGTCGCAGAATTGATCGACGATCCGGCGCCGGACATCCTCTCATCCTGGGATCTGCCGATTTGCATCCCCGTCATTGCGAGGAGCGATAGCGACGAAGCAATCCATCTATCCGCCCGCGGAGCAATGGATTGCTTCGCTTCGCTCGCAATGACGGGTGTGCAGAGCTTGTGTCTATCAGCGCTTTCGGAGTAAAGGCTGGGTCATCCCCGCTCCTCCGTCAGCGCGTTTCATGCCCCGCATCACCATCATCGAAACCGGGCTCGTCAGCCCGCAATACCGCGAGCGCCACGGCAGCTATCCGCAGATGTTCCAGCGGATGGTGGCCGCATCAGATCCATCTCTGAGCTGCGACGTCGTGAGCGTCGCTAAGGGCGAGGCGCTGCCGGGTCCTGCCGCATTGGACGCGATCCTGATCACGGGATCTGCGGCGGGCGTTTATGACGATGTCGAATGGATTGCACCGCTCGAAGCCTTCGTGCGCGCGGCCCATGACCAGCATGTTCCGATGGTCGGCGTCTGCTTCGGCCATCAGTTGATCGCGCAGGCGCTCGGCGGCACCGTGCGCAAGTCCGAAAAGGGCTGGGGCATCGGCCGGCACGTCTATCAACTGGCGCCGGACAACGACCTGCTCGAGGGCGAGACGATCGCGGTGGCCGCGTCACACCAGGACCAGGTGATCATCCCGCCGGCCTCCGCACGCACCATCATGTCGTCCGAATTCACGCCGCATGCCGGGCTGCTCTATTCCAACGGCACGACGCTGTCGGTGCAGCCGCATCCGGAATTCACCGCCGACTACGCCGACGCGCTGTGCGACCTGCGCCGCGGTCTGGCGCCCGATGCCGTGGTCGACACCGCCAAGGCGTCACTGACCGAGCGGCTCGACCACGCCGCGCTTGGCGACGTGATCACGCGCTTCCTCACGCGCCGCACGCCCGCGTGAGGCAGCGCTTCAGGTCATGCTGCCCGGCATGAAGCAGCGTATGCGCGGATGGCCGTCGATATAGTGCTTCCACACCATGGTTCGCCCGACCTTGTTCGGCTCGGTGATCAGGGCCGCGTCAGGCACCACGACCCATTCGCTGTCGATGCGCACGCGATAGTGGCCGTGATCCGATTCCCAGTCCGGATCGGCAACCACCGATCCGTCGGCGTCCGAGCAGCATTGTCCATAGCCGCTGTGCAGGCTTTCAAACCAGGGCTTTAAAGGCGAGTTGGCGTAGCGGCCGTCGTCGCGCGCCAGGGTCGGCGATGTCAGCGACATCGCCCCAAGCAGAACCGCCACACGTGTGAGAACGTGCATGTTGTCGTCTCCGCAGATCTCGATCAGCTGCGGGCGCGCATCACCAACCATTCGCCCGCAACATTGCCGTCGCAGGCGAGACCACGACGAATCGGCGCCCCAGCACCTGATTCAGCTATGCAAGTGCAGCGCCAGACTGCATTCCGGGAGACTACTGCCAACGAAAGTATGGGGTGCGCGGACCGTCGCGTGCGACACGCGCCAGGCGGCCGGTCGCCTTCCGCGCGGCTCGATCAGCGGCTCGCTGCGGCGACCTCGGGG
>NZ_LGHK01000316.1 GCF_001908235.1 Bradyrhizobium sp. NAS96.2
CAATGAGCGTAAGCCTGCCGGGCGTCGACGTGACGGTCGCCAATATCGACCAGATGGTTTTCGATTCACGCTGGTCGGGGCATCAGTTCTACGCCTCTGGCATTCTTGATAGCTCGCAGGACTCCGTCGCAACGTTTTTCTTTCCGTCGACGCTCGACGCCGTACCGTTCCTGGCCGGCTACACCGACACAAACATCACGCTGAGCCCTGGCACTCAGTATCTGGGCTTTACCAATTTTCGCGGCAACAGCTCCGACTATTGGAACTACGCGCAGGTCACGACCTCGTCGCTGCAGTTCCGGTTCAAGTTCGGCAACCAGGTGGGCCGTCTTTACTTCGCACTTTTCAGGAGGATCGCAGGATGACGGGGGTAACGCTTGATGGGGCATGGGCCGTTGCCGGCTACATGCCGCCTGGCAGCTCGCCGGTAACGACCGCCGGCGCCGCCGAGCCGACCTTGGTCGATGACCAGGCGCCGGCCGCCAGGCCGAAAGTGATCGTCAGGCATGACGACAACGGCGTGATTACCGCCGTCACGCTGCAGGTCGAGATGGGGATGGAAACGCTTTCCGAGAAATACGCGGAGATGGGCATCCCGCACATTCTCTATGACGGCGAGGTCGACATCGCCGACGCCTGGGTGAAGGACGGCCAGATAGTGCCGAAACTCGACGTCGAGATCTCCGGCGAGGTCCGGTCCGTCAAGGCAGACGGCGAGGATCTGCTCGAGCTCACGGTTTCGCCGGCCGAGTTTGACGCGACGGTCGCGCTCGACGGCGCGATGGTGCATTTCGAGCGAGTGACCGATGGACGGCTCGAGTTCGCGGTCGATCATCCTGGCCGCTACTCGATCTTTGTCGCGCCGGCGCATCCGTACCGGATCAGGCGGCTGGACGTCGAGGCGATCGCGCCATGAGAGTGAGCGTTATCGAGGGCAAGCGGAAGCGCGTCGAGGCGATCGTCAACCAACGTTACATGGTCGACGGCCACGACATCGCGCACGATCGCAAGCGCACGCTGGCCGCCGCGGTCGCTGCCGGCGCCGGACCGTCCGCCGAATTCGCCGAGGCTGCCGCGCTCGAGGGCGTTACGCCGCAGGCATTGGCGCAGACGATCCTCGCCAAGCCCGACGAGCTCATGACCAAGGAAAACAAGCGGCGATCCATGGTCGTCCGCACGCGCGCGGCCAAGACGGTTGCCGAGCTCGAGGCGATCCAGGCCGAGGCCGATGCGGCGGCGGCGCCGCCGGCGACGTCTCGCATCTTTTTGCAGGAAGGACCGTAGCCAATGACGGCGCTCACTAGCTATTCAACCGGGACGATCTCCGTCGCAGCAAACGGAACGGCCGTCACTGGCGTCGGAACGATCTGGTCCGGGACCAACGTGCGGCCGGGCGATATCCTGCAGATCGGCAATTTCCAGACGATCATTACAGATGTCACTGATCCTACGCATCTCGTCATCCCGCCGTGGGGCGGTGGCGCGCAGGCTGGCGTCGCCTATGTCGTTTGGAGAGTGTCGCAGCAGCGCATCGCCGGCGCGCAGGCAATGGCCGATGTTTCGACGCTTGTCGCGGCGTTGAATACGACGGGCTTCTTTTGGTTTGTCGACGTGTCGCTCGCCGCGCCCGATCCCTCGCTCGGCTCGGACGGCCAGTATGCGCTGCAGCCGACGACCGGGAAAATGTGGGTTCATGCCACCGGCGTCTGGACCTATCTCGGGATCTACAAGGGTTTCAGCTTTCGTGGGGCCTACGACAACGCCGCGACCTATTCGGTCGGTGACGTGCAGACGACCGCGGGAACGTCCTATGTCTGGATCAACCCGGCGCAGGGGTCGGGGCATCCGGCACCGGACATGACTTACTGGCAGGTTCTGGCGGCCAAGGGTGACAAGGGCGATACGGGCGCTGTGCCGTGGAGCAATACGACGACTTGGGCAACCGCGACGAATTACGTTGTCGGGCCGCCGGCGTCGGTCGTCGTGCATCCGCTCAACAAAAATATCTATCTGTGCATCGTCCCGCATCTGTCGGGAGCGTTCGCAGCCGACCTGGCCGCCGGCAAATGGCTGCTCATTGGTCAAAGCGCGACGGAGGCGACGAGCGGGACCGCACTCGCGATCGGCGCCGGATCGAAGGTGTTCTCGGCCGTCACAGGCTTTTCATACCAGAACGGTGTTCGCCTGCGCGCATCGTCGAATGGCTCGCCGACCAATTGGATGGAAGGCGTTTGTCTGTACGATCCCGCGGCGCAGGTCATCACGATGACGGTCGACAGGACCGCCGGCGCCGGCACCTTTGCAGATTGGAATTTTAACCGCGTCGGTCAGCCCGGAGCGGGCGATCTTTCGTCGGCAAACAATCTTGCGGATCTACCGAACAAACCTCTTGCTCGGGTCAACCTCGGCATTCCCGGTGTTCTGCGCGGCTATATATCCGGGCTGACTATACGACTCCGGGATCATCAGCCACGCTCAATATCGCGGCCGGCGTTGCTACGGACAGCACGGCGGCTGACATAATAGTTTTGGCAGCCCCCATCGCGAAATCCATCGGGTCGAACTGGTCGGCTGGCAACAATGGCGGAATCCTGGACACAGGGGCAGCCGCCACCGGCTTTTACCACATTCATCTAATCAAGAACCCGACCACGCAAGCGGTCGACGTCCTTGCTTCGCTCAGTGCGACGGCGCCGATGCTGCCAGCAGGATACACGCTATTCCGGCGCATCGGCTCGCAATGGCTTGGCTCGGGCGGCTTATGGTTGCAGCTTCTGCAGCGTGGTCAGGAATTCTGGTGGCCGGGCGTTTCATTGGATGTTGCTGTTACAAACCTTGGCGTCGCACTGACGAATTACACTCTCGCGAGCGTTCCGCTCGGCGTCCAGGTGCAGGCAATCCTGAACGTCATTGGCTGGAGCTCCTCGCAGAACTGCATTTGGGTCGTTCACGACAAAGCAATGGCCGACGTTGCGCCCGGTTACAACGCATACGGCACCGGCGCCGAAGTAACGACCGTTTCGTCGGGCAACGTGACCGAAATCAGGGTCTGGACTGATACGGCACAGGGCATCGTGGCGCGATCGACCACTGCTAACACCACCTTCCGCATTGCGACGCGCGGCTGGTTCGATCTGCTGGGGAAATAGGAGGGCGGCATGGGGTTTGTTGAGCGAAATGCTGATGGCAAAATCATCAGCTGGTTTTCCGGTGAGCAGCCAGGCGTCGCGGCTGAGGCGATCGCCGATGATGATCCGGCGGTCGTTGCGTTCCTCGCGCCGCCGTCGCTGGTGCCGAGCTCTTGCACCAAGCTCGGACTGAAACGGGCTTACGACGAGCTCGGCAATTGGGCGATCGTCAAGGCCGCGATCGCCGCGGATCAGGCCGTCCAGGAGGAATGGGATCTCGCGACCGAGCTCCGGCGGGCTGATCCGCTGGTGCAACGCATGATCGCGGCCCTCGGCCTCTCTGACGCGCAGGTCGACCTGCTGCTCACGCGCGCAAACGCCCTGGTCTGACTGGTTGATCTAAGTCAACGTTGTCAGGGCTCAACCGGTCAGCTTGCTGCTATGAAGGCCGGGAGAGATTGGATCGCAATCATTGGATGCACCGTCATCGTTGCGACGGTGCTCGTGGTCGTTCTCGTTTTCGCACTCTAGTCACCTTCAACATCCCCCAAAGGACTATCACGATGACCAACGCAGCGATTTCTGCGAGCGCTATCGATTTGCATGGGATCTCCCGCGCCGCCTTCGACCTGATCGTCTCGGCCGAGGTCACCAGCCAGGCGTTCTATAACAAGCGCTATCGGACCGTCCTCGAGCATCCGAGCGACAACTCCGGGCCGACCGGCGCGATCGGCTACGATTTCGGGACGCAGACCGCAGCGCAGATCCGCGCCGATTGGCGCGGGCGCGTGAGCGAGGCAATGCTTAAGGTGCTGGTCGGCGCCGCCGGCCTGCGCGGCGACAAGGCTGCCGCCTATTGCCGCAAGACGCGGGGAATGATTGATATCCCTTGGGACGTCGCGCTCGAGGTGTTCTCGAACCATGACATCCCGCGTTATCTGGCGATCTGCCGGCGGCTGCTGCCTGGTCTCGACGAGCTCTCGCCGG